>JAPLHZ010000319.1 GCA_026389365.1 Cyanobacteriota bacterium
GTGTCGATTGATTATCTGTTGTAATTCTTCCTTTTCCAACTTTTCTAAATGCAATGCTTTTGGAGATGCCATAAACACTAATCTTTGATCATTATTTCATTTCTTCTTATAGTATCTTCACTTTAGCCGCCTTGTACTAGTGAAATAGTCAGGTTCTCTGGTTGTGCAACCCATCGCTACACAATCCATCCCTGGATAGTCGCTTCATAGAGTGCTTGGTAGCGAGTGCGGGCTTTGAGCTTGGTTAGTACATTATTTAAATGGAACTTAACAGTGCTTTCACTAATAATTAAATGATTGGCAATATCTCGATCGCGCAATCCTTGTACTAAAAAGCCTAAAATTTCTCGTTCTCTTTCCGACAATGGATTTGGCAACACAGGTAAACCGCTTTGGTCTTGAAGAGAGGAAGCAGTCTTATTAGCGGTATAGGGAAGACTGACCAACAGTTGCAGCACTTTCTGTTCAAGTCCTATCTGACTTTCAAGTTGACCGCCCAAATAGGAAACCATCAATGATACTAGTCCTAATTGCGATCGTAACCAACTTTCCTGTTCTTGCAAATCTAGCGAGGGAATAACTGCGGTTGCTTCTAGAACAATCCCCTCTTTCTGATAGGTTAATCGACATTGACGACATTCAACACGACTTAGCACATCACTTACTTGCAGGAAGACTTGAGATTGGGAAAGCTCGATCGGTTCTTCCGTTCCAATCAAGGTCAAACGCACAGGTTTTAGAATGGCTGCAATCTGATCCGATAAAGGCGATTTCCCCCAGACATTACTACCTGAATTATCTAATTGGTTAAACTTTTGTTGATACTGGATTGCTGCATCTAAGGCATTAGCCACCGTAGTACAAAGTACTTGTAAAACTTCCAAAAATTCAGGCGTGAGTGCTCCATGACTAAATGTCGCCAATACACCAATCACGCGATCGCCTGCGATGAGTGGAAATCCTGCAAATCCCCGAATTTGATTAGCGATCGCCCATGCACGATCTTTGACCCAAGTTTCTTCAGCCAAATTATTACTTAAAAAAGAAACTCGATTATGAGCAATTTTCCCGACCTTATAAGCTCCCATGGGCACTCTGGCAAAGGAACCATCAATCCGATCGTATAGACCTGAAGAGGCCACAAGCTTTAAGTTTGCACCATCAGGCTCAACTAGCCAAATACGCGCAAAAGCCGAGTGGAACAGTTCGACTAAACCCTTGGCTGTTTTACGGCTAATGATTTCTGGCTCTAGACATCCTGAAAAACTTTGGGCGATCGAATTTGCCTTTTGTAAATCAAATAAAAGTTTTGAGGAGTCTGATAATTCTCCGATCTCCACAGCCATATAGACCACCAAGGAAAAGAAGAAATTAATTTATTAAATTCATATTCTTTCTCTTTCTTTTGTATCGTCAACTACCGAGTTCCGAAAAGCTTGTCAAAAGTGGGCAGCCAACCATTCTCACTTTTTTGATAAAGACATTTGCCTGATGATAGGATTTTGAATAAATTTATGAAGGTCTTATGCTTAAAAGCGATCGTCGAGCAGGGCAAAACATACGTGAACTTGCACTCAAAGACGAGTCAAAGCAGTTATGTCCTTTGTTGCAGCGGTACTTGTTGTCTGTGTGCCAATTTTGTGGATGAAAGCCTCTGGGTATTTGCTCAAGCAACTTGTCCCGAACAGTTCTTCTCAGGCTAAGTCTTCACTAGAGATGCCTGTCATATTTTATGTGATGCTTGTTGTCATTGCTCTAGGATTAGTCGTCAATGGAATGGACTTGTGGAAGCGTGCCAAGAATGCGGATCAAGGTGCTAAAGGAGAAGAAGTCACCAGTAGAGAAATGTCTCAGCTCGTGAAAGAGGGGTGGCAAGTGGAGTATGGTATGCGCTTAGGTAATAGACTTGGTGACGCTGATATTGTATGTATCTCGCCTCAAAATAGAGCGTATGTAATTGACGTTAAATCTCATAAAGGGGAGGTAAGATTTAATGGTCAGCAGCTACATCGACGAATGGGAAAGACGAGTTATCCTTTTGAGAAGGACTTTATTGATCAAACGATGAAACAAGCCTTGCAGGTTAAAAAACAAAAGAGCTTAGAATTTGTTACTCCAATCATCGTGTTCTCTGATGCTAAAGTTTCATTACCCTCTGATAGGGTACGCAAGGTGTATGTTGTTGAAAAGTCTGATTTGACATCCCTGTTGAAGTCTCTCGGTTAGCACCTATGCAAGCTAATTTCACCTTTAGATTGACTTGAAATTTTAAAGATTGAAGCGATCGTATTCATTCCCATAGAAATGGTGAACCGATCGAATTCAATCTATCCAATCTAAACCAGTTACCCGATCATCAAATTACTACTCTGAACGATCGTTTCCAACGCGATCGATCGATTTCCCGTCCGATCGGCGTCTTACTTAAACTTTTGTAACCAAAATGACAATAGAGTTGCTATGGTAGATCCCCTGACAGGATATAGCTCTCGCATTAGGTCTTGTTCTGTTGGGAATTAACAGACCTAATTAATTCAGGCTCAACGTTTTTATGAGTGCGATCGCCAAATTGTCCCCGCCCATCCGTCGAAATCTTTGGTTTTTATTTGCATCAGGCTTAGTCTTTTGGTCCTGCATGGCCAGCTTATTGCCCATATTGCCGCTCTATATTAATGACCTCAACGCCACCGCCCAAGAACTCGGCATTATCATGGGATCCTTTGCCGTAGGTCTGCTGATCTTTCGGCCACATCTGGGAAAAATGGTGGATTCTGGCGGACGAAAACTAGTTTTGATATTGGGTATTTTAGTGGCCATGACGGCTCCTGTGGCTTATCTCTTAGTGACTCAAAAATTTGCATTAATCGGGGTGAGAATTTTTCATGGCATTAGTATTGCCGCATTTGCGACAGCCTATAGCGCTTTAGTGGCCGATATTGCTCCCCCCAAACATCGTGGCGAAGTCATTGGAACTATGAGCCTTACGTATCCCATTGGCATGGCTTTTGGACCACTGCTGGGTGATTGGGTGCTGCGATCGCGGGGCTATTCTAATTATTCTGATTGTTTCTGGTTGGCCAGTACCTTAGCGGCAGTCAGCGTTGTCTTAGCCTCTCAAATTGTGGTGCCCGCGAAACCCCAGTCTGCGACTCAAGCCAAAAATACTCAGCCCTTTTGGAAAATATTAACAAGCAATAGCTTTCGACTTCCGACCTTGACACTGCTGGTGGTTGGTCTGGCCTTTGGGATTCTGAGTACCTTTGTGCCGCTGTATGTGAGAGAAAATCAGCTTCACGTTACGGCCAGTGCCTTCTATTCGTCCGCTGCAATTATGGGATTCGCCACCCGATCGATCGCCGGAAAACAAAGCGATCGCTATGGTCGAGGCCGATTTATTACCCTGGGGATGGCCGCCTATGCTCTATCAATGGCGTTGCTGTGGCTGATTCCGAGCGATCGAACCTTTATTTTAGCTGGACTGATTGAAGGCATTGGCAGCGGAATGTTTCTACCTGTGACCATGGCCACAATTACCGATCGGTGTTCCCCCGAGCTGCGTGGACGGATTTTTGCGTTAAGTCTCAGTGGATTTGATTTAGGGATTTTCACCGCTGGCCCTAGTTTGGGAGGGATTGCCGACTCAATTGGTTATCGAGGGTTGTTTGGAGTGGCGACGGGCATTGTGGCGATCGGAATATTATTATTTATTACCCTTTCCAGTAAAGATTTACGACACTCCGTAGCGTTTTCCCTGTTTGGCGGACGTGATGTTTATGCCTTGCCACAAAAATTGTTAGACTAGAAACCTGATAGCGGATCCTCCAATAGACTTTGTGGCCACAATGCGTAAAATTCTTTTCATTCTGGGTGAGCTAGATGATGCCGATGTTGATTGGTTGATGCGTGTGGGACGCAAAGAGAAGATTGAAACAGGTTCTCGCTTGATTCAGGAAGGCCATCCCGTGGATGCCCTTTATGTGGTGGTGAGCGGAGAATTTCAGGTGGTGGAGGAGGGGTTGCAAGGGCGAGAGATTGCCCGGCTCAAAAGCGGAGAAGTCTGGTTCTCCCAGAATTCCCGTGGAGGACGCTAGATGTGGTTTGAAGGCAATTGACAATCCTAGGGAATTTAGGTTGCTGGAAATCGCGTATACCCATTAAGGTCGAGAGTGAGGCGTTGAAAGAGACGATTCACATCAAAA
>JAPLHZ010000042.1 GCA_026389365.1 Cyanobacteriota bacterium
CTCGACCTTAATGGGTATACGCGATTTCCAGCAACCTAAATTCCCTAGGATTGTCAATTGCCTTCAAACCACATCTAGCGTCCTCCACGGGAATTCTGGGAGAACCACAAAAATCATCGACATGGCAAAACAGTTCTTCTATGCTAGACATAGGGGAGAAACCTGCTGATTGCCTTACAACTTCGGCCTAACGGCTCCTCCTTTTTTGCCTTCTTTAGCCGACTATCTTATCCAAAACTGACGGTAAGTTCGCGGGCTTCAAAGAGACGGATTTGGGGTGGTTTGGTTTTATGGTGAAGGCTGTTCCAGATTTCGAGGACTTCAGCAGGTGGGGCGAAGTCGGCAACATCGACCATGGAAACGCGCGATCCTCCGGCGCGGATGGTGATATCGATCGCATACAGACGGTCTTCGGTGAGGAGGGCTAAATCTCTACGAATGGTGCGAGGGTTGTAGTGAGGCATGATCGGCTCCTGCTATAGGTTAGGGCAGCAGCGCGATCGCGATGAAATTTAAACCGTATTTTAGCGATGCTCACTCAGCCAAGCTTCCAGATCAGTCAGTTTTTTAAACCGCAACAATGCCTTACCCAATGCGTCCAACTGCTCCAAGGTTAACGTAGCAATTTTTGCTTGAATTACGTCTGAGATATCGCCGATTAACTCGGTGAGTTGCATCAAAGTCATCGAGACTCTCACAGATTGCCCTTGTTTCTCTGCAATCTCTTGATAAGCCTGAGTGTCCTCTAACCGTACATCTTGAATATCTAACATCATTGCAACTGCCTCCCAGCCTAGTTTTGGAAACCTATACATCATAATAGTGCTAATCAACTCCAGAATGTCCTGTTGCCGACCTTCCTGCTCACTCCGATCGAGTAAAGCCCTTGCCCGATCGGGCGTTTCAGTTTCAGACGACATTGCCAACAAGACAAGCTCGATCGCCAACGGAGGTTCAGGCCATTTCTCAACCTCATCCAGATAAATCCGAAAGACTTGAGGGCTTTCCAGTAACGATCGGTACAAGACTGAACTGGATGGCTCCATACTGCGGGAACCAAAAATCAAGACGCCACCCCAATCGTCATAGTCAATCTCTGCTCGGCGCAGGGACACAAAGATCTCTGCAAAGAATCGTTTATACAGATTTTCTTTTTTCTGAAGCTGAACTTCTGAGAAGAAAATCACCTTGGATTCTGAATCGTCCGGTGGTAAGAAAACGCCATCGATCCGAAATGCTGTCTCCTTCACTTCCACTGAGTCAAAACGATAGCGATCGGCATCCGGGACCGACTGCTCGATCAGTTCAAACAATAGCTCTGGCATTTGCTTGAAGAGTTTGTAAAAAATTGAATCTCGTCGCATTTAAAACTACGCAAACATAGTAAAACAATTGTACTACTTTAAGATCATTATAAAACCCACATTCCGCTAGTTCCGAAAGTCGAAAATAATTAAAAAATGAAACCCGCTCCTAGCCTACATCTTAGATTTTTCAGTACATATAAACTATAACTATTTGCGCCATTGTTTCCTGGATAGAGCGTGTCAAACCCATTGCCTTCGTTTTAATTAGAAATCTGAATCTGGACTAGCGGAATGTGGGATAAAACCCATTTATATCGATCGCGATTACAAGGAGAAAATTAAGGTTCTCCTAGAATTGCCGTGGTCGGCATCCAGATATAGCGTTCATCGATTGGCTGTAAAATCAAGATGTTAGCCAGCAAGCGAGGGGCCTCATGGAGAATCAGATTCACATTCCACTCGATTTACCGGATGTCC
>JAPLHZ010000299.1 GCA_026389365.1 Cyanobacteriota bacterium
ACTTTTCTTCGTTTAAGTTAGCTATCTCTAATTGTCTTGAGATGTCTCATACTACTCACAAACGAGAATTAGATTCCTTATTAACTTTGCGCTTTCAGTCTTTTAAAAACATTAAGTCTATTCCCTGTTAAGGTATAGCGAACGCCTTTCATTTGCTTCCGCAGATCATGCAACAAATCTCCAAATTGTGACCATTGTTGATTCAATGCCGTAGAATTGTCCATCAGCATCACATTACCAGCCTGTATAGTTGTTCCGACCAGCCAGCCAGGATGGAGAAAGATCTGACAGATTAATGGCAATAACAGATCAGGTAAAACTTGTATGACCAATAAAGCGCCGATCGGTTTATAAATAGGTCGGTCTACCCAGTCCGATAACGATTGCTTTAAATGAATATACCGATCGCCCTTCAACATTTCCTTCAATTTCAAAAAGCTTTGGGCACGTTTTTTATGCAATTTTTTAAGGACTTTATCAAAATTCGATCGTTCTGCTTCCTTCAACAAAGGCTGATAGCGAATTTTTAATTCGTGAGATAAGACATCTAAATCTCGGGTTGCGCCTAAACAGTGAGAAATCTTTCCGAGCGATGAATGGCTCACTGTTTTGGGCAAGACGATCGCCGATTCAAAGACTCCAACGGCTGTTCTCAATCGCCGCATCCCCACCCGCATTTGATGTAACGGCTCAGAATCTTGATCCTTGAGCACCGCTTTTTCTTGATCAACAAATCGTTGTAAATTTTGGTGAATGATTTGATGACTATATTCACCTAGATCGATCGTAGCATCTAAGATTTGAGTTTTCATATAGCTCCATTTATAGTAGTTTGCTCAACTTTTCATGCGTTGGAGCCTTTCTGCTAGAGGATCGCAATTAAGTTACTCCTTTTTAAATTCTTATTTTGAAATAGATTAAATATTTTAAATCTAGAGAGAAAACTAAAAACAGACTATGAATTTCTTTGATCTAACGTCATGATTTAATAGTTTTTAATCAATTAAATATACCATTAACGTTATCTTTAGTAGTCTCTCATTATGAATACTTTATTTAAGCTCCAGTTACAGGCTGCACCTCGATCGTACCCCTAAACATATTCATGCCACAGGTAAACTCATATTTACCAGGTTTATCTGGGGTGAAATCGATCGCGGTGATTCGATCGATCGGGAGTGTTCGGGCGATCCGAAACTCCGGTAATCTGATCTCTTCCAGGCAACTACTCGGATCTTTTCGGTCGAAGTTGAGCCGCACGGGCTGCCCTATTTTAACAACAATATAGCTGGGTTCATAGCCCCCATTAACAACAATGTTAACAGACTGAATACCTCCTTGAGTCTCGGCTTTGAGGGCTTTTGGCTTGCTAAATAGAAACCACCATAACTCCAGTCCGATTAGACTTAAACCGCCAACGGTGACTAATAATTTGTTCGATAGGGGTTGTTCGATTCGCTGAAATTCGCTCGTTGACGTTGTGGGGGTAGATTGGTCATGTTCGCGCATCGTTTGGGCAATTGCCCCGCTAGAAATTAAACCAATCGATACGCCGATCGTTGCGATAATTGCTGATTTTCTCACCATCCAAAGACCTCCGAGCCGATCGCTCCTGAAATTACACCAAGCAGAAAGCCAAAGCCGATTAATGTTGCCATAAATATCTTGTGTTGAAGCATGATTACTCCTCTCCAAATAGAGCGAATTAATGAAGTATTTTAGGCTGAAAATTACGTAACCGTAGCGCATTTGTAATGACAGAAACTGAACTAAATGCCATTGCGGCACCTGCAATCATTGGACTGAGTAGCCAACCGAAGAAGGGAAACAAAATCCCGGCGGCGATCGGAATTCCTGCAATGTTATAAATAAACGCGAAGAATAGGTTCTGACGAATATTTCGCATCGTAGCGTGAGAAAGTTGAATCGCTGTAATAATCCCTTGCAAATCCCCAGAAATCAGCGTGATGTCACTAGCCGCGATCGCCACATCAGTCCCCGTCCCGATCGCAATCCCCACATCTGCCTGAGCCAGAGCCGGAGCATCATTAATGCCATCCCCCACCATTGCCACAATTTTGCCTGATGCTTGCAGTTCACTAATCGTACTCGCTTTCTGCTCGGGGCGGACTTCTGCTAGCACTCTAGTAATGCCGACTTCCCGCGCAATTACTTCAGCCGTCGGGCGATTATCTCCAGTTAGCATCACCACTTCTAATCCTAGCGTTTTTAATGCCCGCACAGTGTCGGCAGAGGATGGCTTGAGCGCGTCAGCAATTCCCATTATTCCATGCACTTTTTCATCTAGAGCAATCCAAATTACCGTTTTACCTAAATGCTCCAGTTTATCTCTTTGAGGCTCCAGAAGACCCTGAGCTTTAAGCCCTAATTCATTCATCCATCTGTGGGTTCCCACTCGGACAAATCGACCTGCGACCTGCCCTTGTACGCCACTGCCAGCGATCGCTTCAAACTCAATAACATCAATTATTGCAACCTGTTGCGATCGGGCATATTGCACCACGGCTTCTGCCAAAGGATGTTCGGAATTTTGTTCGACAGATGCGGCTAGTTGTAATAGGTTGAGTTCATTACTGTGTGACATTCTATCGATCGTAATAAAGTCCGTAACAGTGGGTTTGCCCTGAGTTAAAGTGCCCGTTTTATCGAGGACAATTATCTGTAATTTGTGTGCCAACTCTAGGCTGTCAGCACCTTTAATTAAGATGCCATTTTCGGCACCTTTACCCGTGCCAACGAGAATAGAGGTCGGAGTTGCCAATCCTAACGCACAAGGACAAGCAACGATGAGTACGCCGACCGTTGTAGTCAGCGCCAGCGTCACGTTACCCATGATGTTGTACCAAATGATAAAAGTGAGCATAGCGATCGCAATTACCGCCGGAACAAACCAGCCTGTGACACGATCGGCCAACTTTTGAATCGGAGCTTTTGAGCCTTGAGCTTGCTGTACTAATTTGACAATCTGCGCGAGGAACGTATCTTTTCCAATTCGTGTTGCGCGAAACTTAAAGCTACCAGTTTTATTCATTGTCGCGCCAATGACCTCATCTCCAGGTTGCTTTTTCGCCGCGATACTCTCACCCGTTACCATCGCTTCATCGACAGTCGAACTACCTTCAATTACTTCACCATCGACGGGAATTTTTTCACCTGGACGAACTAAAATGACATCATCAAGCTGAACTTCCGCGATCGATACTTCTAATTCTTGCCCATTACGAACGATGCGGGCTGTTTTTGCTTGCAATCCCATCAGCTTACGAATGGCCTCAGAAGTTTGACCTCTCGCCCGATTTTCAAATAAGCGTCCGAGTAAAATTAACGTAATTACAACTGCCGCAGTTTCATAGTAGACGCTCGGTTCGAGTCCTTGAGAAATTAAGACGCCAGGGAAGATCGTTACAAATAGCGAATAGAAATAGGCAGCACTGGTACCCAACGCAATCAGGGTATCCATTGTGGACGCATGACGTTTGAGGGCTTTCCAACTATTGACATAAAAGGATTTACCACACCAAAACTGGACGGGGGCAGTTACGATCGCTTGCAACCAAAAGTTATGCAGCCACATTGGAATTAACGGGATAGATAACCCCGTCATCATCGGGATCGAACCAATGACGAGAATTGCGCTAATGATGCCTCCCGTCCAGACCTTGAGATGCAAATCTCGTGACTCCGCTTGCCTGGTTTTTCGTTCGGTGTCGTTATCCCCGTTTAACAAGTCTTGCTCTTGAATTGGCTCGGCAGAGTATCCCGCTGCAACAACAGCTGCCTGAATCGCAGCTACATTCGTTTGGGCTGAATTATAAGTGACACTGGCTCGCTCTATTCCAAAGTTGACATTGGATTCGCTCACCCCTGGAATAGCGCGAATGGCGGATTCAATGCTATTGGCGCAGGAGGCACAACTCATCCCGCGTAGCTTCAATGTGGTGGTGTTCATAGTTAAATAGTTAAATTGTGGTGTTCATAGTTAAAGAAGAGAATAAAAAAGTCTCTCGATTGGGTGATGACAAAATCTAATTCTTAATTCCTTAGGAGATTTCCTAAAAAGAAAGTTCTCCCAGCAACATCTGCGCTCAATACTATCTTAGTGGATATAGTAAGGCTCATTTTTTCTTTCCTTTATTGTGTCGAGCTAGTAGTTCTTGAGGGACTAAAACGATACTAAACCCTTTACTAGAAATGAGCCTGAGATATTCGCTAGCAATTATGCTGTTTGAATTAAGTTTCATTGCAAACGAAGCTATTTCATCATGATTTCATTTTCTTGCACTAGGTTAAGAACATAGCATTAACTAAAAAACCAAAAAACTATAAATCTATGAACTCTCAAAATTCTCAAATACGCAAAATATTGTCCTGGCGTATTACTAGCATTTTAATTGGTGGCACTGCCGTTATCGTTGCGGCTACGAATGTTGTTCTCCCAAGTGTTGTTAAAGCAGAGCAATCAGAGCCAGAAATTCAACAACCAAAAGGTGAACCCTTAAAGCCGATCGGTCAAAGCCAGATGATGCCTCAGGGCGAGATGATGATGATGCAAGCCATGATGATGGCAGGGGAGAAAACCGATCGCCATTTTATCGAAATGATGATTCCGCATCATGAAGGTGCTGTAAAAATGGCAGATCTGGCCCTCAAACGTTCTAAACGTCCTGAGATTAAGCAGCTTGCTCAGTCAATTAAGAGCGATCAAACTCGCGAAATCGCGCAAATGACATCTTGGTACAAGCAGTGGTATGGCACGTCGGTTCCTTCTGCTATGACGATGATGAATCAGGGGGACACGATGGACATGAAGAAGCCAATGGCAATGCCAATGCCGAAACCAATGACAAAACCAATGGGAATGACAAAACCAATGGGAATGGAAAATATGATGACTGGCGATCTCAAGGCTCTCGAATCGGCTCCTGATTTTGACAAAGCTTTTATCAAAGAGATGATTTCTCATCATAAAATGGCGTTGATGATGTCTAGTATGGTTGTTGATAGCGATCGCCCTGAAATGAGAACTCTCTCCAGTATAATTGTGCAAGCTGAAAGGATAGAAATTGAACAGATGCGTCAGTGGTATGAGGCTTGGTATAAATAAACCGTTGATTTTGTCGCTACACGCCTTTAGTGCGGGACTGATTCAGCACATCATCGCCATGAATCAGCATCTGCCTGAAATCGCGACGACATCAATGTATGAGTACGTTTACGCAGGAAATGGCACATTTGTCAGAGCCAGACGGGAAGGACTAACCGCGATCGCGCCTGTGGTCTATTACAAAGCCAAAGGACGGCGATCGCTACTTCTGCTCATCAACAAAAAAAGTTAATTGTTTGCTACGGAAATTTGATTAAGAAAAGCCGTTTGCTGATGCTTGAGAATCCTCATAGTTTGGCGATTTTGGATTAGGGTTTATTTTTTGCTTGACTTTGTAAGCCTTTGAGAAATAAGGCGATCGCATAGAAAATCAAAGTGTTATTATCAGGTTAATTGGCTCAGGATATTTGTTATGAACATATCGGATAAACTGCGATCGCTTACTTACAGTCTAGATATTCAAATGACTACTATTCCTACCATCTCGCATGGGTGTAGTTTTCAAGAATTTTGTGGTCTTTGCTTAGTAGAACATTTTCGTTGACCATTGCGTTTGCGACGATGAGGCGATCAAAAACATCGTGTGTCCATGTAATTTGCATGGCTTGTTGAATGATTAGGCTAAAGTCTTTCTGGCAAATTCTCAAGTTAGCTTGATTGGTTAAATATTCAATTATTTGATTTGGAGATGAGCCTAACCTTCCAATCTCGTATAAATATTGCAACTCTAAACGAATCATTGGAGAAATATAGATATCGTTTTCACGGATCAAATTCTCAGCTAAAGGAGAAAGCTTATTAACTGTATCTCCGTAAAGCCAAATTACAACATGGGTGTCAAGCAGGGCTATTTCATTCTCGTCTAGGCACTGATATGCTAGTCAACTAATCTCGCCTAAACTTGAGGGTTTCATGTCCGAACTCGCCATTGTCGAAGCCTTCTCAGCTTTGACTGATACAAGGCGTAGTGCGGGAAAAC
>JAPLHZ010000061.1 GCA_026389365.1 Cyanobacteriota bacterium
ACGAGTATCAAGACTCGTCAGAAAGACTTTATCCTTTTCCAAGAAGTTGGAAAATCACATCGGAGCCATTTGGAATTTTATTCATCATTACAACGCTTCTTTACCTGCTCGTTCATCCTTTCCTTTTTAGGACTACCCAGAATTTTGTCAGTGAAGCATCAATGATCTACTCCGACTTCTCTAGTATCGCTGGGGTTCTATTTGTTGGCAAGTCCCTAAATACTGATGGGCATTGTCCAACGCACAGTATAAGCCCAAGCAAGGGAATCAATGTTTAACCTTGCAAACTTGGCATAGATCTACCTTATTCCAGCCGTCTTTGGTGTGCTGAATCCAAACGATCGAACCGATCACGATCGGCCCCGATTACAGGCGTTTGTTATCAACCTAGTAATTATTTATTCAATAATTTGACGACAAAAACAGTTAATAGAAACACGACACAAGACACCACTGATACTAGAGTGTCTGTAATCTTGGGTGAGATAAATACAATAAATCCATGTTCTTTGTTGATCGGTTAAAAGTACCGGAAGTTAATACGCCTACAGTGGTTTACCTGAATAAATCTACTTTTCCTTAACGATCGGCTTACCCGTCTCTATTACTCGACGGGGATTGGCTACTTTTAACGTTCAAGCCCAGCCATCCAAGTAAAACTAAACGTGGTCCCCATGCCGAGCTGAGATTCGAGGGTAACTTTGCCGCCCTGAGTTTCGACCAGCTTCTTGACGATCGATAACCCGATTCCAGTATTATTTTTATCGTTACTCGACAATGTTTTAAAAATATCAAACACCCGTTCTTGGTTTTCTGGAGCGATACCACAACCATCATCTGTGACACTAAATCGCCACATCTCCGCATCAGGCTGAACGGTGATTTGAATTCGGCCATGTGGTCGTTCGCGTGGCCTCTCTCCGGGAGAATCGTGATGTTTGTAAGCATTACCAATCAAATTTGCTAAAACTTGACTTAACAAGACGCGATGGGTCGTAATGGACGGTAGCTCGGCGGGTAGCTCAACGACAAAACTATTGGGAATGCTCAACGAATCGACGATCTCTACAAGTAACTGCTCGACACTAAACGTTTCCAAACTTGCAGTAGTACTCCCGACACGCGCATATTCCAGTGAACCATCGATTAAGTTGTCCATGCGCAATATCCGCGATCGCATCAATTCTAGATTCGCGAGAATATCGGGATCGACCGTTTCTGATAAATCCTCGCTAATCCAACCTGCAAGATTAGAAATTCCGCGCAACGGGGCTTTGAGGTCATGGGAAACGGTATGGGAGAAGCGATTTAACTCTTGATTGCGAAGGTCAACCAGGACCGTCGTTTCAGCACGTTTAACCGCTTGGGCTTGCAGGGTAAATTCTGCTTGTTTACGGTGGCTAATATCTTCGATCGAGGCTACGAAATAGAGCGGAGTACCTGAATCATCTCGCCGGAGCATACCTGTTACGCTAACCCAGATGATGTGACCGAGCTTGTGAATGTAGCGTTTCTCTGACTCGATCGACTGAATTTCATCGGCCAGAAGCTGGCGAATGCTTTCTTGATCCTGAGCTAGATCGTCAGGATGAGTAATATCTTGATAGGCCCCGCCGAGGAGTTCGGCTAATGGATATCCACAAATTTCGCAGAGCTTGGGATTGACCAGCAACCACCGACCATCTAGTGCGATATGGGCGATGCCAACGGCGGCTTGCTCGAACGTACTGCGAAATCGATCTTCACTCTCTAGTAATGCGGCCTCGGAAATTTTACGATCGGTAATATCTTCGATCGCCAGTAAGATATTGTCGCCACCTTCCAGTGGGGTCATCGTCCGCGCATTAAGCAGCATAGTTTTGTGCCCGATCTGCTCGAAATCATGCTCGACTTCAAAATCCTGAAGTTGGCTGTTGGTTGGCAAAATTTCTACGAGCAACTGGCGTAATTTTGGGATATTCCACTGTCCATTCCCTAAATCGAAGATCAGCCGCTGCTCTGTCTCGGCAGTTGTTGCCTGAAAGGTTTGATAAAAGGATTGATTGGCGGTAAATACTCGTAAGTTGCGATCGAGTACGATCAAAGGCTCTCGGATGGTTTCAACGATCGCCTGAGCGTAGTTACGGGAGTATTCGAGTTGTTCCATACTATTTTTGAGCGCGTCGATATCAACCAAGATGACCATCGCGCCGTCTATTTTGTTGTCGAGGGTGCGGTAGGGACGGATGCGGAGATCGTACCAATGCCCATGCTGATCTTGGACTTCTTGCTCTTTTGTCTTCAGAGTATTAATGACTTCTCGAATCTGGGATTCTAAGTTAGGGACGTTGAGCGCATGGTTAATATCTCGCAAGGGTCGTCCGACATCGGCTGGAATCAGATGTAAGATCCTCTCAGCCAGTGGTGTAAAGCGGCGGATACACAGATCGCTACCCAGCATCAAAATCGGAATATTTGTACTGCTAATCAGGTTCTGTAAATCGTTGCTGACCTGAGTTAATTCATGATTGCGCCGCTGAAATTCGTCATTAATGGTGTTGAGTTCTTCATTAGTGGCCTGAATTTCTTCTTTGGCGGTTTCCAGCTCCTCATTGCTGCTTTGAAATTCCTCATTGCTAGACAAGATTTCTTCATTCGCCACGCGCAGATCTTGATTGGTAACTTCCTGCTCCTCAATAATCGCTCTTAGATACTCTTTGGTGGTGGCTAGCTCCTGGCGGAGTCGGGCAATTTCCAGATCACTGGCTGCGTTGGCTGGCTGAGGGGTGATTCCCTCTGCATTCTGAGTCAGAATCGCTTCAGTAGATGGCGGCAGTGCGGCTAGGGTAGCTGCTTGAAATAGGATCAAAAAATAGCGTTCTTCTACACCCCGCGCTTGGAGCGGAATCACCTCAAAGTTAAGCTGCCTGGTTCCTTCGTTGTCAGTAATCTGTAAATTTTTCTTGCTTACCGCCAAATTGTGCTTGCTGGCTTGGTGAACGGCAGCGCGTAGCTCCAGCTTCAAGCCATCTTTTGCCATCTTCAGCAAGTTGTGGCTGGCTCTACCCGGAGCAGGTTCGAGATAGAGACTCGTCTGCCCTCGAAAATGTACAATTTCTAAATCATTATCGATCACTACTCCAACAGGCGCGAACTGCTCCAAAACGATCCGATCGGCCTCTTTTTGTAGGTCAAAGTCATTCCAGGGAGGTTCGACGCTGGGAGTGGGCTTGGTAAGTGCGAGGGCATGGGAGTTAGCGCTCAAATCCACTGCTATCCGTGCTGGAGCCAATTTTCGCGCATAGATCTTTTGCTTTTTATCGAGGGGAGTAAACAAGTCTGAAGAGTCACCTGTCGTTTCGGAGGGACCCAACATCAGAAAACCCGTCGGTTTAAGACCATAGTGAAAGGTCGGCAAAATTTTCTTTTGTAATGCTGCTCCCAAATAAATCAGCACGTTACGACAGGTAATCAGATCGAGCTTGGAAAACGGCGGCTCACTACAGAGGTTTTGTCTGGCAAATACACACATTTCGCGGATCAATTTGTTGATCCGATACCCACCGTCTACCGCCACAAAGAACCGCTGGAGCCGTTCAACAGAGACATCTGCTACCGAGCTAGAATGATAAAAGCCAGCTCTAGCTGTTTCGATCACTCGATCGCTAATATCGGTCGCAAAAATCTGAATCTGCGGTCTAATTGGCTGATTGTCCAGATACTCCAATAGACACATCGCGATCGAATAGGCTTCTTCGCCTGTCGAACATCCGGCTACCCAGATCCGAATCGGGACCTCCGGCCCTCTATTGGCGATCGTTGGAAATACCTTAGTTTGGAGCGTTTTAAATGCGTTTGGATCGCGAAAGAAACTGGTAACGTGAATTAATACATCTTCAAATAATGCTTGCACTTCTGTCGAGTGTCCGCGCAAGTAAGTGACGTAATCATTGATGTTTTCCAGCTTGTACACCACCATCCGCCGCAGAATGCGTCGATTCAATGTGCCGTGCTTGTACTGAGTAAAATTCACCCCGGTCGCCGTTCGTAGCAACGTCAAGATGGTTTGCATGGCACTTTCGTCGTTTATCAGCACTTCCACCGCTTTAGCAGGTGTGGGACTAGCAATATAGGGATGATGGCTGATGTTTGCTAGTTCTCCAGCAATTTGTTGGGGGGTCAGGATAAAATCCACCCCACCTGTCGCCACTGCCGTATTGGGCATACTACTCACTTTCGCTGAGTCCTCAGACTGAGCAAACGTAATCCCACCCGCCTCTTTGACAGCTTCAAGTCCCCGCGCACCATCCCCATCCCCCCCCGACAGGACGACCGCGATCGCTTTATTGCCCAGATCTACGGCCAATGACAGGAGAAAAGTATCCACAGGCTTGATCATCGCCCGATTTTTCTCGCGAGGAGTCAGTTTGAGCCGTCCCCGATCGATCGTCATTTTGGTATTGGGCGGAATCGTATATACACAATTTGGTTCCACGGCCATATTATTGGCCACCTCGATCGCGGGCATCGCCGTTTCTCGCGCCAAAATCTCGCGTAACAAACTTCTGTGATTGGGATCTAAATGCTGAATCAGCACAAACGCCATCCCCGTATCAGTGGGTAAATGGCTCAATAACTGTCTAAATGCTTCTAATCCACCTGCTGAAGCTCCAATTCCCACCACTGGAAATCGATCTGTTGCTAAATTTTCAGCCTGATTCGGTTGATTTTGCGTGGAAGGCTGCTGTGAAGTCATCGTCAGGATGTAGCTTTTGCCTAGGTAGAATTAGAGTTAATCCAAGTCTCTAGTCCTGGGCGGCAGAAATAAACCCAGTCCTATAACATTACAGTGGTTACAGTAGCTACAGTGGTTTCCCTGAATAAATCTACTTTTCCTTAACGATCGGCTTACCCGTCTCTATTACTCGACGGGGATTGGCTACTTTTAACGTTCAAGCCCAGCCATCCAAGTAAAACTAAACGTGGTCCCCATGCTGAGCTGAGATTCGAGGGTGACTTTGCCGCCCTGAGTTTCGACCAGCTTCTTGACGATCGATAGCCCGATTCCAGTGTTGTTTTTATCGTTACCCGACAATGTTTTAAAAATATCAAACACCCGTTCTTGGTTTTCTGGAGCGATACCACAACCATCATCTGTGACACTAAATCGCCATATCTCCGCATCAGGCTGAACGGTGATTTGAATTCGGCCATCTGAACGATTGTGGGTAGTCCTAAAAAGGAAAGGATGTAGGAAAATATCTAGATGGTTGTTAGAAAGTAAATCAATGTCAGAGTCAAGCCCATCCTGCCCATCCTGCCAGTCGGTATCAGTGGTTAAAAA
>JAPLHZ010000365.1 GCA_026389365.1 Cyanobacteriota bacterium
ACTTTTCTTCGTTTAAGTTAGCTATCTCTAATTGTCTTGAGATGTCTCATACTACTCACAAACGAGAATTAGATTCCTTATTAACTTTACGCTTTCAGTCTTTTAAAAACATTAAGTCTATTCCCTGTTAAGGTATAGCTAATTAAATTTCCCGATGCCATTGAACTGATTGCCCGTATTCGCTACCATTCGCAAGCCTACCAAACCCTAAAAGCGCTCCAAGCCACCACCAAAGCTGCCCAGGATCAAGCCCAGCAGCTTACGGCCACTCTATACCAAGTTCAAGAAATGCAGCATCAAATCATTCAAGTTGGGCAATTGATAGGCATTGGTCCTATGGTTGCAGGCATTGCACGTGAGATTAATCATCCCATCGATTTTATCCATAGCAATATTCAACATGTGAATGGATATATTCAGGATTTACTTAAACTCACTCAGCTTTATCAACAGACCTATCCCAATAGTACCCATGAAATTAACGAAATGAGCAATGGCTTGGATTTACCATTCATTACTACGGATTTGCCCCAGATAATAGATTCTATGAAATCTGGGTCTGAACGAATTCATAATATGGTTCTTTCGTTGGAGAATTTCTCCCGTCTAGATGAGTCTGAGAAAAATCCGATTGCACTTCATAAAAGTCTGGACAATACCCTAGTTCTTTTGGGCCACCGTCTTAATTTTGACGACGGCAACCCAAAAATATTAATCAATCGAGATTATCAAGATATTCCGCTGATTGACTGCTATGCCGCACAGATTAATCAAGTGTTTGTGCATGTGTTAAATAATGCGATCGATGCTTTGGAGTTCATTGAAGTCAGCAGGTCAGTTAGATCTACGCCTGAGATTAATATTGGGATAAAAACGATCGGTCTCTACTATGTTCAAATTCAAATCCAAGATAACGGTATCGGCATAGCACCTGAGATTTTCGATCATATTTTTGAGCCTTTTTTTACCACTAAAGCGAGGGGTGCAGGGCTTAGCCTTGCGATTTGTCATAAAGTCATGCAAAAGCATTCAGGATCCATCACGGTCAAATCAATATTGGGTCAAGGCAGTACCTGTCGGCTTCAATTTCCTATCCAACTCGCAGTATTCTAAAAAGGGACTAGTTTAGGAGTTGTTGGATATGGGAAATGTCAGTGTTGCCTCACTTTTTGTTGCCTCACTCTTGGGAATTATGATCTCCCTGATGACAGTGAGTTCCTCCATAGCTACACCACTTTGCCATACGATTCAAAATCAAACCGTGTGCATCCTTACGATTAAACGCAGTGCCAAAAATTATTGGGAATACAGTGCAGCCGTTAGCATTGATGGAAAACGAGGCCCCAAAGAACCCTATAACTGTCGCGGACGCTATAAAACTCGCCGTGATGGCAGTATTGAATATTTTGATAATTCGTCTATTGGAACCTTGGTTTGTAAAACCTACAAGCCTCGTCGTATAGGGGTTCCGGCTACGTTAAATATGGATTAAAGACAATCATTTATGATTTATTTAATTCGTCGAACAGGATATTTGCGGTAATATCAGCCACACAATACCTAGATTAATACATGTATCATGGTACTCCAACTTCTAATACTTAGGTTTCCTAAACTCTTATGTTTGAACTTCTTCCATATCGTAAGTTCCGCGATACGCCCAGTGTTCGTTTTTTTGACATCACCGTATCCACATCCAACGCCCGAGACTTGGTTGTTCATCAAGGCCCAGCCGTTAGTCCCAATGATACCAATTCTGGATTTTGGCAGTTTTATCTCCATCCCCACCAAGAAGATAATCTGTTGGCTCTAACAGGTGGCCGGACTTTTTATATTGTGAATTTTGATTGGGATATCCCCTACCATATGGTTCGGCTTGATTCTCAAGGCGATATTTTGCGCATTCCGCCAGGAACTTTTCATCGATCGGTCTCCGATTTGAATGGGTCCATAGTTCTGAATCAAGCGGTGCGATCGATCACCACAACGATTGAGCGTGAATTTCGGGTTTATAACAGTGAAATGATTGCCCGATTGTTTGCCATTACCTCTGCTGCTGCTGCCCCGCCCGTAATGCATGGATTCCACGATCGACATTTACGAATTGTGGCTTAAGCGTCGAAAGGATTGAATGCCCGATGTGTTGAATGTTAGAGCACTTCCGAATACTGTTTGAGTTCTTGAGCCATCCGTCGCATTCCTCGCATTTGGTCATCACGAATGAATGATAAGGCAAACCGCCCGATCACTCCAGAGACCTTTTCTTGATAGAGGTATTTGGTGCGATCGGGTCCAATTTCCTGCAACTCCATTGATACCTCACTGGTAAACCCTGGAATCACCGCTCGCCACTGCACCCCATAACCATCCATCACCTGCCGGACCTTCGCCCGAAACTCGATTGGGTCATCCCCTGGAACTCGCCGCACCGCCAATAGCACCTCTTTCCCTGGCACAAACCCAGCACGGGGACTACAGTCATATAAAAATGTATTCCAAAACCGCCAACGATCTTTATAGACCAACGACTCCCACACGGCTTGGCGTGGTGCTTCAATCACAATTTCGGTGTAGAGAGTCGGCATGAACAGGCCCTTGCTGGTAAGCATATTTCTCCTATTGTGCCAGGAATTTTGCCGACTATCCGACTTTAGGTGGCCGAATTGATCTTAAAATCAAAGGCTGAACTTATGCTTTCAAAGCTGGATCCTGTTTTATATGTCAACTCTGACCCCCAACCCAAGCTACAGTATTGATCTTCAGGTGCAACTGCCCACTCGGCCCGGAATGCTTAGCGCTATTATTACGGCTATTTCTGATCTTGGGGGAAGTCTGGGTCAGATTGATTTGATTGAACAAACCCGCGATCGGACCCATCGAGCGATTCACGTTAATGCGTTTAGTGAAGACCATGCGGCAGCGATTAAGGCAGCGGTGAGTGCGATTCCTAATGTAATAGTGGTGAGTGCAGATGATCGAACCTTCGCCATGCACCAAGGGGGCAAAATTACGGTCAATAGCCGTTTTCCCTTAACCCAACAATCTGATCTTGCTATGGCCTATACGCCCGGTGTTGGCCGGGTTTGCGAAGCGATCGCAGCGGATCCTGAACGGGTCTATGAATTGACCATTAAACAAAATATGGTGGCGATCGTCACGGACGGTAGCGCTGTGTTGGGGTTAGGAAACTTGGGTGCAGAAGCGTCTATGCCGGTGATGGAAGGTAAGGCCATGCTGTTTAAAGAGTTTGGCGGAGTCGATGCATTTCCGATTTGCCTTGCGACTCAGGATACAGAAGAAATTATTGAAACCGTCAAACGAATTGCACCAGTATTTGGGGGTGTGAATCTTGAAGATATTGCGGCTCCGCGTTGTTTTGAGATTGAAGCGCGATTGCAAAAGGAATTGAATATTCCGATTTTTCATGATGATCAACATGGCACCGCTATTGTTGTGCTTGCGGCATTGACCAATGCATTGAAGCTCGTGAAAAAAACATTGTCCCAAGTTCGCATTGTCATCAACGGTGCAGGTGCCGCTGGTATTGCGGTTGGGACGTTGTTGAAAAAAGGCGGTGCGACGGATGTTTGGATTTGTGATTCTAAGGGGATTGTGTCGATCGATCGTCAAGACATTAATGATTCAAAGCGTGCGTTTGCGGTCGAGACTGCTGGCGATCTTAGTTTGGCAATGCGTGGGGCGGATGTATTCTTGGGCTTGAGTGCGCCCGGTGTGGTGAGTGTTGAGATGGTCAAATCTATGAATGGGAGTCCGATCGTATTTGCCATGGCCAATCCTATTCCTGAAATTCAGCCAGAATTGGTTCAAGATAGTGTTGCAATTATGGCCACTGGACGGAGTGATTACCCAAATCAAATCAACAATGTATTGGCATTCCCCGGACTTTTCCGAGGCGCATTAGATTGCCGTGCGACGACATTAAGCACGAATATGTATTTGCAAGCGGCTCTTGCGATCGCTTCTCTTGTCAGTGATGACGAAATAAGCAAGACCAATATTGTGCCATCGGCTTTTGATTCTAGAGTTGCTCCGGCGGTGGCAGAAGCGGTGAAAAAAGCAGCGCGAGAAGATGGCAGTGCGTTGCGATAGATGCGTTCTTTGAGTTCCCCCTTTGCCCAATAAGAAAGGGGGAATTGGGTAGGATTATTGTTCAAATATGGTGGGGGTTTTGTATGACGATCGATCGTCTGGTGATTAATCTTTCTTATCTCAGTCAACGTCCGACGGGCCATACGGTGTATGCGCAAAATGTTATTCCACATTTACGATCGTTGTCTCCCACCGTTCTAATTGGTAAAGCAGTATTGCCGGAATGGAAATTAGCCCATCCTGACTTGGATCTTCAACCAACTCCGACTAATCTCAATCCTGACTATGGGAGAAAAGGTCATATTCGACGTTTGTTCTGGACCCAATTTCAATTGTCGCGTCAGGCTCGGAAATACCAGGCAAGTTTGCTGTTTTCCCCCATTCCTGAAATTCCGCTTTGGTCTCGTACACCCTCTGTTGTCACGCTTTATGACTTTATTCCTTACCGATTTTTAAAACCTAAAACGAGCCTATTCAAATATTATCGTTACTACATCCCACTCGTTCTGAAGCAATCAAAACACATCATTTGTATCTCTGAGGCGACGGCGAATGATGCGATCGAATTCTGTGGAATTGAGGCGAAAAAAATGACGGTGATTCCGTTGGGCTATGACCAACAAAATTTTAGATTTCTGGATTTACCGACCCAAAACTATGTGCTTTACCTTGGCCGATCGGACACCTACAAAAATCTCGATCGTGCGTTGCGTGCCTTTGCCCAAGTCCCCAATCATCAGGATTATGAATTTTGGATTGCTGGACCCCCTGATCCGCGCTACACCCCATTGATTCAAGGCTTGGCTTGGGACTTGGGCATCAAAATTAAAATTCTAGACTATGTAAATTACAAAGAATTGCCAGTCTTGATTAATCATGCGATCGCCCTTGTATTCCCAAGTCTTTGGGAAGGCTTTGGGTTGCCTATTCTCGAAGCGATGGCCTGCGGAACGCCTGTGATTACTTCAAATGTGTCGTCCATGCCGGAAGTGGCAGGGGATGCGGCGATTTTAGTAGATCCGACGAATGTGAGCGAGATTGCAAGTGCGATCGCATCTATTATTGCGGACACTTCGCTGCGGAATGATTTACGATCGCGAGGTTTACAGCGTGCCAAGCAATTTAGTTGGGCTACGACAGGACAACAAACAGCCGATGTTTTAAAACGATATTTACGCCAAAATCTTAATCAATAACGCTATTGAAAGGCTATTGAATTGATAAGTATAGCGGCGGCCATCTTGATTAGGACATAGACTAGAGGAAATAACGTTCCCCCGAGATAATCATGGCTAAAGCCTACAGCTACGATTTCCGTCAGAAGGTGATTGAGTCAATTGAACTCGATGGCTTCAAGAAACGGTAGTGCCCTTATGTAAAGGATAGAGGATAATAGCTCTATCTCCAGATTTTGAGGTGTTGTGTATTATGAAACTTTATTTAATCTGTCCGACTTGTGGATCTGATGATGTGATGAAAAATGGCATGACTCGTCGGGGGATGCTTGACAGGTTAAGAAGAAAATCGTTTTGTCAAGCCCTATCAACCTAAACTTGGAAACGCTCTTATATCC
>JAPLHZ010000050.1 GCA_026389365.1 Cyanobacteriota bacterium
TGACAAGTTGCTGTCGCGCAAACGTTCGATTATCGAAACCGTGATTGACCAATTAAAGAACATTTCCCAGATTGAACATTCTCGCCATCGCAGCCCAACCAACTGCTTTATTAATATTCTCTGTGGACTAATTGCTTATTATCATCAGCCGAAAAAGCCAGGATTGAGGCTGGATTGGGTTTTAGCTCCTACGGCTTAAACAGAACTGACGTTAATTAGTAAGGAGTTTGACCGATCGTTCCGCCCTAATATCCAATAGATAATTCAACTTGACAAGGTAGAATCCACTTGCTAAGATATTGTGTTTGTAATTTATGGCTAATCGAGAAGCATGAAAGTACGAGCTTCTGTCCGCAAAATGTGTGACAAATGCCGCGTGATTCGTCGTCGCGGTCGCGTAACGGTTATTTGCGAAAACCCCAAGCATAAACAGCGCCAGGGTTAACGGAAACGACCACCAGGTCAGCCCCGCCTTCGGGGAAAGCCTGGATTGAACGCACAACTTTAGGGTGTGCCCCCTCTGTAAATATAGTTTTCACAAGGAGAACGAGTGTGGCGCGGATTGCAGGTGTAGACCTTCCCCGTGATAAACGGGTTGAAATTGGTCTAACTTATATTTTTGGAATCGGTCTAACCCGCTCCAAAGCAGTGTTGAAAAAAACCGGGATTAATCCCGACATTCGCGTTCGTGACCTCACGGATGCAGATGTTGCAACACTCAGAGAAGTGGTTGAAGCCGACTACCAGGTCGAAGGAGATCTTCGTCGCTGGGAATCTATGAACATCAAGCGGTTGATGGACATCGGTGCTTATCGCGGTCGTCGTCATCGTATGGGCTTGCCCGTCCGGGGTCAGCGGACACGCACCAACGCACGGACCCGTCGAGGCGGTCGTCGTACGGTGGCCGGTAAGAAAAAGGCACCACGTAAGTAATAGCTGCAATAGGGGATTGATACCTATTGGTCTCCTGTATTCAGTTTTCGAGTTTGTTCACGTTGTCCCACTACCGCTTGAGAAATGGCTAAACCTACACGCCGAACTGGTGCGCGTAAAGTTAAGAAGAATATCCCCACTGGGGTTGCGCACATTCAATCTACGTTCAATAACACCATTGTTACTATTTCTGATGTTCAAGGGGAAGCAGTTTCCTGGGCATCGGCTGGTTCTAGTGGATTTAAGGGCGCTAAAAAAGGCACTCCCTTTGCCGCTCAGACTGCCGCTGAAAATGCAGCTCGTCGTGCAATAGAGCAAGGAATGCGTCAAATCGAAGTATTGGTGAGCGGTCCGGGATCGGGTCGTGAAACTGCAATTCGTGCGCTTCAAGGTGCCGGATTGGAAATCACCTTGATTCGGGATGTCACTCCTATTCCTCACAACGGTTGTCGTCCGCCCAAGCGCCGTCGCGTTTAGGTTTGTTGCATCGGTGTCTGGGCAGGGCAAGCGCCTAGGCCACTACGTTGTAACAGTTTTCGCAACAAGTTATGAGTGAAGGAAGGGGGAATTCCATGGCACAGTTTCAAGTTGACTGTATCGAAACCACCATCGATAAAGATCAAAGTCAGTATGGCAAGTTTGTCCTAGAGCCGCTCGAACGCGGCCAAGGTTCGACGGTGGGAAATGCGCTACGTCGTGTGTTGTTGGCGAACCTAGAAGGAACGTCGATTACAGCGGTCCGTATTGCAGGCGTTGCCCATGAGTTTTCGACGATTCCGGGTGTACGGGAAGATGTTTTGGACATTCTTCTCAACTTGAAGAAGGTAGTTTTGAAAAGCTACTCTGGCCAACCTCAAATTGGTCGGCTTGTAGTTCAAGGCCCAGCGGATGTTACTGCTGAAAGTTTTGACTTGCCGGCTGAAGTGGAAATCATTTCTCCAAGTCAACCTGTTGCCACTGTTGCAGCCGGTCATACTTTGGAAATGGAATTCCGAGTTGAGCGTGGTAAAGGGTATCGCGGAGTAGACAGAATTCGAGCTGATGAAAATGCAGCGATCGATTTCATGCAACTCGATTCGATATTCATGCCTGTTCGTAAGGTTAATTATTCCGTTGAAGATGCGCGGGTGGGCGGATTGCTCGGCCACGATCGTCTGATTTTGGAAATGTGGACCAACGGCAGCTTAACGCCCCAAGAAGCACTGGCTCAGGCCGCCAATATTTTGGTCGATCTGTTCAGTCCTCTGCGGGATGCACGCTTTGATGAAGTGGATGCGGACGAGGTTGATACGGATCATCCTGAAAGTCAGATCCCCATCGAAGAGTTGCAGTTGTCTGTTCGTGCATACAACTGTCTCAAGCGCGCTCAGATTAATTCCGTCGCCGATCTTTTGGATTACACCCAAGAAGACCTGTTGGAAATCAAAAACTTCGGAGCGAAATCTGCTGAAGAAGTGGTCGAAGCCTTGCAAGATCGCTTGGGTATTACCCTCCCAAAAGAGAAAGCCGCTAAGGCAGGCGGCTAGTCAAAATGCCTGTTGGGGGCGAGTTGTGAATTAAAAATTCTGAGTGTTGAATTCTAATTTTTTGGTCACAACTAGGCTCCCTCATTAACTGTTTACTTTTGAAATAGGTTCAAGACCATGCGTCACCGTTGTAAGGTTGCCCTTTTGGGAAAACCAGCGGATCAGCGAAAGGCACTGCTTCGTGCCCTGACCACCGAACTGATTCGTAATGGCAAAATCACGACTACCAAAGTTCGCGCTAAAGCAGTGCGAAACGAGGCAGAACGGATGATCACCCTAGCCAAAGAAGGCACGCTATCTGCGCGTCGGATCGCTCTGGGTTACATCTACGACAAGCAACTCGTTCATGCGCTCTTTGAGCAAGTGCCCGAGCGCTACCAAACCCGTAACGGTGGATATACCCGCATTTTGCGGACTGTCCCTCGTCGGGGTGACAACGCCCAAATGGCGATTATCGAACTCGTGTAGGACTGTGGAGACCAATTCTGTCGTGACGAAACGCAATTATGAAAAACCGTTGGAGACTCTAACGGTAAATTCAAAAGAGCGTACGGAACGGCGTGTTGCGCTGATTGTTCAGTATTTGGGCACTCGATTTTATGGTTGGCAACGTCAGCCAGACTATCGAAGTGTTCAACAGGATCTAGAGACAGCTATTGGGTCCGCCCTCAACTGTTCTCGGGTCGTCACCCATGCCGCAGGCCGCACCGACACAGGTGTTCATGCGGCAGCGCAGGTCGTTCACTTTGACGCTTGGACTTGCATTCCAGCGACGCGATGGATGAGCATTTTGAATGGTCGGTTGCCGGATGACATTCTAATCCGTGCGGCTGTTCCTGTTCCTGATGATTGGCACGCCCGGTTCTCAGCAACCTATCGGCGGTATCGCTATACGCTATACACCAATTCCACGCCCAACTTGTTTGCAAAATCAGTGTCTTGGCATTACTATCACGCTCCTTTGGATGAAATCCTTATTCAGAAAGCGTTACAGCCCTTGATTGGTCGTCATCATTTAGCGGCCTTCCATCGATCGGGTTCGGTTCGTCCGCATTCGTGGGTTGATGTTCAAGATGCATCCTGCAAGCGACATGGTGATTTTATTACCATTGAGATTCAGGCTAGTGGATTTCTGTACGGCATGATGCGTCTCTTGGTTGGGCTTTTAGTTCAAGTAGGACGAGGCGATCGCAGTATTGAGTCTTTTACAGAACTCTGGACTTGTGAGCGCCGGGATCAGGTGAAATATGCAGCTCCGCCTCAGGGTCTTTGCCTGTTACGAGTTGGATATGATCCCAATCCTTTTCCTATAGAGGCTTGGTATGACGCTCAGCCTGCCCTGACATTACCGACTACATTTCCTCATTGATTTATTATTTGAACCCCAGGCTAATGGAAAAAACCTACCTTCCCCCTCAAGATGCACCCCGCAACTGGTATGTTGTGGATGCTGCTGATCAGCGTCTCGGTCGTTTAGCGAGCGAAATTGCTTCGGTTTTACGTGGCAAAAACAAGCCAAATTTCACCCCTTTCATGGATGTGGGTGATTTTGTGGTTGTAATTAATGCCGAAAAGATTACGGTTACGGGCAAAAAGCGGACTCAAAAACTCTACCGTCGTCACTCCGGTCGTCCCGGTGGAATGAAGGAGGAAACCTTCGACAAGCTTCAAGCGCGGATCCCTGAACGGATCGTTGAAAAAGCCATCAAAGGAATGCTGCCTAAGAATTCTTTGGGCCGTCAGCTTTTCACCAAGCTGAAAGTTTATGCGGGTGATGTTCATCCTCATACTGCACAAGATCCTCAGGTGATGACGATCAATACGATTCCAGGGAAGGTCTAACTCATGGCTGATGAAGGACGCGCAGTATATCAAGGTACAGGTCGTCGTAAAAACGCGATCGCACGGGTGAGACTAGTCCCCGGTACCGGATTAATCGTAATCAATGGAAAGCCCGGAGAATACTATCTCCAAGGCAATCCAGCTTATTTGGCGGCTGCAAAAGCGCCTCTTGAGACTCTCGGTTTGGAAGGCGAATATGACATTCTTGTGAACGCACATGGTGGCGGTTTGACTGGACAAGCAGATGCGATCAAAATGGGAGCGGCTCGTGCGTTGTGCGAACTCGACCCTGAAAATCGTGGTCCTTTGAAGATCGAAGGATTGTTAACCCGTGACCCTCGGGCGAAAGAACGTCGTAAGTACGGTCTGCGTAAAGCACGGAAAGCGCCTCAATACTCGAAGCGGTAAAATGCGATTGGATATTTGGTGGCGAAGATTCTGGCTGCAACTCGTCGATGCGATGCGCGGTGCTTTGCCTCCATATCTTAAGTATGGGCAATTTTTTCTTTTGAAAATAAGATTGATCTTTCATTCTATTAATCTACGGAGCTTATCCAATGCCTAAACCTGGAATTCACCCTGAGTGGCACAACGAATGCAAAGTCGTCTGCAATGGCGAAGAAGTATTGGTTGTTGGTTCCACCAAAGCAAAGATGAATGTGGACGTATGGTCTGGCAATCATCCCTTCTTTACGGGAACGCAGAAGATTATCGATACCGAAGGTCGGGTCGATCGGTTTATGCGCAAGTACGGCATGAAACAGCAGGGTTAGCCCTCACCATTTCATTGCGGAATCTCGTTCCAGTTTTGGGGCGAGATTCTTTTTTGTTTGGTCTGTCTACGCTCTAGATTCGATCCCCCTAAATCCCCCTTAGATAAGTGGGACTTTGAATTTAGAGTTTGATGTGAGTCTAAATAACCGGATCATAGTCCGGTCCCTCTTATTAAGGGGGTTAGGGGGATCGTGTTCTGGTTGAAAAAGAGAGTATTTAAATGGCTGAAGCATATCTAATTGATAAATTGAATTCGGTTGTCCAGACATTTCAGGAATTGACACGACGACTTGGGGATCCGGATATTGCCTCCGATCCGGGTGAGTATAAACGCGTTGCGACCACCCGATCGTCCCTTGAAGAGACGGTGAATACCTATGAATCTTGGAAAAAAAACCAAGATGATTTGTTGTCGGCTCAGGAAATCTATAAAGAATCGGCCAGCGATCCTGACTTACAGGAAATGGCTGGGCTAGAAGTTCAAGACCTGAAGGACGCGATCGGTCAACTTGAAATTCATCTCAAAGTTCTATTGCTGCCGAAAGATCCAAATGATGACAAAAATATTATGTTGGAAATTAGGGCCGGGACAGGCGGAGATGAAGCCAGTATTTGGGCTGGGGATCTGTTGCGTATGTATACCTACTACGCACAATCGCAAGGTTGGAAGCTCCATCTCTTGAGTGAGTCTTTAGGAGATTCTGGAGGCTTTAAGGAAGCGGTAGTTGAGGTTCAGGGCGATCGGGTCTATAGCAAACTTAAGTATGAAGCGGGGGTTCATCGGGTTCAGCGAGTTCCTGCAACAGAATCGTCCGGTCGAGTTCACACTTCAACGGCGACTGTGGCGGTTATGCCCGAAGTGGATGAAGTTGAGATTCATATTGATCCCAAAGACATCGAAATGAAAACCGCTAGGTCCGGTGGTGCGGGCGGACAAAACGTGAACAAGGTCGAAACTGCTGCGGATTTGATTCATAAACCGACGGGGATTCGGGTCTTTTGTACAGAAGAACGATCGCAGCGCAAAAACAAAGAGCGGGCCATGCAAATTTTGCGGGCAAAGCTTTTTGATATCAAACTTCAGGAGCAAAACGAGGCGATCGCGTCCGCTCGGTTATCACAAGTCGGAACTGGATCCCGTGCTGAGAAAATTCGTACTTACAATTACAAAGATAGTCGTGTTACGGATCATCGCTTGAACCTGAACTTTACGTTGAACACAGCGCTTCAAGGTGACATTGACGACATCATTCAAACTTGTATTTCTCGCGATCAGCAAGCGCAGTTGGAGGCGTTAGCGGCTGAAACTGAAGGGTAAATTGACGGCAGAGTGATAAAAATCTCGTTTAGACATGATTGCCTTTAGAATAACCACATTTTCGTTCAACGCTACACCACTAACCAGCCAAAAATCTCTCCCACACTCAACTGAACCGCTGCCGCGAATTCTTCAGGTATGGGCAACTGATCCTCTGCCTGATCAAACATTTTTACGGTGCCAGCTTCGTTGTAAACAAAAATACAGGATTCTTCTGGATCAATCAGCCAGCCCATTGAGGTGCCATGTTCGATGCAGTGAAGAATATTGCGAATTACCTTGGTTTGGCTTTGATCTGGCGACAGAATTTCAATGGTCCAATCTGGTGCGATCGAAACGATATTTTCAATCCGTCCATTCGATTTACGCGGAATTCGATCGTCCCGAAACACTGTTACATCCGGAACAACCGCCCGTCCCCCAAAGCTACAGCGCAACTCCGGAAAGGCTGCACCTAATTTATCCGGTTTAAGACTTTGGGTAATCGCAAAGCACAAGTCGCGCTGAAGGATGCTGTGTTCTCCTTGTGGCATAGGTTTTTGTAAGATTTTTCCATTAATAAACTCGCTAGCAGGCTTGGTGTCAGGCATTGCTAGAAACGTTTCAAGGGTGAGGGGTTTGACTGGCGTTTGTACCATGGATTTTTGCTCCATTCTCTTATGACTCAATTTAACGCAAATATTTAGGTTCACCGATGGGTCTGCCATACTAAAAGGACGGTTTGCCAAAAGCTCTTGTTAAACGGTGAAGGCCATGACGATCGCCCTTGAAATCCCAAAAGCAGATAATTTACAGCGTTTAAGTCTTGACGATTATCTTGCCTACAACGATGGCACAGACACAAGATATGAATTACTCGAAGGAGTACTAAAGCCGATGAGTTTAGGGACTGTGAAACACTCCAAAATTATTCGGTTTCTCGATCGGCAATTTGACCAAGAAATTCAACGATCGCATCCTGATTGGATTGTTTTGGCAACACTGATGGCCGTACAGTCCCCTCGTGGACGACGTTGGGATACTTCGCGTATTCCTGATCTATTGGTGATGCCCGTCGCACAGTACGAATCAATGACCGATGGTGCTGTGATTACCCTGGATCAAACGTCGCCGATCGTTGTGGTCGAAGTCGTCAGCCCTTCAACTAAGACAGAGGAGTATCGATCGAAATGGATTGAATATTGTGCATTAGATATCGCTGAATATTGGATTGTGGATCCGATCAATGAGTGCGTTACGGTTTGCGTTTTAGAAGAGGGCAGCTATACCAACTATCGGTATGCGCTTCAAGAACCGATCGTTTCCATTATTTTTCCAGCACTGGCCGTTACGGCTGCTCAAGTATTGATGAACTGACAATTTCCTCACATTCAGCAGAATTCCCCCTTCGGCATAAGATGGATGCAGTCTTTACGTCCCGATCGTCCCATGCCTGATTTTTTCGCAGAACAACTTCTTACTTTGGCCAAACAAGCCGGAGCAGAAGATGCTGAGGTGTTTCAATCGCGATCGCAATCTCGCCCGGTTTCGTTTGAAGCCAATCGCCTCAAACAACTTGAAAGTACGCAAGCAGATGGGACGGCGTTGCGGATTTGGAAAAATGGTCGTCCGGGATTGATTGTGGCCTATGGGGAAGTCGAAGCTCAAGCCTTAGTCGATCGGGCAATTATCTTAAGCGATCTAAATGAATCTGAAGATCCTGAACTCACCTCGGGAACGCGGAAAAGTTACCCTGATGACGGCCATCAAGTCGAAGTTAAAACCTTGCTTGAATGGGGAAATCAGGCGATCGATATTGTGCGAGATAAGTACCCAGATGTAGTGTGCGGTGGTGGTTGGGACTGTGAGACAGAAAATACCCGCATTATTAATTCTCGCGGACTCGATTACAGCTATCAAGACACTACAATTAGCGGTTATCTCGAAGCTTCTTTAGTAAAGGGCGATGATTTTTTAACGATTTATGATGGACAAGCGACTCGTGATTCGGTTTTAGATCCTATTGCGATCGTGGCCCCCATTTTACAGCGTCTAGATTGGGCACAGCGTAATAGTCCTGCCCCAAGTGGGCGACTACCTGTTTTGCTCACGGCTAAGGCGGCTGATTTACTCTGGGGAACTCTTCAAGCGGCACTGAATGGGAAACAGGTATTGGAAGGGGCATCACCTTGGAACGATCGGGCTGGGGAAGCGGTTTTGGCCTCGAATATTCATTTGAGCCAAGACCCGAAGAGTGGTCCCTATGGTTGCCCCTTTGATGATGAGGGCATTGAAACTCGGGCGATGAATTTCATTGAAGGCGGTCGGTTGAAGCAGTTTTTTCTCGATCGTAAGACAGGACGGGAACTCGGAAATCCAACTACAGGCAATGGCTTTCGGAATTTGGGTAGCAATCCGATGCCGGGACTCTTTAATTTTATTGTGGCGGGCGGTGATGCGAGTTTTGAGGACTTGGTTCGATCGATCGATGACGGCATTATTTTGGATCAGATTTTGGGCAGCGGACCTGGGATTTCAGGCGATTTGTCAGTCAATGTGGATTTGGGCTATCGGATTGTCAAGGGCGAAATTGTCGGGCGAATTAAAGACACGATGATCTCCGGGAATGTCTATCAGACCTTAAAAGATGCCGTTAGATTCGGAAATGACGGGGAATGGAGTGGATCTTGCTGGACCCCATCCCTGGTAGTCGATGGGTTTTCTGTAGTCGGGAAGACTTGATGTATTCGGATCTTCGCTTTACTCTGGGTTCGTCAGAAGTTATTCAAACTGTATCCATGCGAACACTGGATCATCTAATCTTGTGTGGTATGGTTTGGCAGCTTGGATAAAATCCGGCGATTATTTCTGGTGTGTAATTAGGTAGTGAACATGGCTATTCAATCTTTAAAGGCAATTTTGATTGCTCCAGTTTTACTGGGTGCTTCTGTAATTCTTTCTGCAGCTCCGGCAAAAGCAGAAGTTTCGGTCGCATCGTTGGCTCAAGAGTCGAGCGACATGGGCGCAGTGACTTCTGTCTCTCAGCTTTCCGACGTTAAGCCCACTGACTGGGCATTTCAAGCTCTCCAGTCCTTGGTCGAGCGCTACGGCTGCATCGCGGGCTACCCCGACAAGACCTATCGCGGTAACCGTGCGATGACTCGTTATGAGTTTGCGGCTGGTTTGAACTCCTGCATGGATCGCGTCAATGATTTGATCGCAGCCTCCACCGCTGACATGGTGAAAAAGGAAGACCTCGCCACCCTTCGTAAGCTTCAAGAACAGTTTGCCGCAGAACTCGCTACCCTTCGCGGTCGGGTTGATGGTTTGGAATCTAAAGTTGCAACCCTTGAGAAGCAACAGTTCTCCACCACCACTAAGCTTCGCGGCGAAGTAATTTTCGCACTTGCTGGTGCATTGGGTCAGACAAAAGCTACTACTACGGGTGCTGCTGGTGCTGGTTTAGACACAAACACGACCTTCAGCGATCGGGTTCGTCTCACCCTCGCAACCAGCTTTACCGGAAAAGATACATTACTTACTCGCTTGAATGCTCGTAACGTTCCCAACATGGGGACTGCGATCGGTAGCAACATGGGCCGTCTGTCCTTCGGCGATGGTGGTGACAATTCTATTACGATCGACAAAGCCTACTACCGTTTCCTATTGGGTGATGCTCGCGTTACCGTTGACGCAACGGGTGGTGAGTTGTACTCCAACGTGGAGAACTTTAACGGTCAATTGGCTAGCGATTCAACTGGAAGCATTTCTCGCTTTGGTCGTTTCAACCCGATCTATCGTTATGCTCAAGGTGGTTCCGGTGCAACCGTTAACTACAGCTTCACCCCTCAAATTGGTTTCTCAGCTGGTTTCCTTGCTAAGAATGCAAACGACCCAACTGCTGGAAACGGCTTGTTCAATGGTGGTAATGCAATCCTTGCTCAACTTGAGTACAAGGCTTCCAATAATTTTGGTTTAGGCTTGACTTATGTTCGCGGCTACGATCGTAATTCTACTGCGGCTGTTGCTCCTGCTGCTGCAACCGATCGTCCAGTTGTCTCCGGTGGTGTTGGCAGTACGTTGTCTAACCGACCTTTTGGCGATTTAGCAACGACTTCTGATAACTTCGGTATTCAAGGTTCCTTTAAGCTAAGCGATGCTATCAATTTGGGTGGCTGGGTTGGTTACACTAGTGCTACTGCGGCTGTCAGTGGCAACAACGCTAGCATCTGGAATTGGGCCGTCACACTTGCCTTGCCTGACTTGGGTAAAAAGGGTAACTTGGGTGGTCTGATTGTTGGTCAGCAGCCGACGATTAAGAGTGGTGTTGGTGCTGAATCGGTAACCAACTTCTTCGTGGAAGGGCTGTATCGCTATCAGTTGAACGACAAGATTTCTGTGACTCCTGGTTTGATGGTTATCTTCAACCCTGAGAACAGCTCTAACCCAACTTCTTATGTTGGTACTATTCGTACAACCTTCCAGTTCTAAGACTGATGAGTTGAGTTAGGTTCTATTAAACTAAAAAGCGTCCTGGAAAGCCGGGGCGCTTTTTAGTTTTAAATTATTTTTCGATCGAATGAACTTCCGATCGTTAATGAGATTACACATCAGTCAACAGATTCTAATTCCCCACTCTGCTATGATTCCAAAACACGATCGGTTCTAACAAAGATTATTTGTTAGACGAAAGAGGGAAAGAGTAGTGAAAGTCTGCCGCTGTCCCGCAACTGTAAATCAGAATGCATAAATCCTGATAAGTCAGAATGCCTGCCGATCGTGTGATGTGCTTTTAAAAGGCATTTATTCACGTCTTATCTGCGAGGTACAGGATGAAGACAAAAAAACAGAAATGGCTGGGTTTAGTCGCGATCGTAGTTTTAAGTGCATATATTGTATTGGGATCGGCCAATCCTGCCGCCGCGATGCATATTGCTGAAGGCTATTTACCCGCTGAATGGGCTTCATTTTGGTACGCCGCATCAATACCATTCTTTTTGGTTGGGCTACGATCGCTCACTCGCATCACCAAAGCCAACCCCGAACTCAAACTATTATTAGCACTAGCGGGCGCATTCACCTTTGTTCTGTCGGCCTTAAAAATTCCATCTGTCACGGGAAGCTCTTCTCATCCAACCGGAACAGGACTCGGAACTATTCTTTTTGGCCCATTGGTAATGACGGTGATGGGGAGTTTAGTATTGCTCTTTCAAGCCGTATTGTTAGCTCATGGCGGCATAACAACTTTAGGTGCAAATATTTTTTCCATGGCGATCGTGGGTCCTTGTGTAGCCTATGTGGTTTATCACTTAGTTATGAAAATCGGAAATCAGACCGTTGCGGTTTTTATGGCGGCGATGTTTGAAGACTTGTTCACCTATCTCACTACCGCAGTGCAATTAGCATTAGCATTTCCGGCAGTACAAGGGGGATTCATGGCATCCTTTGTGAAATTTGTTGGTGTATTTGCCATCACTCAAGTCCCCCTTGCCATTAGTGAAGGATTGTTGACCGTATTGGTTTGGAACTGGCTTCAGAACTATGGACAAGAAGAATTAAAAATATTGAAATTGATCAAATCATAGAGGTTTAATTCATGAAAAAAATACCTGCTAATTGGTCCATTGCGATCGGAGTTTTGGCATTATCGATCGGACCACTCTTACATTTTCAAGGCAATACATTCAACGCAACAGATAGTAAAAATTCAACGGCTATTGAAGAACTACGACCCGGTTATAAGCCTTGGTTTAAACCCGTGATCAAGCCTTCTGGTGGCGAAATTGAGACCTTTTTGTTTGCGACCCAAGCGGCGATCGGAGCGGGAATTGTTGGGTATGTAATTGGGCTATATAAAGGCCGATCTGAACATCAAGCAAGTCCATCTGACGATTCATCTTCGCCACAATGAGCCATCAAATTGATAGTTTGGCTTATGGCAATCGATTACGTTGGTTGCCGCCCAGCCACAAATTATCTTTTGCTATTGTTCTGTTGATACTTTCATTGATCTCGCCCCCGATCGTTCAAGGCTTAATTAGCATTTGGGTTTTTATTTGGATTGTTCACTATGCGAAAATTCCAGTAAATATCTATTTGAAATTACTAGCATTGCCCTTGAGCTTTTGGATTGCTAGTTTTCCTGCTTTTGTGATTAATGTCGCTGATGTTCAGACGCAGACCGTGATGGCCGATGTTTGGCGGGGATTGGAGATGAACGTTGGTGGATTTTATATTTACGTGAGCAACTATGGATTGCAGCAAGTTGCGGGGCTTTTGATTCGCGCATTAGCTTCGACAAGTTGTATGTATTTCATTTTACTGACGACACCATTTACAGAAGTGTTGCAAGTTCTTCGTCAGTTGCGATGTCCGCCGTTGCTGACGGAGTTGTTATTGTTGATGTATCGCTTTATTTTTACATTGCTCGCGATCGTTGATGATCTGTGGATGGCGCAAAACTCTCGCTGTGGCTATCGTACTTGGCGACGGGGAATGTCTAGCCTTGGTATTTTAATTGGGCAACTGCTGCAACGAGTTCTGATCAACTATCGTCAAGCCTCCCTAAGTCTTGCGGCCCGAGGGTTCAACGGTGAACTTCAGGTGTGGAATTCACGACCTCACTTACCGTCTCGTCGATATGCTATTGAAGCGGTCGTGGGCTGTAGTGTTTTTGCGATACTCAGCCTAATCCTGAAGCCTTAGCCTATCCGATCGTATGGGTAAGCAATCCTCGGTGAATTGTTGAACCATACAGCATGAAAATTCAAAAAACGATGAATTAGACCCACACTCTACTAGTTGGGGAGGAATATGAGTTCATCCTAAAGCCATTGTATTTAGCAACTCAGTATTTAGCAACTCAGCGCGGATTAATCAGTGGATATTTTCATAGGGTCAATCGGTTTGTTATTTTGAAATGCGATCACGTGAGCAACAGTCCGGACAGTTTTTAACGTAGGTAGTGGCGAAGAAAGCTATCCAAAGCTTAAAGTACAGTCATACAAAAAACAGAGACTGTGCAATGGATAGCCTACAGAATATTCTAACGGACGCACTGACCACAGTGGGTCA
>JAPLHZ010000210.1 GCA_026389365.1 Cyanobacteriota bacterium
GGACATCCGGTAAATCGAGTGGAATGTGAATCTGATTCTCCATGAGGCCCCTCGCTTGCTGGCTAACATCTTGATTTTACAGCCAATCGATGAACGCTATATCTGGATGCCGACCACGGCAATTCTAGGAGAACCAGAATTTTTAGTGGATTGACCAAAGGGTTCGATCGGCGTTGGGTGGAACGAGTACCCGGAGCGATCGGGGGACGATTTCAAATTTCATGGGCGATCGGCCTAAAAAGTCTCCATCTACTTGAATGGGGAGTTTCTTTTTGCCTTGAATCTCAATGTGCGTGCCTTTGAAATAGGCGACTTTAGGATCTCGGTTGTAATTGCGCGTGAACACTGAAAATAATCGTAATGGCGCTGTCAGCATACTGTGCCCTTTTATGACACAGACATTGAGTAATCCATCATCAACGATGGCATGAGCTGTCATTTTCACCATGCCACCATAGAGCTGACTGTTTCCGATAATAATCATTAGAATTCGTCCTCGAACCCGCTTTCCATCAATCCGCAATAGAGTTCGGAATCCTTGAAATTGCCATGCGAGTTGAATAGCGCTTTTTATATAGGCGATTACTCCTAGCGTCTTCTTTTCCCGCCCATCTATAATTTCCGTCACCGCAGCATCAAATCCAATTCCTGCCATTAATAGAAAGGCACGATCGGGTTGTCCGGGTTGAAATGATTTCCCGACATCAATGGTTTTTACCGTCGCCATGAGCAATTCTTCTGCCGCGCCCACAATGTCCATGGGCAATCCCATTTCCCTGGCCCAAATATTCACGGTACCGATCGGAATTGTTCCGAGTGCTGTATTTGAATGTAATAATCCATTCATCACTTCATTTACTGTGCCATCTCCGCCCGCTGCGATCGCATAGTCATAACCATTGATGGCAGCTTCACGGGCAAGCTCAGTGCCGTGACCGCTATATTCTGTGGGAGCTAGAGTAACGGTCCAGCCTGCATTTCGCCATAAATCTACAGCGCGATCGATTTGGGGACGGGGTTGGTCGGCTTGTCCGGCGTTGGGATTGAAAATTAGAATGGTGCGAGGCATAGGATGATCCCTAATACAGTTGGCCTGCTTTAATATTTAGAATTTGAGCTGAATTCAGCCATTGTGCATCAAAACTGCCGAGATGAGTGGTGGTAATTAAGGTTTGGAAGCGATCTTGAATGGCCTCAAGCAGTTGGTTTTGGCGATGGAGATCGAGTTCGGCTAGCACATCGTCGAGTAATAGAATTGGCGGTTCACCAATCACATCTTCAATCAGTTTAAGTTCAGCAAGCTTGAGGGCTAATACTAAGGTGCGTTGTTGACCTTGGGAACCGTATTGGCGTGCTATTGTATCATTGACAGTGAATTCAATATCATCGCGATGGGGGCCGACTAGAGTTGTGCCTTGGTAAAGTTCTATTGTTCTTTTTTCTCGGATTTTATCTAGAAATTGAGATTGAATGGCTTCAGGCGTATTTTGATCTAAATCATTTAAATCTGTATCTACTGAAACATTAGGTTTATAATTGATTTGTAATTGTTCAGATTTACCACTGATGGCTTCGTGCCAATGTTGGGCGAAGGGTAGAAGCCTCTGAATCACCCGATCGCGCCGCCGAATCACCCGCGATCCTGCGACCGCTAGTTGAGCATCCCATAGCGCAAGATCATCGGGTTCAAGATCATTGCTAGTATTTTGCACATTTGCTTTGAGGGTTTTCAGTCGAGCATTTCGCTGCCGCAGAATGTGGTTGTATTGTTGAAGAATGTGGGCATAAATGGGTTCAAGTTGAATGAGTAATCCATCAATCCAACTGCGACGACAATCTGGCCCACCGCGCACTAAGTCTAAATCTAAACTAGAGAACTGCACCATATTCAATTTGCCGAGGAAGTCGAGTTGACGGCGCTGGGTGAGTCCGTTTAGGGCGACGGTTCGACGACCATTTGCTCGTAAGGTAATGGAAAGTTCTAGGTTGCTGTCAAGCCGATCGAGATCGCCGACGATTTGGGCGCTAGTTTCGCTGGATTGGATGAGTTCACGATCGCGGCTAGTGCGGTGAGATTTCAATGCAGAGAGTATTTCAACGGCTTCAATTAGATTGGATTTTCCCTGCGCATTGTCACCTAAGATAATTGTTTTAGCAGCCGTGAAGGTTACTCTCTGCTCGGAGTAGTTACGGAAATGACGAAGATTCAGGGATTTTAGATACATGGTGAACGATTCCCCTAAATCCCCCTTGTAAAGGGGGACTAAGAGATGAATATAGGGAACAAAGTATCACTGAAAATCCAGTACTGGTTTCTTTCCGCTCCCCCTTACTTCCGGTCCCCCTTAGCTTTGGCGGTAGCCTGCCCGTTCGCGGAGCGTTGCGCAAGCAAAGGGCGTAGGGGTTACAGGGATCTCTTATTCAGCGTTACGTCCTCCAATAAACAATTTCTCCATTTCGATCCAGACAAACATCAAGGCACTAAATCCAAAACAAATCATCAATTCAGTAAAGGTCAAGTAATGAGTACCAAAGAACTTCTGGAATGGTTCGACATAGATTAACAAGAGTTGCAGTACTGTTGTTAATCCGACTGATGCCAATACATAGGGATTGGAAAAAGGATTGAGCTGAATGGTGAGTTGGGTATTCGATCGAATCGCAACCGCGTGACCCATCTGGGCAAGACATAGTGTTGTGAACACCATTGTTTTCCACCGATCGCCGTCCAAAATTCTGCCATTTTCGGACAGAACACTCAAACAATAGGGTTTTGCCCACAGCATCATGCCGATCGTCAAGATTGCCAAAATAATCCCGACCCGAATCATGTACCAACCCAAGCCCCGTGCAAAGATACTTTCTTTGGGATCATTGGGTGGACGATTCATTACATTAGGTTCGGCGGGTTCAACGGCGAGTGCTAATGCAGGGAGTCCGTCGGTGACGAGGTTCATCCAGAGGATTTGCAATGGAGACAATGGAACCCCGCCGCCGAGTGGAATAGCTGCTGCGATCGTAATCACTTCCCCAATATTTGAACCCAAAATGTATTTGATAAAACGACGAATATTGGTATATACAACCCGTCCTTCTTCAGCGGCTGCAACAATAGTGGCAAAGTTGTCATCTAGCAATACGGTATCACTGGCTTCTTTGCTGACATCCGTTCCAGTAATCCCCATCGCAATTCCAATGTCGGCTTGCTTCAGCGCTGGCGCATCATTCACCCCGTCACCTGTCATGGCAACAACGTGACCTTTGGCTTGTAAGACTTGAACAATTCGCAGTTTGTGTTCGGGGGCAACGCGGGCGTAAATGCTGACTTTTTCAACTATTTCTTCTAAATCATGATGACTCATTTTTTCGAGTTCTTTGCCTGTCAATACTGGATCACCTGGATTTGCAATTCCCAAATCACAAGCGATCGCCATAGCGGTTAATTGATGATCGCCCGTAATCATCACTGGACGAATACCCGCCGATCGGCACTTCCTTACGGCCTCACGCACTTCAGGACGAGGCGCATCTAACATATCAACTAGGCCGAGCCAAATTAGTTCAACTTCGGCTTGTTTTTCGTCGCTGCTTCGAGGGCAAGTATTCAATGGGCGATAGGCAAATCCTAGAACTCGTAGTCCATTGGCGGCGAGTTGGTTGTTGCGATCGAGGATTTTGGCACGCGCTGCATCATTGAGCAACATGACGGATTCGCCCACTTGAATTTGAGTACAACGCTCCAAAATCAATTCAGGAGAACCCTTTGAAAACAATAGATAGGGAGCCGCCAAAATGCCCGTTTCGCGCTGCATGATTTGGGACGTGTCCTGGACAATTGTACTCATCCGTTTACGTTCGGATGTAAATGGAAACTCCATCACACGCGGTAGTTTTGCATTCCATTGATCTGCCTCAAACCCTGCCTTTGCAGCGGCGACGACTAATGCGCCTTCAGTTGGATCGCCCAGAATATCCCAACTTCCGCCATTGTTTTGTAATACTGCATCATTACAAATGGCACAAGCGAGTAAGATCGATCGGATTTCAGGTTGATCCATTGGATCAATGATGTTGCCTGAAATGGTGAATTTTCCATTTGGCTTATAGCCTTCGCCACTAATTCGAGGTTCAGTTGAGGCGGTATGTAACCCCTCTACCACCATTTTGTTTTGGGTTAGGGTTCCGGTTTTGTCTGAACAAATAGTGGTGACTGAACCTAAGGTTTCAACAGCGGGCAATTTGCGAATTAAGGCATTGCGTTTAACCATGCGCTGAGTGCCTATTGCCAAGGTTACGGTAATCACCGCAGGCAAGCCTTCAGGCACGACGGCAACGGCCATGGATAGGGATGTTTCGACTAATTCTTGAAAACGAAGGAGTTCAATTTTTCCGGTGGTAATCCAGTAGTAAATCATCCCAAATAAAATGATGATTCCGACCAAAGTCATGGACCCGGAAACTAATACATTGCTCAATTGATCCATCCGCTTTTGCAGCGGTGTGGGTTCGGTTTCCACCGCTTGAAGCATTGTGGCAATTTTCCCCAATTCAGTAGCCATTCCGGTACGAGTGACCACCACCGTGCCCCGGCCCTGAAGAACTTCTGTTCCTTGATATACGACATTTAACCGATCGCCCAATGCGGCATCTTCATTCAAAATCGCGTCAGATTGTTTGGTGACGGCGGTGGATTCACCCGTTAGTGCAGATTCACGAATTTGCAAACTGGCGGATTCAATTAATCGCCCATCTGCGGCAATCTGAACGCCTGCTTCTAATTGCATGACATCTCCGGGGACTAATTCCGAAGATTCAATTTCCGTTAATCGCCCTGCTCTTAATACTCGTACATGCGGTGAAGAGAGTTGTTTGAGCGCTGCTAATGCTTTTTCTGCGCCACTTTCTTGAACATAGCCCAATATTCCATTTAGAATCACAATGGCTAAGATTGCAATTGTATCTTTGAATGGAACATCTCCTGGTTTCATGGTTCCCGATTGCCAGGATACAAAATCTAAGATGCCCGATACTATTGCCACTCCAATCAGCATGACCAACATAATGTTTCTAAACTGGTCAATTAAAATCGACCACTTCGATCGGCCTTCTGCTTCGTCGAGTTCATTCGGGCCAAATTTAATCTGACGCTCTTGAATTTGATGGAGTTGAAGCCCTTGTTTCTCATCCGTTTGAAGCAGTTCAAGGGTGCGATCGATCGGCTCAGAATGCCAAGCGGAGTCGAATTGGGGTGAAAGTTTAGCTGACATAAGCGGCGATGACATAAGTGGTGGTGAGAGGGTTTGAAGGGTTTCTACTCGGACATGACTATCTCAAATGACGTGTCTAGCACTAGTCAAAAAACATCATACTGCAATAATTTGGATCAAGGCACTATTTTTTAGTGTAGATTTGTGATCCATCCGGTATGGTGTTAGGACTGTACGCTAAGGCCATAGTCTAAATGCCATAGCCTAAATTAAGTCGCAATTTAAGTCGTAGAGATTTTAATGAACCCCTTTATTCCGTCTACTCTCGCTAGCTCTTGGCCTCCGGTGGTGGTGGGGCGATCGTTGGAGTTGGAGCGGGTGGGGGATATTTTGAAGGCGGATGGAGACTTGCTGTTGACGGGGGTTCCGGGGATTGGACGGCGGACGTTGGTGCGATCAGCCGCGCGTCAAGTGGGGGCGCGGGTGGTGGAGATTGATTGTCTCCGAGCGACGGATTATTCGCGATTTTTGCAGTTATTGGGCGATGCAATTTTGGCGACCTTTTCCCAGCCGATGGAGTTGAGCTTGGTTCATACCTATCTTGAACCCCATTCGTTGCAGCTTGATACAAGTAATACGGGACGGGCGAAGTTGTTGATTCCGTCGGGTCTTGATGACTGGCTTGTTTTTAAGCGGTTGTTGGCGTTGCCTCAGGTGTTGGCGGAGTCGATGGATTGTCGGGTGGTGTTGGTGTTTCAGAATTTTCCGCACATTCGCTCCTGGGACCGATCGAATAAATGGGAAGATTATTTGCGTCAAAAGATTCAGGTCCAAACGCGGGTGAGTTACGGGATCATTGCGACCATGGCTCAGAAGTGGGCGGAGCAAACGGATATGAAAACGGTCTTTTTGGGTCCGGTGGCGGATGCAGATTTACGATCGTGGTTGGTTACGTCGATGCGTCAGGTGGAGTTGTCACTGGATCAAGATGCAATTCAATTGGTGTTGGATATTGTTCAAGGTCATTTTGGGGATGCCTTGGCGTTGTCAAGACGAATTTGGCTAGAGCATCGCGGTAAGGTGTCGGTTCAGGTTCGATCGCATCAGGTGTATCGCAGTTCGGTGTCGTTGATTGAAGATTTGTCGGTGACGTTTGAGTCGTTGATTTTGCTGTTGCCCAGTACTCAAGTGCGGGTATTGGAATGTTTGGCGCTGGACCCGACGGATAGTCCCCATGCTAATGAATACTTGAAAAAGCACAATTTGTCTCGGGGTGGAACGTTGCAAGGGGCGCTGTTGAGTTTGGAGCAGAAGGGGTTGGTGTATGGTCCCGATCGGGGTTACAAAATCGCGCTTCCGATGTTGGGCTTGTGGTTACGGTATCGATTGGGTTGAGGATGAAAGAGGGAGGGCGATCGAGATTTTGCATATAATCTACGATCGCTTTACTTCACAGCAAACTCGGTATACGAGCGCAGTTCCTCAGGACAAAAAACCAGAACAATATCCGTCTTCGGAATAGTTGCTTCCATCCTTTCAGATCGTCATGCACGATAAAATGAGTTCAAAGCTGTTTGGCTTTTAGATAGCTTTTGAGAAGGGTGGTGCGTTGTCTGGTTAGTGTCTCTTGGCAACTGCTGTACATGAGAGGAGCGATCGAACCGCCTTTGAAGCGATCGGCACTAAATTTACAATCTAGGTCGCGATATTTGAGCCACGCTAGTTGTGCCTCGATAAGTTGAGGTTCTTGGGTATTTTGTTTTGTTTGTTTGAAGGTATTGCGTAATTGTTGATAAATTTGATTGAGTTCTCGGTCAGCGATTTTAAATGATAAGTTCGCACAATGATTCATTTCAAGCTGATTGCTAGCGGCTTTGCAGTTGATGTTGGCAAAGGGATCTTTTTCACTATGGCCCGGTAAAGCCACGATCGTTGCGGCTAAAGTCATTGTTAGGGCTGGTATGAGATAGTTCATTTTAAGTTCTGATTTGTAATGGATACTTAATCTTAGCCTTTAGAACCGATCGGCTATGGATGAAATAGCCTCACAACCAATTGTTGGCTGGCTCAACCCTAGCTTGGGGTGTATGCATCGAGAAACTCTTCCCTAGTAGCAATTCCAAATTCAAAAATCTCAGAGACTGAAACCTTGGATTCTCGTTTCGTTCAAATTTCCCAGAGGGACAACGATCGGCTGCAACCCGTTTAGGTGATTCCGAATTTGGAATTACTGTTGTCAGTTCCAAACCTTTCCACTAAAAATTTGTTATAAGAAGGTCGGGGAATCTCCCGTACCCTTCGGAGCTGACGATTATGTGGAAAAAGTCACTGCACTCACTCAAAGAATTCAGCCAACAGCCTCGAAAACTATGGGTGCCGATCGTCGGAGGCTTGGCGATCATGTCCTTTGGGGGCGGAATTCTGGTGTCTACCACCGTCAAACCAGGGTCGGACAAAGGCTTTAATTTTACTCGACTTTTGCCTTTTGGGAAATCATCAACGAGTAACAACGATCGTATCGGTTACCCCAGCCCGATCGTCACTCCCGTCGTGGCTCAAACCCCAAAGCAACGGGCTGAACTCCTGAAGAAAATAGCTCAAACTAATGATCCCTCCCTCGATCGCAGTCGAGCGCGATATCTTTTGGCCAGTGATTTCTTGAGTTCAGGGAAAGCCCAGGACGCGTTGGAACAGTTGAAAGATTTGGAAAAGGATTATGCCATTCTCAGCGGACCTATTCTTCTAAAACGTGCCCAGTCACAAATAGCCACCAACCAAACGCCCCAAGCCCTAAAAACAGCCCAGCAATTGCTTCAACAATATCCCAAGGATCCATCTACTGCCGAAGCGCTAGCCCTCTTAGGTCAACAGGATAAAAAATATCAAGAGCAACTCCTCGCCCAGTTTCCAGCCCATCCCAAATCCATCGAGTTAGCAAAAGCACGTCTTAAACAAAACCCCAAACAGCTCGTCCTACAACTTCAATTGGCCCAATACGATTTAGAAGCTAAGGACTATGGCGATCGAACCGAACAACTGACTCAAACATTTGCCAAACAACTCACCGCCCAACAGTGGGAAACGATCGCCTTTGGCCTTTGGGAAAATCAAAAATATGAAAAAGCCGCCATTGCCTATGCACTTTCCCCCGCCAGTGCCTTGACTGTATACCGATCGGCTCGTGGTTTTCATCTTGCAGGTAAATCCGGCAGTCGCGATCGGTATCAATATGTCGTCAAATCTTTCCCCGGAACGCCAGAAGCCGGATTAGCCCTAACTCGATTGATTTCTCTGGCTGAAAACCCCCAGGAGACAATAGCTTACGCTGATAGCATTTTGACCGCATACCCCGATAAGGCTCCTGAAGCTCTTCTGGCGAAAGCGAATGCCCAAGAAAAACTCAACAGTCCGACCGCCGCTAGTCAAACTCGGCAAATTCTATTGGATCAACATTCCGCTAGTGAATCCGCCGCCGAACTTCGATGGACAATAGCCCAGCAATACGCGAAGGCCAATAATTTCGAGGCCGCACAAAAATGGGCCGATGCCGTAATTACCGGAAATCCTCAGGCTGAATTGGCGGATCAGGCTGGATTTTGGGCCGGGAAATGGGCGATGAAACGAGGGCAGAATGCAGATGCAACGAAGCATTTCCAAGCGGTTCTACAAGCTCGGCCTGACTCCTACTACGCATGGCGATCGGCTTCGTTGTTAGGTTGGAAAGTCGGTGATTTCGACTCCGTTCGAGATCTAACCCCCCAAATCATGCCCCCTACCCTTCGCAGTCAATTGCCCACCGGTTCGGAAGTCTTAAGAGAATTACATCACCTGGGCCAAGATCAAGACGCATGGTCTCATTGGCAAGTGGAATATCAATCTCGCGTCAAACCCTCAGTCGCCCAGCAATTTACGGATGGCGTAATGCGACTGAGTGTGGGCGATAATCTCGATGGCATTTTTATGATCAGCCATCTGAACGATCGCACAATTCCCGAGGAACGAAAGCAAGTCCAAAGCCTCAAACAAGAGATGGCCTATTGGCAAGCACTTTATCCATTCCCCTACATGCAAACTATTTCGACCTGGTCCGCCGATCGGAAGCTAAATCCAATGTTAGTGACAGCCTTAATTCGTCAAGAGTCCCGCTTTGAACCCAAAATTCAATCCGTAGTTGGAGCCACGGGATTGATGCAAATCATGCCCGAAACGGCGAGTGAAATTGCCAGTCAACTCAAAGTCAAGGACTACAAATTAGAAAATGTCGATGACAATATTAAATTTGGAACCTGGTATCTCGACTCTACCCATAAGATCTATCAAGGCAACTCCATGTTGGCTGTTGCAAGCTATAACGCTGGACCCGGTGCCGTGGGTGATTGGGTGAGCCAAAGCAAGACTCAGGATACTGATGAATTTGTGGAATCAATTCGTTATGACGAGACTAAGGGATACGTCAAGTCGGTGTTCGCCAACTATTGGAATTACATGCGACTCTATAATCCTGAAATCTCAAAAAAAGTTGGGCAAGCTTCCCCGGCTCAACCCAAAAATTTGTTTAATTAAATCCAAATTTCAACCTCATGCGATCGATTTACTGGTTGACCCACCTATTCAGATGGCCACAGATCCACAAAATAATTGAAAATTATCGCCGTGCAGGTTGACGGGCTATTGTCCGAGGGGCCGCGCCGTTTTTCCCATCAGCAGGCGGAGGAGCGATCGGTTGCGTTTGCTGACGGGTGGCCGATCGGGCTGCTCCATTGCGATTTTCTGGCTGATTAATCCGAAGCTGCTGACGACCATTGCGCACAATCCGTAACATCTCGCCCATGTTGGCTTCCATATCGCGCAGAACCTTGTCTGCATATTCGTCTGCACCCTTTTGAATCTCCTCGGCCTCTTCAACAGCTCCGCGCCGTGCATCTTCCAAATCTCGCAAGGCTTGACGACGAGACTGCTCCACCTCGGCCATCACCTGACTGTGGGCCAGTTCACACTCCTGCTGCACCTGCTGACGAAGCTGCTGAGCTTCATATTCTGCCTGACGCAGAATTCCCGTTTCATTTAGAATCTGGGATGCTTGCTGTTCGGCTGTTGCAATAATTTCTTGTGCATATTGCTCAGCTTGGGCCAGAATTTCTTCTTTTTGTCTCAAAATCGACTCCGCTTGGTCGAACGCGTCGGGCAAACTCAGGCGAATCACATCAAGTTGATCCAAGAAAGTTTCTTCATCGATCATCGTTCGACGACTCAGAGGAACCCGAGGACTGTCCAGAACCATCTCCTCTAGATGGTTTAGCTCTCGTTGAATGTCAAGGCTGGCTGCACCAGCATCGGTACTTTCGTGTGCTCTTCCGTCAGGGGAGTTTGGTTTTTGACGTAACATTGGTGCAAATCCTGAGCAACGTGTTGAGGAACAAGATGATGTACGGGTCCACCGAATTTTGAGATTTCGCGAACCATACTACTGCTTAGAAAACTATATTCATTGGAAGTCACTAAAAAAACAGTTTCGATCGAGTCAAATAATGTTTTGTTAGTATGTGCCATCTGAAGCTCCATTTCAAAATCTGAAATGGCCCGTAGTCCTCGAATCAGAACAGTAGCTTCCTTACTTTGAGCGTAAGTAACGGTTAATCCCTCGAAGCTATCAACCTCTACATTATGTAAATGGTGGATGGCTTTGCTGATTTGTTCTGTACGTTTGGCGACCGTGAACAGGGGAGATTTACTAGGGTTGCGAGCGACTGCAACAATGACCCGATCGAATAGACGTGCGCCTCGTTCGATGATGTCAAGATGTCCAAGGGTGACTGGGTCGAAGCTACCTGGATAGATGGCAATCACACAGAAAAACGCTCAGCATCTAGAGCGCACCGAACAACGATAGGTAGGCAATACTCTAGCAGAACTAGAGCTGGAATTTAACATTGAGGCTAAAAAGCGGAGGAACCCACATGGATTGCCTCCGCCCTTTGATATGATTTTTCTACTGAGAAAAGCACACTTAACTTGCAATTGAGACTCGACTCAAAGGTTAAGGCTCAACTTAAGTCGAATGTGAGACTTAGTAAAGTGCTTCTTCTTGATGGGTTGCAATGGTGCAGTTGGAGGTGGGGTAAGCCACACAAGTCAGCACAAAGCCCGCTTCGATTTGGTCGTCATCCAAGAAGGATTGGTCCGACTGATCGACGGTTCCGGTCGTGACTTTACCAGCACAGGTGGAGCAAGCGCCCGCACGGCATGAATAGGGCAGGTCAATGCCTGCTTCTTCAGCTGCGTCTAAAATGTAGGTATCGTCATCGCAATCGATCGTTTTGTTTAAGCCTTCAGCCTCGTTGACGAGGGTAACTTTGAAAGTTGCCATTGGAATTGTCCTCTGTAGATTTGAAATATCAGATTTAGAAGTGGCACAAGTGCCTTTAATTCTGAAACTTGTTGCCGACATCCACAAGAGACGAATTAAAACCGAAGCTTTAAAGTTGGCTCGTGCGATCTTCGACTTCGTTTTTGATACTACGGGAAAAACTCGCCGTTGCAACCTCAAGAGAGTACGAAGATGAATGGGATTCGTAATCGTTAGGGGTGATTTGATTTACTTATACTTATGGGAGCGATCGCATCTGTTTTATACTAAAGTGTTGAAAGCATCGATCTGACTACATTTCACGGTTCTTTTGATGGTTTTAGCCCGATCGGCAAATTTACATTTTCCCATTAGGCTTATGGATAACATCGAGAAATTCTTAGCTTAATTCGATCGGAATACCGCGTTCCCCTGGTGGCTTTAGAAAAACTTAGGGACGAGCCAAAAAATATCACCCCAGTCACGCTGGGATAATTGTAATATCCCATTTAGCCAGTTCTACCGAAGGTTTCCAGAAATATAATAAGGGTTCCAAGTCCTCGGTCGAGACCTTGACGCCCTTGGGATAA
>JAPLHZ010000408.1 GCA_026389365.1 Cyanobacteriota bacterium
TGAACTTGATGTCGTGATTTTGAATAAATCCGGGGCAACGGGGATTTCGCTTCATGCCTCAGAAACATTCTCTGATCAACGTCCGCGTCATATGAATATTTTGCAAGCTGCGGGTGACATCAACGAGTTCGTTCAAATGCTGGGACGAGTCAATCGTACCGGACAAGTTGTTCCACCTAATTACTCGCTCATCATGGCGGATATTCCGGCTGAGAAGCGTCCTGGTGCAATCTTGATGCGGAAGATGGCGTTCCTCAATGCCAATACGACAGCGGCAAGAGAATCCAATTTGTCGCTCTCTGATGTCGTTGATTTCATGAATCCTTATGGAGAGCAGGTTGTCGCAAATCTGTTATCTGAAGATTATGAGATGGATGCGGCTTTGGGACATCCATTCTTGAAGCATACTCAATCGGAGATTTGTGTTTCTCCCACGGCTTTGATTGAGAAGGTCACGGGTCGAATTCCGTTGTTGCCTTTGGCGGAACAGGAGCGGCTTTATACCGATATTGAGGAAGGCTATAAATCATGGGTTTCGACTCAGCAAGCGATCGGTGACAATCAACTTGAAGCCGAACGGCTTGATTTAGATGCCAAGACGATCGCGCATATGGAATACAAACCTGCGATCGGTGATCTCAGTGGTCCCTTTTCTGGTGCTGTTCAAATTGAAGTGATTGATGTCAAAAGCAATCGTAAGCCTTTGACTCAATTACAAGTCATTCAATCTGTTCGCGAATCTTTGGGATTAGAAAACGTTCAGGCGATCGAGGGCCATGATTTTAAATCGGTTGAGAAAACCGCTAGAAAGCATGTTTCAGGTAGGGTTCAGGCTTTGCAAGAACAAGCCGATCGCTATCAAGATCAAGTCAGTCTCAGACAACGAGACCCTGAAAGTCGCGATCGTTTCTCAGGCAAACTCGCTGAACAAGTCTTGGATATTGCAACTCGACTTCGCACCTATCCCACTGGAACTTCAGTGGTGCTCCGATCGCCGGGAAGTACCGGGACTACTCTCTATGGTGTCGTTGAATCTGTTACTAGAAGCCACAAAAGTGTTAATCCGGCTGCGGCTTCTGATTGGAAAATGGACGTTCTCGTCGCTGATTCTTCTCAACAGGTCACTATTCCGTTCTCCCAATTCAAAGGCGATAACAAATGGACAATAGATCCCGCTGATTTCAATTCCTATGAACAGTTTGACCTCAATCAAACCCAAAGTCGCACTCAACGACAAGTCTGTACTGGCAATCTTATCCGTGCTTTTGATGCTCTTCATGATGGACGTTTTGTTCATTTCACCACCGCAAATGGTGAGGTGAGACAAGGATTACTTATGCCGAGAGGGTTCGATGCGACAAGCAGTTTGAATGAACAGCCTGTTAATTTGAAGACTTCGGAGAATGTCCGATCGTTCATCAATGATTGGTCTGATGGGCAAGGCATTGTTGGAACTCAAGACGATCGGTTGAGAATTCGTCAAAGCAAGACTGGATGGATTTTGTCTACACCAATGTCGCGAGACCAGGGCGGACGTTTCTTTCTAGATTCTGATTTGTTGGCGGCGATCGGACAAGATTTTGTTTCCTGTAATGGAGCCATGTCGGCCACGATCGAAGCAGACAAGATTGATTCTGTGATGGATGTTGTAATGGCAAAGCATTCATTATTTAGTGCCAATCATCATGCGATCGCTCGTCATTTTATGGACGTTACACTCCCTGAATTCGTCGCTGTGGATCAAATACTTCCTGATGTCGAAATTCAAGGTGATTTGTTCTCAATTCCCACTCAACACCTAGAAATAGAACATGAAAATGAAACTTTTGAATTTACTTACGAATATGTCGAAGAGATTACGACCGAAGATTTTGATGTTTGGAGAAAACAAGCGGCTGAAATTGGGCGTAGTCGTAGACATCTCAAGGAGATTACCAAACTCCAAGCACGATCTGAAACTGAACCACTCTCTGAACGCGCAATACAAGTTCGAGATGATGACCGCAACTCCTGGCAACAGATGGTCGGGACGATCGCCAATCAAGCCCAACACATCCTCGAATCTAAGGGGATTACAATGCCTGAAGGAACTCTATTTCAAGGCAATATCTACCGCATTGTCGGCAAGGACGACCAGATTCTCATTCAAGCTGCCGATCGCGGTGAAATCTTCCGATTAGAACAAGGCAATGTCACCTCTAATTTGAAGCCTGAGGATGCCGATCGGTTCTCGGCTCATATCAAATTCCTGGAAGCGCGCGCGGTCATGCCGATCGCCATGGAACGGTAGGGCGGCGATCGCCGGGGCACTGTTGATACTTTTGGATTCTTCCTATGATTACCAAACCGATTCTTAGTTCTAAAACTACGATCGCTCGGACAATTGCTTGGCTCAACCTCCATGGACTCCCAGTTCTACCCGTTGCGCCGTTGCAAGATTCTGAGCAATTTCCACTCATCCGAAATGGGAAGGCAGATCACTCTAAACCTGCGTTCACTGGGAAGAATCCATCCTATCTCGATGCCAACGGGAAGCCTCATCTACTTCCCCATCGGCAATATCAAACTCAATTACCCAAACAATCGGAAATCGATCGGTGGTTTAGGAATTCTAGTAATGGAATTATGACCATGGGTGGATGGGGTGGAATCTATTGGATTGATATTGATGTAAAACGCTATTCATCCAGGCAGTACTGCGATCGGGCAGTTTTGAATTGGCTCGATCGCTATCCAATATTGAATCAGACTTTGATTGAGAAGACTCACAGTGGCGGATGGCGATTTGCGGTCAAATGTCCGATCGATCCCGGCTTTACTAATTTTCGCTTTCACCATGGACCTAAACATGTTGGAGAATTGCTAGGATTTGGAAGGCTGACGGTGTTGGCTCCGACGATCGGACCTTCTGGTAATCCCTACGAGTCTATTCAACGAGTAGAACCGATTTTGATTGAGTCGTTTGGGGCGATCGGGATTCAGACCACTCAAAAGCCCAAAGTGGTTAGGCAATTTGACAAGGGCAATTATTCAATAGCATCGAACGGGGTGCCTCATTTAACTCAGGTGGTTTGTTGTAGTGTCCAGCGAATTTTAAGTGGGGTGAATGTTTATGGCGATCGCTCTTACTGTCTTCTCGTCGCTGCACTTGAACTCTATGGCTGGGTGAATTGGACGCAAAGGATGGGATTTTCGATCGCGGGAGATCCTGATTCGTTACTGTTGGAGACGGCACAGAGGATGGAGGTGGAGAGCGATCGGATTCAAAGGATTTTAAAGGGGCAACATCTGGACTCCTGTGTTCCGGCGATTTATCAAGCGGCGGGACAGGAAGCAACTCTGGGGAGGTGGGGGCGATCGAACCTCTTCACAGCATGACGACGCTTAAAGCTGAAAAACCCTGCAACGCCAAATCAATCCTGCCTTTCTGAACTCCAGCCGATCCGCTCCCTAGCCCCCAGAGTTGGAGGAACATGAATGTCCGAAGCCCCCAGAATTGTGGGTTGGGGACAGATCGTCAGGGACTTTATTTTCACGCAGATCCCTAAAGGCACGATCGCGCAATCCTCAACTATTGGGAAGATTCCTATTCCAACCGCTGCGATGAGATCCTGTGGACGATTAACTTTTCTCTGATTGAGGGATTCAGGATACTGTTGCCAGAAAATTACGAAAAATTACTGCCGAAAATATACGGATGATTGGTTGAGGGATTCAGGATACTGTTGCCAGAAAATTACGGATGATTTTACTTCTAGACTAAAGTTAAAATTTCAGAAATTTGAAATTTAGACCTTCTTAGGTCTTTTAGACCTTAAGTTTTCAGTACCTTGTGGGGGCGAATGGGAAACGATACAAAAATCTGTGTCGCAATTCTTGATGGGCTAGTAGATCTCGAACATACTTGCTTACAAGGAGCGAATCTGACTCAGCTTCCCACGCTGATCGGTGGGAAAGCGTCATCCGATGGGCAAATGTCGAGTCATGGGACCCATGTTGCCAGTGTAATTTTTGGTCAGCCGGGGAGTTCCATCACCGGAATTGCGCCGCGATGTAAAGGCTTGATTATTCCGGTCTTCTCGGATGAAGGACGGCGGCTGACTCAGATGGATTTGGCCCGAGCGATCGAACAAGCCGTGAATGCTGGCGCGCATATTATCAACATCAGTGGCGGACAGCTCACGGATGAAGGTGAAGCTGAAGGTTGGTTAGCCCGATCGGTGCAACTCTGTCAGGACAATAACGTTTTGATTGTTGCTGCTGCGGGCAATGACGGTTGTGATTGTTTGCATGTGCCTGCTGCGTTGCCGAATGTGTTGGCGGTGGGTGCGATGGATCGTCAGGGAAAGCCGATGGACTTTAGTAACTGGGGTGAAATTTACCAGCAACAAGGCATTTTGGCTCCTGGGGAGCAGATTTTGGGGGCGAAACCGGGCGGTGGCACAACGGCTCTCAATGGTACCAGTTTTGCGACGCCGATCGTTTCGGGTGTGGCGGCATTGCTCTTAAGTTTGCAAGTCGAACGGGGTGAGCCGCCTGATCCTCAAAAGGTCCGGGCGGCCATCTTGCAGACGGCTTTGCCCTGTGATTTGGAGAGTGAATCCGATCGTCAATGTTTGGCGGGTCGGCTCAATCTTTCTGGTTTATTTGCGTTATTTAAAGGAGGCATCGTGTCTGAAGAAATGTCTGAAAGTTCTGAACGTGAAGTATCTGCAAGCGTTGTGGCGGCGGGGTGTGGCTGTGGCGGATTGACGCAGATGGCAGACCCTGATCTCGCCCTAACCGATGAGCCGATCGCCTCGATCGCGCAGTCAGGTTTAGCGGAGGGTTCGCCTTTGGGGACAATCGTCACGCCATCGGTCACGCCATCGGTGCCATCGGTTCTCGCCTCAGTTCCGACTGTTGTGGGTTCAGTGTCATCGCTGCATTCATCATCCACTCCATCAATATCTGGATCTAACTCTAAATCTATGACTAATTTTGTGACTGCTAGCCAAGCTCCTAGCGATTTGGTCGATAGCCAATTGGTGTATGCGTTGGGCACTCTGGGCTATGACTTTGGCTCGGAAGCTCGGCGTGATTCCTATAAACAGTTGATGCCTGCTTACAATTTTGGCGACATTAGCGTTCCGGCGAATCCCTATGATGCACGGCAACTCGTTGATTATTTGGCCGCGAGTCCGTCGGAAGCCCGATCGTTGATCTGGACGTTGAATATTGAACTGACTCCTGTATATGCGATCGAGCCTCAAGGAGCCTATGGCCGCGATGTCTATGCGGTATTGCAGGAGCTGTTGGCGGGTCAGATTCAGCCGGAAAGCAGTGAAGAATATGTGGAACGGATCAGTGTTCCGGGTGTCTTGACAGGAAAGACGGTGAAGCTGTATTCGGGACAGGTGGTTCCGGTGATTGCGCCCCAAAGCCCTCGTGGGATCTATGGCTGGAAGGTGAATACGCTGGTGAATGCGGCATTGGAAACGGTGCAAACGGCGGTTGAAGGTAGCCCGACGGAAGAAACGATGCGGCGGACGTTGGGGAGTTTCCTGAACCGGATTTACTACGATCTGCGCAATTTGGGCACGACCTCTCAGGATCGGGCGCTAAATTTTGCGACGACTAATGCGTTTCAGGCTGCATCTACTTTTGCGGAAGCGGTGGCGGCAGGGATGGAGCTGGATAGCATTAGCGTGGAGAAAAGCCCATTCTGTCGGATGGATAGCGATTGTTGGGATGTGAAGCTGAAGTTTTTTGATCCTGAAAATAGCCGTCGGGCGAAGAAGCTATTCCGCTTCACTATTGATGTTAGCGATCTGATTCCGGTGACGTTGGGTGATGTGAGAAGTTGGGCGACGCCGTACTAGGTCAACCATCGTCTTCCTTTGAGGGTAAAGAGCGGTCAGACCCACCGACTGAGCAATGCTCGACAATGGGACAAAACAAACCAATTACAACATGGAGAAATATCTCATGAATCAGCAAAACCTGATGCCCCAAGCGGCTCAACCCGTCAACCGCCTCACCACCGGACAACTGCCCACCGAGCTGGCTGAACTCAGCGAAGAAGCCCTGCAACTGCATGGCGACGACAGTAGTGCGTCAGTACTAGCGTCTGATGCAACTAGGGACCTTACCGGTTATTGTTCTTATGATGGTGACGACGCAGAGTAGAGGCTTCCACTTTAGCACGTCCTTTCTTTCTCCTCACCTCTCCCTTCCCTCACCTCTCGGAGCCTGGTTTGCCCGGATGAATCGATCGGCAACTGCCGATACGATCGGGGTTTCCGATACCTGGCACCGTTTGGGGTCACCGTTGATGGGGAGGGCGCATAAGCGGTCAGACCTACCGACTGAGCAATGCTCGACAACGGGACAAAACAAACAAA
>JAPLHZ010000189.1 GCA_026389365.1 Cyanobacteriota bacterium
ATCAACTCAGTTAGCTCGTTGGCTCAGTCGTCATTGCTGACGTTTCCCACCGTTTTTGGCCACGGACGATCGCATTCAGAATTCGCAAGAGCTTATGCATACAAGCAGTCAATGCCACTTTTTTCGCTTTAGGGACGAGCCAATAGTCGCTCGTAAAATACTTTCAGCACCGGATTATAGCGCACCGCGACCAGTGCCCCCATATATAAAACAGCCCGCACCGCCGCACGACCACCCCAGATTCGGCGTTTCCCGCAATAACGTCCACTTTCGCGATTCAAGGGAGCCACCCCGACTAACGCACTGAGGCGCTTATCTTTGAGATGTCCGAGTTCCGGTAATGCAGCCATCAACGTTGTCGCAATCACTGGACCAATTCCTGGAACGTTAAGCCAAAGTCGAGCTTAGCTTTCCATTCAGCTTGACTTTGGCTTAACGTTTTAATCTTCTGATCCAATTGTTTAATCCGTTCTTTCAACCATTCAATATGTTCCTCGACATCATCAGAAACGTTCACTTGGGCTGTACACCGACGATTCTTCTCCATGGACAGCATTTCGACTAATTGACGACGACGACTGACTAAGGCTTGCAGTTCTTGCTCAATCTGGCTGGCAAACACCGTCGCCGCAGGGCGCAGGGCTTCACCAAAATGCGCAAGAACTTGAGCATCAATCGCATCCGTTTTGGCTAATCGTCCAGTCGCTTTGGCAAAATCTCGACCTTGACGGGGGTTGATCACGGAAACGGTCATCCCTCTTTGGTGTAAGGCGAAGGCGACCAGTTGTTCTAAGCCCCCGGTGGCCTCAATGACCACTTGCTGAATCGAGAACGCTGACAGGGGTTTACAGAGGCTGGCTACACCACTCTCGGTATTGGGCACTTGTAACTGTTCTTGGCTGGGACGTAAGGCGATGTCGAGCGTTGTTTTGCTCACATCAATCCCGACCCATTGAGCGGTACTGGACATGGTAATCGACTCCTTTGGATGAGGGGTGAATGCTGCACTCATTCTTGCGGGATACGGTTTTGAATAACCGGGCGATTTTTCGAGTTCTCAGCCATTCAATCAGGGGTGGCGACCCAAGCTACGACACGGTTTTTGATAACCTCGACCATCACGGTCTGCCACTCTCTTAAGATACAAGACCATCGAACTCAAAAACATCCTCTTATTAAAAAGCCCGATCGTAGACTCAAAGGTCCAACGATCGGGCTTCTTATTTTTCAACCTAACAAATTGTTATTTACTAGCTCTTATTTATTTGGTTGAGGAGTCATCCGCAAGTAAGGCTTCACTTCAGTAATGCCTTTTGGAAACTTCTTAATCGCATCCTCAGTGGAGATGGAAGGCACCACAACACAATCGCCGCCATCAGTCCAGTTTGCCGGAGTCGCCACACTGTAGTTGTCCGTCATTTGCAACGAGTCGATTACGCGCAACAACTCATCAAAGTTCCGTCCAGTGCTGGCGGGATAAGTGATGCTGAGGCGAAGCTTTTTGTTGTTGTCGATCACGAAAACCGATCGTACAGTCAACGTATTCCCCGTACTGGAATTCGGGTGAATCATGTCATAGAGAGTCGAAACCTTCTTATCTTCGTCCGCCAAAATAGGGAAATTAACGGAGCAACTTTGGGTTTCGTTGATGTCACCGATCCAGCCAGTATGAGAAGTCGCGCTATCTACACTTAATGCGATCGGTTTCACATTCCGGGCTGCGAATTCATCCTTGAGCTTAGAAACCATGCCCAACTCGGTGGTGCAAACGGGAGTATAGTCAGCCGGGTGCGAAAACAACACCGCCCAGCCATCTCCTATCCATTCATGGAAGTTGATAACGCCTTCGGAGGAATCTTGGGTAAAGTCGGGAACAATATCGCCGAGACGAAGAGACATAGCTGATTTTCCTTTTTTAAATCTTATGAGAGCTTTCAGTTTAGTCTAGGGAAAAATTGCCTAGCCAGTACTGAATATATGCAGCAAAAACTGCATGGTTATGGATTGTCCCACAAAAAACAGCCGCGCAAATGGGCGATCGGGTATTTAGTTGGATAAGTTTAAAGGACAATCCAGTCTACAAAATAATCACTAAGCAAAATAATTACCAACTATGACAGACTTCCCTATGGAGAGTTGGGTAAACAGCCTCAAGGTTATGAGACTAATGTGGGAGAACGTGGGATGCCTTGGATAGTGAGACGGAGCAGCAGGTGTTGCAAAATCTTCAAAAGGTCGCCGCCGATCGCACCATTATTATGATTGCTCACCGTTTTGCGCCACTCCGCAAGGCCGATTTGATTTTGGTGATGGAAAAAGGTGTCGTGGTGGAGCGCGGGACTCACGATGAATTAGTGCGTAAAAAAGGTTCCTATTACGCCCTTTACGAACGCCAGAAAGCTGCTGCGTAATCGTAGTGTTATCCCTCTAATTTTGTAGCAATTATTTGTAGCAATTATTAATCTACACGAGGTTCGGATTTCTGTTCCACGGGGGACTTTTTAGTTACGATAGAGCCTATTACCCATCGCATCTTCAGCTTAAGCCCATGACTCTCATCAATATCGGACTAAATTCAGCCTCTTGGACTATTGAAGACGTGAGTGATGATGTGGCGCTTACCTTGGAAGTGCAGCGCCGTCTTAACGCTTGGGGCTACAATGTGGGAACTCCCGACGGGGATTGGGGTCCGAAAAGTCAGGGGGCTTACAGTGCTTTTGCGAAGATGTATAAGTTTGACGATCGCAAATTATCTCCAGCAGCGGCCCGTCAACTCCTCACCAACGCGCCATCTGAGATTAAAACGCCTGATCCAAAAGCTACTACCCCCATAACGTCGCCTGTTGTCCCGATCGTGACAGTACCCATCGTCACACCAACCCCAGCACCAAAACCAGTGATGCCGAAAATGCTGCGGGATGTGGGCGCGCAGTTGATCACTTGGCCGATCGCAAACGTGATTGAGAATGTACCGCTGGCATTAGATATTCAGCGCCGTCTCAAAATCTGGAACTACAATGTAGGTACGCCCGACGGAGATTGGGGTCCGACATCGCAACGGGCTTACTCTGCATTTGCTAAAGACTATTCCCTCAAAGATACAGAACTATCTCCTGTCGCCGCTCGGCAATTGCTGTCGAATCCAACAGCGCCGAAAGTTATCGATCCAACCCCGATTGTGGTGAAACCCGATGTGAAGCCTGTTGAAATAAAGCCTGTCGAAGTGAAGCCGATCGCACCCACTACACTCAAAGCGTTGGCCGATCAAACAATCAGTTGGCCGATCGTTTCTCTGAAATCTAATGCAACATTTACCAAGGAATTGCAGCAGCGTCTAACGGTTTGGGGACAAGCGCCCGGTGTGGCCGATGGAGATTGGGGTACTAAAACCAATGCGGCATATAGTGCATTTGCAAAAGCCTTTCAATTTGAAACCGACAAAATTTCCCGTGATGCCGCGACCAAGCTGCTTGAAGCACCGCCGATCGTTGTGATTAAAGATCCGGTTGTGATTAAAGACCCAGTGGTTTCCGTACCAGGACTGCCAGCCAATCTCCGTCTGGTGTCCCAAGGTAAAAACGCCTTCCCGATCGCTCAAATTATCACCAATTCTAATTTAACTAAAGAAATCCAACGATCGCTCTCAACCTTAGGATATGAAATTGGGACAGCCGATGGGAAATGGGGCCTACTGAGTCAAAAATTCTACGATCGCTTTTCTCTCGCCTACAAACTTGACAACAAAACCCTCTCGCCTCGATCGGCAAAACTCCTGCTGGAGCCTGAAATTCCGGGGATTCCGATCGTCCTGCCTGCCCCACCCAAACTCGCCATGGCAGATTATCAAGCCGTTGCGAATTCGATTCGATGTGAAGTGGCTGCCGTTCGTGCTGTTGTCTCCGTCGAAGCAGCGGGGTCTGGTTTTTATAGCGATGGCCGCCCGAAGATTTTGTTTGAAGCGCATTGGTTTGGTGATTTAACCAGCGACGACTACGACGATGATTACCCGTCAATTTCTAGTCCAGTTTGGAACCGTGATCTCTATATTGGTGGCGTTGGCGAATGGGACCGCTTGTATTTGGCCTGCACGCTCGATCGGGCTGCCGCCATGAAGTCTGCCTCGTGGGGATTGGGGCAAGTCATGGGGTTCAATCACAAGGCCGCAGGGTACGGGGATGTGGAAGCTTTTGTGCGGGATATGCACTTGAGTGAAGGTAAACAACTGATGGCAATGTTCAATTTCATTAAAACTAATGGACTCGATCGGGCGTTGATTCGTAAAGATTGGGCGACCTTTGCACGGGGATATAATGGCGAAGGTTATCGGGAAAATGCCTATGATGAGAAGCTGGCGGATGCTTACGATCAATGGAGTTAAACGATCGTATTCAAATATCGATCGTTTAATTTAATTTAGTATGTTGATCACATAACGTATGGCTACGTCGCAAATTTCTCCATCAACCAGCGACTCACCTGTGTGTCATCTTCGGTTTGATTGCGTCGTAGTGCTTCCTCAATCGTGTTCATTTCCAGCCCCCGTAAAACTTGAGAGACGTAGATTTGGCGACTGCCCCAATTCTCCATTGTGAATGCCAAGATTGCGATGCCTAAAACATCAACAATCCAATATTCTTTGATCCCTAATCGCTCATATAGCAAGCGTTTACGGCCTAAGTCATCATTTAGACTGGTAGAGGCAACTTCTATGACAAGAGTGGGAGGGCCATAGATATCGACATCAACTAATTCGGTATTCTTAGGTGGAAAGGGGTTGGGGATGTCTTCACCCACATAGAATGCCATGTCCGGCTGACATTCTTGCTCACCTGTTCTGCGAAAACTACCATTGGTGAACCCTTTAACACGAAGATTTTTGACAATACCGTAGAGGCTGACAACCTGAGCGATTAGCGTATTATCTTGACTATGACCTGACCCAACTCCCATAGTTTCAATCCGCATCAAACCGGAATCATAGTAACTACGGATTTTATCGGTTTCAGCATTTCCAGAAGCCACCAAGAAGTCTTCCCAGGTTGCGATGAGCCAGGTATCTGAGATCTGCTGTGGTGGGATTGATAGGACGTTAACCATAATTTAGTTCGCCTTACTTCGGGTTTAATTGTACTCGAAAATTCATCGCTACTCTTGATAATTTAGGCTTAAGTTACAATCTTCAATTCATATCCCTAGAGGTAGATTGAACATTCAAATATCAATCGCTTAATTTAGTCTGTTGAACGATCGCGTAACCGTTGCCAATCTTCAGGAGTATTACAATTGAAGAAAATACGCCGATCGTCCCATACCAATTCTTCAACCGATTGCGATCGGAGCCATTGTTGAAATGATCGTCCGCCTTGATTGACATATTCAATCAAGGCGGACGATTTGCATTCAATTCGATAAAACCCACAGAGAACCTCAGAAAATCCTTGCGAGTTTTTCGCGAGATAGGCGATCGCATCGTCTGGGACTTGATCTAATTGCAAAATCCATTGGTTGATAGTGTCAGAATCTAAATAAGGTAAATCACAAGACAATAACAAAATCCAATTGGTTTGCAGTTTGTCGCCGATTTGATTTAAGGCTTCGGCAAAGGCATAGAGCGGACCATTGAGAACCCGATCGTCAATTCGATCGCAACCTTCCGGAATCACCCCAACATAGTCTCGGCTGCTCACAACATAAACAACATTGCTCACGGTCAAGGCTAAATTACAAGTTCGAGTAAGCAATGGAATCCCATCTAGTTCCAACAAGGCTTTATCCCGGCCCATACGTTTGCTTTGTCCGCCCGCAAGAACGATCGGAGTTACGACAGGCTTAAATAAGGGCAGCGAGTCCATAGTTTGAGCCACTTTAAATTCAGCCAATTCAGCCATAGCCCGATCGTGACTCGCCGAAGACCGCGCAGGTACTGGTTCCGAAATTTTGAGTTTGTCGTGGGGCATAACTCATGGAAATAACGGGATACTACTATTTGTAATATGCGTAGTATGCGATCGTCAATGTTCGGGTATTAAAATTCATGACGAATCTTTTGAGCTTATTGAGCAAGTTATTAAAAATGAGTCCCCCATCGGTGATAGTCTTAATACTGGCAATTTTGCCCGCTCGAAAGTGATTCCCGATTGTGACTAGCCCTGACTGCTGGGAGGGATTCTAGTGAGGAATACTTTCGTAGCAAATTTGTATATTTAATCACTGGAATTATTCACAGTAGGGCTTAAAGCATGGTCACGGCAGCAGCAAGTACAGGGTACGTCACCCAAGTCATCGGTCCGGTTGTTGATATTAAGTTTCCGGGTGGCAGTATGCCCGCGATTTACAACGCCGTGGCAATCAAGTCAAAGGACGGAGCAGGCAAGGAAGTGATTGTGACCTGCGAAGTGCAACAGCTTCTAGGCGATAACCAAGTCCGGGCTGTATCCATGAGTACCACCGATGGTTTGGTGCGTGGTGCCGAAGTGACTGACTCCGGTCAATCCATTCGCGTCCCTGTTGGAACTCCAACCTTGGGAAGAATTTTTAACGTCTTGGGTGAGCCTGTAGACGAGAAGGGTCCAGTGGCGACGGGCGAAACGATGTCGATTCATCGGGCTGCGCCTAAGTTGACTGAACTTGAAACGAAGCCTTCCGTATTTGAAACCGGAATTAAGGTTGTTGATCTTCTGACTCCTTACCGTCGCGGCGGAAAAATCGGCTTGTTTGGTGGAGCGGGTGTGGGCAAGACCGTCATCATGATGGAATTGATCAACAATATCGCCACCAACCACGGCGGAGTATCTGTGTTTGCAGGTGTGGGCGAACGGACTCGTGAAGGGAATGACCTTTACAACGAAATGATTGAGTCCGGCGTGATCAATGCCGACAATCCATCGGAATCGAAGATCGCCTTGGTCTACGGTCAAATGAACGAGCCACCTGGAGCGCGGATGCGTGTGGCGTTGTCGGGTTTGACCATGGCAGAATATTTCCGTGATGTGAACAAGCAAGACGTATTGCTGTTTGTTGATAACATTTTCCGATTCGTCCAAGCGGGTGCAGAAGTTTCCGCACTCTTGGGCCGGATGCCATCGGCAGTGGGGTATCAGCCGACCCTCGGGACGGACATGGGTGACTTGCAAGAACGGATTGCATCCACCACTGAAGGATCCATCACGTCTATCCAAGCAGTCTATGTACCAGCGGATGACTTGACTGACCCAGCGCCTGCAACCACGTTTGCCCACCTTGATGGAACGACTGTGTTGTCCCGGAACTTGGCCGCAAAGGGAATCTATCCTGCGGTTGATCCGTTGGATTCCACGTCCACCATGCTCCAGCCATCGATCGTAGGTTCCGATCACTACGACACAGCTCGTGCGGTTCAGTCCACACTGCAACGTTACAAAGAACTGCAAGACATCATTGCAATTCTGGGTCTAGACGAGCTTTCTGAAGAAGATCGTACCTTGGTCTACCGCGCCCGTAAGGTTGAACGTTTCTTGTCCCAGCCTTTCTTTGTGGCAGAAGTATTCACCGGGTCTCCTGGTAAATATGTCTCCCTTGAAAAGACTATTGCAGGATTCAAGAAAATCTTGGCAGGTGAATTGGATGACTTGCCTGAGCAAGCGTTCTACTTGGTCGGTGATATCGACGAAGCGATCGCCAAGGGCAAAAAAATGAAGGAAGACAGTAAGTAACCCATCGAGAATGGTGAATGGTGAAGTTAGAGTTTAGGCTTTGACTTCACTGTTTTTACTTAATCCGTTGCTTAATTCATTTAGATAGGATACTTATATGCCATTGACTGTTCGTGTGATTGCACCGGATAAGACTGTGTGGAATGCACCTGCTGATGAAGTGATTTTGCCGAGTACGACGGGTCAGATGGGAATTCTGTCCGGTCATGCGCCCATGTTGACGGCGCTCGAAACAGGCGTGTTGCGCGTCCGTGCTAACAATGAATGGACTTCCATTGCGTTGATGGGCGGGTTTGCGGAAGTTGAAAATAGTGAAGTGACGGTTTTGGTGAATGATGCCGAACCGGGTACGGGCATTAATTTGGACGACGCAAAAGCGGTTTTAAATACGGCTGAAGCTAGGTTCAATAAGGCTCAAAATGGGACCGATCGTCCTGAATTAATTCTAGCGACTCAGCAATACAAACGTGCTAGAGCAAGAGTTCAAGCAGCGGGCGGAAATGCTTAGTTGGATTTAATTAGCTTTTGCATAGTGATTTGAACGGGAGAGGATTAGTCCTCTCTTTTTTTGTGCTGCTAGAGGGAGGGATTTGACTTGAGTTCGATCGGGGTTTATATTAAGAAATAATCGGGGTACTCTAACATAAGTTGGAACATCATAAAATTTTATGCATAGCAATAATTGGCCAAATTGGGGTATCTGTGAAATCGACTGAGTGAGAGTGCTTGATTAAATGACCAAGAGCCTACTCTGGTGGGCAGGTAGTTAAAAATCTCTCCTGGAATTTTCAAGAAAGATATTATGTTAAAGATTGCCGTTGGTCATAGTAACGATCCCGATTCTCAAGCTGCAATTGCAGAGGTTTTGGAGCAGATACGATTTACGCTAGAAGATGTATCTCCCAAAGCAGGTGTATTGTTTGCTGCCATTGATTTTGACCATGCTCTCGTTCTGCATCAAATTGTCAAAGTCTTTCCAGAAATCGAACTAATCGGCGGAACGACTGATGGAGAAATGTCTTCTGTGCTGGGATTTGAGCAGGATTCGCTCACACTTATGGTGTTTTGCTCAGATGACATCATGATCAGTGCGGGCATCGGATACGGCGTATCCAAAGATGCGATCGCTGCCTCCCAGTCTGCCGTGCAACAGGCTGGTATTGCCCACAAAGAGGAGATTGAGTTATGCATTAGTTTGCCCGAAAGCTTAACGATCAGCGGGATAGTAATTCTGGACAGCCTCAAACAGGCTTTAGGCAAGCAGGTGCCGATCTTTGGGGGATTCACTGCTGATCAATGGCGATCGCAGCAAACCTATCAGTTTTTTCAAACTGAAGTGTATAGCGATGCAGTGCCAATTCTATTGTTTTCTGGTCCCATCCTGTTTTCCCACGGGGTTGCCAGCGGTTGGCAGCCAATTGGCAAGCCGGGACGAGTGACCAAAGCAGAGAGGAATGTGGTCTATGAAATTGACGATCAACCCGCTCTAGCGTTTTACCACCACTATCTGGGAGCCTTGCCCCCCTCTTCAGAATATCCCCTAGCACTGTTTGATGCCGAGAGCAATGGCCATTATATGCGTGCTCCCACCGGTATCTATGACCCAGCGATCGGTAGCGTTACCTTTTTTGGAGATGTTCCGCCCCAGTCTGTGGTACGAATCTCAGAAGCAACTCACGATAAAATTTTATCAGCATCCAAACTCTCCACCCTGCAAGCTTTAGAAAACTATCCAGGTAAAGCACCAGCGGCTGCCCTGTTTTTCTCTTGTGCTAGTCGCCGACAAATCCTCGGGAGTCTTACCCGAGAAGAATATAAGCAAGCTCAACGTTGTCTGAGCGAATTCCCAATAAAGACGTTACCTAGTTGTGGCTTTTACACCAATGGGGAAATTTCCCCATTGCAGCAGAAAGGGATAGCCCATTTACACAACGAGACCTTTATCACTTTACTGTTGGGAGAAGCGTAGATGTCATCGGATATAGCAGATCTCCAGATGAGACTTCAGCAGTTAGAAAAGGAACACCGGATTCTCAAAAAAAAGTGGGAGCGATCGAATGCTACCTGTCTGCAACTGGAAGAAAGCACTCGAAAAAAGGAATCCTTACTGCGGCAAATTATTCGCGAGCTAAAAGAATCACAGGCAACCCTGGAAATTCAGCGTCGTGAATTGGAGCAGACGCTCACAGACCTTAAAGGCACTCAAACTCAATTGATACAAGCTGAAAAGATGTCGAGTTTGGGGCAACTTATGGCAGGGGTAGCCCATGAAATCAATAATCCGGTTAACTTCATCTATGCCAACCTGGGATATATGCATCAATATGCGAAAAATCTACTCCGCCTTGTGCAACTTTACCAAACCCATTATCTTAACCCGGTACACGAAATCCAAACTGAGGCAGAGGAAATTGACTTAGGGTTTATTCAAACAGATTTCCCAAAAATTCTGGATTCCATGCAAATGGGCACCGATCGCATTCTCCAGATCGTCTTGTCACTCCGCAACTTTTCACGCACGGATGAATCAGACTTCAAAGCCGTCGATATTCATGAGGGCATTGACAGCACGCTGTTAATTTTGCAGCATCGCTGGAAAGATGGGCCAGACCGTCCAGCGATCGAGGTTACTCGTGATTATGGCAATCTACCGCTTGTACAATGCTATCCCAGCCAACTAAATCAAGCATTTATGAACATTTGGCTAATGCCATTGATACACTGGAAGAAGCCAGTGCCAAGCAAACTTATCAACAAACCAAGGAAAATCCTAACCGAATTACCATCCAGACTTCCATTATAGATTCAAAATGGGTGAAAATTGCTATCTCTGATAACGGAACGGGGATGCCTGAATCTGTTCGCAAATGCATCTTTGATCCATTTTTCACTACGAAAGCGATCGGTAAAGGAACAGGAATGGGGATGCCGATTACCTATCAGATTGTGATTGAAAAACATGGCGGTAAGTTAGACTGCTTTTCCATACCTGGTGAGGGAACAGAGTTTATCATTCAAATCCCTGTGCAGCAGCAGGTCGGTGATTCGGTCAATAGGTAGCCTGACTTGAGTCAATTTTCTGCCTCTTTAACTCACAGCTCTTCTGGTCAAATTATATGGACACATTTCAAGAGTTTTGCTTTTGTACTCTAGCTGTAGGTGATAGATATCGCGCTCATGCAGAAGTGTTAGCTCAAGATATCCAGAACCATATGCCTTCCAAAACTTTGTGTGTCCTAACCGATCGACCAGAGCAGTTTGCAAGATTTCCTCACGTTCTTGCGTTCAAGCACCATCTTCAGAGTGTAAAGGGATATCATGACAAACGTTTTGTTCTTAAAAAATCTCTCTCACTATTTGAGAGTTGTATGTTTTTAGACTCTGATATTCGGGTGCTTGGCTCCGTAGTTGAAGAATTAAAGTGGTCTCCTGGAATCACTGCGAGAGCCGGGACCAGTTTAGTTAATCATATGAAAACAATTAAAAACCAGAAAGAACTTAAAGTTATAAAAGAAGCAGCCCAAAAACTGAATATTGATATTCAACAAGTGCAGTGGCTTCATGAGTTTATGTTTGTGATGAAGAAACAGAACGGATTAGAAGAGGATTTTTTTGAACTTTGGCAGACAATTTCTTATTTTTTTGAAGTGCAAGGAATATATAATGGTGAATGTTATGCCATGGGTCTAGCTGCGGCTCGAATTGGGATGACATTGGATTTCTTCCGCGAAGACAAGTTTTTATTCCTTAAGGATAATATTGAAAGAATAAGAATCAAAAATGGACAATCAGATCTTCAGGATAAACAAATTTACTTTGATATTCATAGAGAGATTGAATATCCCAAATATTCCATTTGGAAGAAAGTTAAAAATAAGTTGAGTAGACAAGTTGTATTTTATTATCGATTACTTAGACTGAGAATTTTTATGCGAGAAGATCCTAACTTTTATAAAATTTTTGCATCAACATCCAAAAAATAATTCAGGTTAATATTTGAGGACGATCGGACTTGGGGTAAGGTGAAGAGGCGATCGTTTAAATTTTTTCTCCTGTATTTATAAGAATGTTGTATCAAAAAATGTAACCCAAGGTATCGGAGTTCAGTTCTGATGGCACAGTATTGAGATACCCCATCTATGACACTCACTGAATTCAATCATAATGAAAACACAACGTTCCCTCTCGATTTTTCTGAGCGCATTGGCCTTTCTTGGCACCACATCAACCCTCACCAACGCTGTTCAAGCCCAAGACCAAATCGCCCAGTCTACCCCAATTAGCCGAATGCTCCGAACCCTTACGGTCTCCGGTCGCGGCACCGAATCTATTCAAACCACAATTGCTCAAGTCCGTCTTGGTGTTGAAGCCCAGGGCAAAACGGCAGGTGAGGTCCAAGCGGCGATCGCAAAACGATCGAATGCAGTGGTCACGTTTCTTAAATCTCGCAATGTCGAAAAGCTAGAAACAACCGGAATCAACTTAAATCCAGTCTATAGCTACGAAAATAATAAACAAGTTCTCACCGGATATAGCGGCTCAAATATGGTCGTTTTCCGCACCAACAATAATGCTGCTGGTGAGATTGTCGATCAATCCGTTAGGTCTGGTGCTAGTCGGATTGATGGAATTAGCTTCATTGCGACCGATGAGGCGATCGCCGCTGCCCAAAAAATTGCATTGCGCCGTGCTACCCAAGAAGCCCAAGCCCAAGCTAACGCCGTTCTCAATGTATTGAATTTTACCCAGAAAGACATCATCAGTATTCAAGTTAACAATGCTGTTCCACGTCTGCGTCCCATGGAAATGAATGACTCAATGCTGCAAGCTCGAAGCTCTAAAATTATGGCCGATCCAACTCCAGTCTTGGGCGGAGAACAGACGATTGAAGCTTCTGTGACCCTGGAAATCACTTATTAAGTGATTGAATAATTTATGGGGTGCGCAGCACGTTGTCCTGCTATCTAGATCTAGTAAATCTGCTATCGTTATCGGAGACCTATAAACTTCGAGACGATCGTGCAGAGCAACCCCAAGCCCGAACTGAATCAACCTAGTCAGGACCATAACCGAGGACTCCAGCGGATCATCTCAGGAATCACTCAAACTCTAGAGCGTGATGCGTTAGTTCAAAAAACCACAGATGCAGCCAGAATTGAGTTAGCGGTCGATCGGGTTGTTCTTTATTATTTTTTTCGTAAGTGGGAAGGGCGAGTCACATTTGAATCTTTGAGTTCAGACAGGTTTTCTATTCTAGGTTCAACAGGCCCAGATGAGTGTTTTAACGGTGACTATGCCGCTATGTATTTGGATGGGCGCGTTAGGGCAATTACCAACATCGACAATGAACCGATCGCCGACTGTCACCGCCAATTCCTTAAAGAAATACAGGTCCAATCCAATCTCGTGGTGCCAATTTTGACCCAACGAGGACTATGGGGATTACTGGTCGCACATCATTGTCAATCCGTGCGCCATTGGCACGATGGTGATATTCAGTTGATGAAAGCGGCAGCACAAACCCTATCTTCTGCATCATCGATTAAAAGTAGTTAACATTAATAATCGTCTAACGTCGTCCGATCGTTTGTACTGCAAATAGACTGCCAATCAACCCGATCGCGCCGCCAAACCCCAGCAACACCAACGGTAAAATCCAGCCTTTTCCACTATCGATCAGTAGACCTTGAAATAGATCGGCTTGTTGCGACGCTAGACGGCTTAAGGTCAGGAGTAAACTCTGAATAAACACCCAAGCGATCGTGGCCCCAGCAAGACCAAAGGTGATGCCCTGAAGCAAAAATGGCAGATAAATAGTCATCCGAGTCGCCCCCACCAACCGCATAACTTCAATCTCTTGGGAGCGGGCTACAATGACCAAGCGTAATGTGGTAGTGATGACTGCGATCGCACTTAAGGTCAAAAAGCCAATCACCCCGACGCTAATAAATCGCAAATTATGATTCAGTTCCGTGACTTGCTGCACCACCTCACCGACATATTGCACCGTGTCAACACCCTGTACTTTTTTTAACGCCTCTGCCAACCCAATCACCGCCGTCGGACTATTGGCCTGAACCCGTATTTCGTCCACCAGCGGATTACCTGAAAGTTGAGCTGTGGTCGCTTTAAGATCCGTGACACCCAGTTCTTTTGCCAGCGCGGACCAAGCCTCTTCTTTTGTAATAGCCGTGACAGTAGTAACGTTCGGGAGCTTTTGGATAGTGGGTTGTAGGTCTTTGGCCGCCACGCCCGTATTGAGATAGGCCGAAATTTCGAGTTGGTTACCGTAGCGATTGAAAAATTCGCCCAATTGCCATGAGCCTTGTAATCCAATGCCAAACAACAACAACAACACGGCTACCGTACTAATCGCGGCCCAGTTCATCCAGCCACCGCGCCGGAGTCCGAGGAGGGTTTCGCGCAGGAGATATTCAGCTTGGTAGAGCAATCGGGCCATGGGATGGGCACTTCTGGAACTGCTTGATTATTATGACGGAGATTCAGATTTTGGTATTTAGATTCGATCAACTGGAAACATCGCTCAATCCTTTCCCCCCTTCCAACTATAGATTGACCTGCTGACGAACCCATTGACGAAGATTAATTTCTGCTGTGACTTCATTGCGAAAAGCTGCTTCGAGAAATTCATACAGCTTTGCTTTCTCAATGGTGGGAAATGTAGGCGATCGATCGCATTCAACATATGCATTATCCACTAATTTAAGAATAGTCCAAACTCGCCCATTAAAACGCCAAAACTCAGAAACACCGATCGCTGCATAGAGAATATTTTTATTCAAATCTGTATGCGTAATATCAACCTCAACCACCAAATCAGGAGCCGGATCGACATTCAAATCAACCGTCCGATCGGCCACCCGTTCATAATTTTGAATGTAATAAGCGTCATCGGGTTCAGCACTTTTTAAAAGGTCTTCACGATCGAGCGTCGTCGAACCCATCGTTTTGATCATCATCCCCATTTCAGTTACAAGAATAATGATAAATCGTTCAATCAATCTTGCCGATCGTTCATGAGATTCTAGGGGCATCGTAATTTCTAAAACTCCATTGTCATAGCTAAAACGCGAATGAGTGTGATGCGCCACTAACGAGTGAATTTGCTTAAAAGCTTGCCAATCCAAACCTCGAAAGCTCATCCTCTTTTCACCAATGAGTTTTGGAGGAATGCCGACGACTTGTTCTAATAGCATCAGAGTCACCGTAGAATTCAAATATTGCCTTAGGATAACAGAACGAAAAATGTAGCGCTTAACCAGGAATATCACAACGCATATGCCTGGAGGCGAATTTTAAGGTTCAGTGGGGAGTTGGGGACAGCGTTGTTTTAAGAGTACTTGGAGCATTTTTGGATCAAACAAAATTGGTAAGAAATGAATGCTATTGACTTCGCGGAAATAGAACAAAATTGGAATGGGTTGCCAGAAAATTTCCCAGTGACTCCATTCGGAATAGGGGAAACTGCGAATGACTTTACCATTGCGATATACATCAAGGTTAGTCGTTGTAAATTGCAGCCGAAGCAGGGCTGACTGTAGCAACAAAAAACCGCCAAACAGTGCAACAATTCCACCCACCCAAATCTGTAATGGGACGATCGCTGCCCCAATTAGGACAACCGCGATCGCTAAGGTATAACTCGGTGCAAGTTCGACGGTTTCCGAAATGGAGGGAGTTTCAGGAGTCATAAGCCGCAATTAAGTGAATTCAAACTTGATCCTTTAATTGTACATCGCCATCCTGATTCTCCCGGTGAGGTGCAGCAAATTAGTGCAGCAAATTAGTGCATGAAGTGACGAACACCCGTCATCACCATCACCAACCCCAATTCATTTGCCGCCGCAATAGATTCTCCATCTCGCATACTGCCGCCCGGTTGAATTAAAAGCCGAATTCCAGCCGCTGCCGCCGATCGTACACTGTCATCGAATGGGAAGAATCCATCACTCGCCAACACTGCTCCTTGGATTTTGTTCGCTGCTTGTTCTATTGCAATTTTGGCAGAACCCACGCGATTCATTTGCCCCGCGCCCACTCCAAGGGTCGTTCTATCTTTAGTAATCACGATCGCATTCGATTTAACATGCTTACAAATCTTCCAGGCAAACAACATTTCCTCAAGTTCAGCCGGAGTCGGTTGCTGCGTCGTCGCCACAGTCCAATTAGCAGGATTAGTCATCAGAGTATCCGCCGCTTGGACCAAGAATCCACCTGCAATATCCTTAATCACCGGCTCAGACCCACCGGACAGATCTGGCAACACTACAACCCGTAAATTCGCTTTCTTTGCAAGAATAATTTTTGCATCATCATCGCAACCAGGAGCGACAACACATTCGAGAAAGGTTTTAGATAGTTCAGTCGCCGTTGTAGCATTGATCGGACGATTGAGGGCAACAATGCCGCCGAATGCGGAAGTGGAATCGGCATTGAATGCTTTGGTATAAGCTTCGAGAATGCTAGAAGCCATAGCAGAACCACAGGGATTTGTATGCTTCACAATGATGGCCGTGGGATCGCCGTCAATGAATTCAACAATGATTCGACGAGCCGCTTCGAGATCGACCAAATTGTTATAACTCAGTTCCTTACCTTGCAATTGAGTCGCCGCTGCCCAGCCCGTTGCTGTTGACCCTGTTTGATACCAAGCCGCCATTTGATGAGGATTTTCGCCGTACCGTAAGGCTTGTAATTTCGTTCCCGATCGGCCAAAACTCTTAGGGAGTTCAGCAGGTAATTCAGCCGAATTTTCTGCAAGTTGAGCCGCTAGATAAGTCGAAATTGCAGTGTCATACGCTGCCGTATGTTGGAAGGCTGCCAGCGCCGCTTGTTGACGGAAACTCAGGCTGACTTCACCGTTTTCTGCGCGAGATTCGTCTAGATACCGATCGTACTGACTCGGATTGGTCAAAATCGTCAAATGGGCGTAGTTTTTAGCGCTCGCCCGCACCATGGCCGGACCCCCAATATCAATCTGCTCGATTGCCTCTTCTAGAACAACGCCCGGTTTTGAAATCGTTTGCTCGAAGGGATAGAGATTGACGACCACGAGATCGATCGCCCGTATTCCATTCGCATCTAGTTCAGTCAAATGTTCAGGAATATCGCGCCGTGCAAGAATGCCGCCGTGAATTTTGGGATGAAGCGTCTTGACTCGGCCTCCAAGAATTTCAGGCGAACCCGTATAGTCAGACACTTTAGTCACAGGAACGCCTGCGTCCTTAAGAGTTTTAGCAGTGCCGCCACTACTGATAATGTCAAATCCAAATTCAGTCACGAGCGTCTGGGCAAATTCTACAATTCCAGCTTTATTCGACACGCTGAGAAGGGCTAGACGGGGCATACAGAGTTCCTACGATATTTCCAAGCTTTATACGGTAACGCATTATGGCGATCGGGATCTGCAACGTTGAACCAAAGGCAATCTTCCCTGCCTTCTTCTGTAAATGTAGTCCTCATTCTTCAATTAGGGATTTTTCAAAAACTTTTCCCATCTTTGTTGACTGAATAGAGGTAATCAGACGATCGCTCCTGTTGAGCGGCGGCAGATAATTTGGGCCTTGAACTCACAGTTCAATAATAGGCTTCAAGTCATAGTACATCGTTCGATAGGGGATCTCTGGTGGCAAGCTTTCTTTGGATCGACAAACTCAAAGCCCAACTTGGCATAGAACCCTGTCGCATCATAGGACGGGTCAATGTCACGATCGTACATTGCATCTACAGTCACAAAACGCACACCCACCATCAGAATAATCTTCGCCGCTACATAATCGATCGAATAATTCAAGCAAGTGCCGGAAAATGCGGAAAACGTTTTTGTATTCTTCAACAATTTATTTGCTTAATGAAGTATAATTACGAAACTTAGATTTTGGCTCTTAACTGCAAGTGGATAACTACAACATGGCGGAATTAGTTTCACAGCCCCCTGTCAATTCAATCAGTTTATAGCTGGTATTCGCAAGACAAGCTATATGTAAACCGTCGGTACCAGAGAAAATTAGTGTGGACGTTAGAAGAAAAGCAAAAGTTAATAGAGTCAATTCTTAAAAAATATCCGATACCAGCAATTCTATTGGCAGAACGGGACGATTCGCCAGGAGTCTACGAAATTATTGATGGCCTACAACGACTGCAAGCCATCATGTCATTTATAGAACCCATTTGATATCCTAATCAGAGGCTGAAAGCCGCTTTATCATTAGCCTAACAAAACAGAGGTTCATTTTGGTCATCGCATTTCCTAATGTTCTTTCATAATTCTTTACCAATATCTTGCAGCGTTCCACCCATGCCTTCGACCGTTCAACGACCCAACGTGCAATCGCTGGGATAAATCCTGACTTTCCTTGTTCTTTTTTTCCTGTTTTGAATGCTTCTTTGAACGCTCAAATCTGATTTTTGTCATGATTTGAGGATACACTTTTTGGAGTTCTTGAACCAAATGGGCTCTATAGAACCCATTTGATATCCTAATCAGAGGCTGAAAGCCGCTTTATCATTAGCCTAACAAAGCAGAGGTTCATTTTGGTCATCGCATTTCCTAATGTTCTTTCATAATTCTTTACCAATATCTTGCAGCGTTCCACCC
>JAPLHZ010000068.1 GCA_026389365.1 Cyanobacteriota bacterium
AAATGACCCACTGTGGTCAGTGCGTCCGTTAGAATATTCTGTAGGCTATCCATTGCACAGTCTCTGTTTTTTGTATGACTGTACTTTAAGCTTTGGATAGCTTTCTTCGCCACTACCTACGTTAAAAACTGTCCGGACTGCGGACTGTTGTTAATGTGAGGGAATGTAGTACGCTTGATAACCATAGATGGGCAAAGGTTCAAAGGTTGGATTCTGCCTAGAGAAAGTTGCCTTGAAACGTATGTTTTGGCTTGACATTAGGAGAAGGGAACTGTGGATACTGCATCAGCAGAAAAACTTAGAAGTGTTGCTCAACAACTAGTTCAAGCTCGGGAAGCACAAGGTATTTCATTAGAGGAAATTGCTACAAAGACCTTCATCCCTATGCGAGCTTTGAAAGCATTGGAATCGGGGGAAACCTTTAAGCTCCCCGAACCCGTTTTTGTTCAAGGATTTATTCGACGGTATGCCAAGCTCGTGGGTCTTGACGGTGATGCTCTAGCCAAAGAAATTCCGTTGAATACCGAGCCTGTCGCTGTTGATCTGATTAAAGAAGCTCCTCGGCCTCCATTGGTGGATGTCATTCGGAACCAATTGTTTAGAGAGCCTGTGCCAGATAAAGTAATGCGCCCCGTTGTTCTCTATGGGGCAGAAAACCCGGTCTCTTCTAAGAGTGATGGCTACGGTGGCAACAAGCCACAGATCGATCGTCCAGCTTGGCTGTTTCCAATTTTAGGTGGACTATTAGGCTTTGGACTATTAGCGGGCGCGATCGCATTGTTGAGACCCCAGACCCCAGAGGTCAAACAGACTAATCAGAGTCCAGCGATCAAGCCAATCATTATCCAGTCCAGTCCCAAGTCCAGTCCCAAGTCTAATGTCGTGCCAAGTCCGATCGCCTCCGAAACTCCCAGTCCCAGCCCCAGTCCTAGCCCCAGCATTACACCTAGTCCAACGCCCAGCCCCAGCCTCACTAGTGGTCCAGTCAAGGTAGACGTTAGCTTGACTGATCGGAGCTGGATTGAAGTAGTGGTGGATGGGGACGTTAAATTTGAGGGGATGATGGAGAAAGGCGTAACCCAAAGCTGGTCAGGTCAGCAAGATGTCCAAATTTCCTCGGGGAATGCAGGAGCCGTGAAACTGGTCTACAACCAAGCGCCTGCCGTTGTCATGGGCAAGGCTGGAGAGGTGGAGACGAAGAAGTTTTCCGTGAAGAACTGAAGCGCTGACCAAACCCCACTACAATAGATGGGATTTTGTTGACCCCCTCAAGTTGATAGACTGCCATGCCTCGTCGTACTGACCTCAAGAAGATCCTGTTGATTGGCTCTGGACCGATCGTTATCGGACAGGCTTGCGAGTTTGATTATTCAGGAACGCAGGCATGTAAAGCACTGCGCGATGAAGGTTACGAAGTCGTGTTGGTGAACTCGAATCCCGCAACCATCATGACGGATCCAGACACTGCCGATCGGACCTACATCGAACCGCTCACCCCTGAAATGGTGGAGCAGATTATTGCTCAAGAACGACCTGATGCGCTGCTTCCCACGATGGGCGGCCAAACGGCGCTTAATTTGTCGGTGACATTGGCGAAAGCTGGCGTATTGGATAAATATAATGTTGAGCTGATTGGTGCAAAGCTTCCGGCGATCGAAATGGCCGAAGATCGCAAGCTATTCAAAGAAGCAATGGAGCGCATCGGTGTGGGCGTTTGTCCATCGGGCCTAGCGCATACCATGGCTGAAGCGAAAATTATTGGTCGTGAAATTGGCACGTTCCCGCTGATCATTCGTCCGGCTTATACCATGGGCGGCAGCGGCGGTGGGATTGCTTACAACCAAGAAGAATTTGAGGCAATTGCTCAAAGCGGTTTGGATGCAAGTCCGATGTCGCAAATTTTGGTTGAAAAATCATTGCTGGGCTGGAAAGAATATGAGCTAGAAGTGATGCGGGATCTGGCGGATAACGTCGTAATTATTTGCTCCATTGAAAACTTTGATGCCATGGGCGTTCATACGGGTGACTCCATTACGGTCGCTCCGGCCCAGACCCTGACGGACAAAGAATATCAACGGCTTCGGGATGCTTCGGTGAAGATCATTCGTGAAATCGGGGTTGAGACGGGCGGATCCAATATTCAGTTTTCTGTCAATCCTGACACGGGCGAAATGATTGTCATTGAAATGAATCCGCGTGTGTCCCGATCGTCTGCCCTCGCCTCAAAAGCGACGGGATTTCCGATCGCAAAAATTGCGGCTAAGTTGGCGGTGGGCTATACCCTAGACGAGATTCCCAATGACATCACGAAAATGACCCCCGCGAGTTTTGAGCCGACGATCGATTATGTCGTTACCAAAATTCCTCGGTTTGCCTTTGAGAAATTCCCCGGTTCGATTGCCACACTCACGACCCAAATGAAATCGGTTGGGGAAGCGATGGCGATCGGGCGCACCTTCCAAGAATCGTTCCAGAAAGCATTACGATCGCTGGAAACAGGTCGTGCGGGTTGGGGCTGTGACCGAGATGAAAGGCTGCCCAGCTTAGAACAAATTCGATCGAACTTGCGCACTCCCAATCCCGATCGGGTCTTCTCCATTCGTCATGCGATGTTGATGGGGATGGCCGTTGAAGAAATCTACGAATTGACCGCTGTGGATCCGTGGTTCCTGGACAAACTTGAAGACATTCTCAACACCGAGAAATTCATCAAACTCACGCCGTTGAACCGTTTGACGGCTGACCAAATGCGCCATATCAAGCGTCAGGGGTTCAGCGATCGTCAACTTGCGTTTGCCACCAAAACCCGCGAAGACGATGTGCGAACCTTCCGTAAATCCCTGGGCGTAATTCCTGCGTATAAAACTGTGGATACCTGCGCGGCGGAATTTGAAGCATTAACGCCCTACTACTACTCCACCTACGAGGATGAGACTGAAGTCCTGCCTTCCGATCGGCGCAAGGTGATGATTTTGGGCGGCGGACCCAACCGAATTGGTCAGGGCATTGAGTTTGACTATTGCTGCTGTCATGCGTCGTTTGCATTGCAAGCCGATGGTTTTGAGACCATTATGGTGAATTCAAATCCTGAGACTGTTTCGACGGACTACGACACCAGCGATCGGCTTTATTTTGAGCCGCTGACGAAAGAAGATGTCCTGAACATTCTTGAAGCGGAAAGTCCCGAAGGCGTGATTGTCCAATTTGGGGGTCAGACTCCGTTGAAATTGGCGGTGCCGTTGCAGGAGTATCTGAACCAGAATCCTAATTGCCCGACCAAAATTTGGGGGACTTCACCCGATTCTATTGATGCGGCTGAAGATCGGGAACGGTTTGAAAAAATCCTCCGCGAACTGGACATCAAACAGCCCCCCAACGGACTCGCCCGCAGTTTTGAACAAGCCCGATCGGTGGCTCGTCGCATTACCTATCCGGTGGTCGTACGCCCGAGTTATGTGCTGGGTGGTCGCGCTATGGAGATTGTTTACTCCGACGCGGAACTCGAACGGTATATGGTTTATGCGGTGCAAGTCGAACCGGATCACCCGATTTTGATTGATAAGTTTCTAGAGAATGCGATCGAAGTGGATGTGGATGCGATCGCGGATGCTCAGGGGAATGTGACGATCGGCGGCGTGATGGAACACATTGAGCAAGCGGGGATTCATTCGGGGGATTCGGCCTGTTCGTTGCCATCGGTGTCGCTGAGTGATGAAGCCCTAGCTCAGATTCGCACTTGGACCATTGATTTGGCGAAGGCGCTGAAGGTGATTGGGTTGATGAATATTCAGTTTGCGGTGCAGGGAAGTCAAGTCTTTATTATTGAAGCGAATCCCCGTGCGTCAAGAACTGTGCCGTTTGTGTCGAAGGCGATCGGTCAACCTTTGGCTAAACTTGCGTCCCGCGTAATGTCTGGTAAAACCTTGGCGGAACTTAATTTCACCACCGAAATCATTCCGACTCACATTTCCGTCAAAGAGGCCGTGTTGCCTTTTGAGAAGTTTCCGGGAACGGATACTATTTTGGGTCCAGAAATGCGATCGACGGGTGAGGTTATGGGGATTGACAGTAGCTTTGGGGCGGCCTATGCGAAGGCTGAGTTGGGCGCAGGTCAAAAGTTACCTAAATCTGGTGCGGTCTTTATTTCGACGAACGATCGGGATAAACAACTGGTCATTCCGGTGGCTAAAGCCTTTATTGATTTGGGGTTTAAAGTGATTGCCACTAGCGGAACCCGTGCGGTCTTGAAGGAAAATGGTTTGGAGGTTGAACTCGTGTACAAATTGCATGAGGGTCGCCCCCATATTTTGGATGCGATTAAAAACAGCCAAATCCAACTCATTATCAATACTCCATCTGGCGAGGAAGCTCAGTCTGATGGTCGGAGTATTCGGCGGGCGGCGTTGACGTATAAGATTCCGATCGTCACTACGATCGCTGGGGCCAAAGCCACGGCTGCGGCGATCGAATCTATGCAAACTAAACCATTAACAGTGCGAGCATTGCAAGACTATTTTTAAATGGCAGATTTAACAATCTAAATCATCTTCTCCCTTAGATTAACTACATTGTTGGTCTATGGGTTTTCTATAATAGTCGTACTGCTCGCTAGCTCTTTCGATCGAAATTTTGGAGCATAATGGAATAATTGTGGTTCTCCCAGAATTCCCGTGGAGGACGCTAGATGTGGTTTGAAGGCAATTGACAATCCTAGGGAATTTAGGTTGCTGGAAATCGCGTATACCCATTAAGGTCGAGAGTGAGGCGTTGAAAGAGACGATTCAC
>JAPLHZ010000006.1 GCA_026389365.1 Cyanobacteriota bacterium
GCTCCTGAGAATCGAGGACTGGGGGGCGTTAAGACCTTACGAAAACCACCTCAAAAGCTGGATATAAGAGCGTTTCCAAGTTTAGGTTGATAGGGCTTGACAAAACGATTTTCTTCTTAACCTGTCAAGCATCAACAGAATGATATAAATCTAGGCCCATTTAATTTATTCCCCTAGTATGAAACCACCCTGCTAGCCTTCTTGAAAAGGGGGAGCTAGAATTCCACTCTTTCTCTTTAGTCCGTTTCCCTCAAACCCCAGAAACTAATGTCTTCCGTCCTCACCGCTACAAATCTTCAGAAAACTTACCGAACGCCCGATACGGTTCTGACGGCGGTCAAAGATGTATCGCTGTCAATCGATCGAGGCGAAGTCTTGGCCTTTCTCGGTCCGAATGGCGCGGGAAAAACCACCAGCATTAAAATGATTGCGGGATTAATCCAGCCCGATAAAGGCTCCGTGATGGTCAACGGCTACAATCCTCACGCTGACACTCGCGCATTTGCCAGCATTGGGGCGGTGCTTGAGGGGAATCGCAATCTTTATTGGCGGCTGACTCCTGAGGAAAATCTGTCCTATTTTGGAGTGCTTCGTGGGTTGTCGCCTAAGGTCGCAAGGCAACGAGGTCGAGAATTACTCGATCGCTTTGAACTCAGTCACAAACGAAAATCCGTAGTTCAGCAGCTCTCACGAGGAATGCAGCAAAAAGTCGCGATCGCAGTGGCTTTAGTTCACGACCCTGCTTTGTTATTGTTGGATGAGCCGACGCTTGGGCTTGATGTGGAGGCGACTGAAACGGTGAAACGACTGATTCGGGAAGTGGCGGCAGAAGGAAAAGGAATTCTGTTGACAACCCATCAACTTGATGTAGCGGAAGATTTGAGCGATCGGACGGCCATCATTAATCAAGGCGAAATCGTCGCGGAAAAAGCGACTGCCCAACTCATTAAAGAATTTTCGGGCACTGCTTATCATATTCAGTTAACTGAACTATTGGACGACCCAAATTGCATTACAAAATTGAATCACCTGGGTATTACGATCGCCCCTCAATCTGATAGTCAACGAATCACCATTGAAGATCTAACCCAACTTTATGCAGTGCTAGACATTCTCAATCCGCGAACGATCGAAAGCCTGACTCGCGACAAAGCAACCCTGACGGAGGTCTTTCTTGCACTCACTCACAAGACTTGAATCATAAAATTTTGTATTGAAAATACATTGAATTTAGGGCTAGATTTAAATAAGACCGACATTACTAGTAAGGAAGGCTGTGTTATGCTCCATCGACCTATTACGGCGATCGCTTGTACTCTAGGAGTTCTCACCCTCTGCCTACCAGGTCCAGCCGCCCAAGCCCAGGTGTCAAAACCCAAGATGCCAAATTCCCAAGTCCAAACCCTGCGCATTTACCCGATGCTAGAGAGAACCGCTCAGCAGGGGAAATGTCCGAAGGAGGTGAAGGTGATGATTCAGCCGAGTCCTTATCGGGAGGGTGGGTATGATAGTTATGGAAAGGCTCAGCTCCAGCAGATTGCAGAGGCGGTGGAGTTTGAGGCGAGCGATCGTTTTAGTGTGACTTGGCGTGCCCGTCTGAAGCCTGAGTTTCGCAGTTGTGTAGCGACAGCGGGGCTAGTTGAAAATAAAGATGCACCGATGTCGAATTCTCTGTTGCGAATGCGATTTGTGAATGGGAATGTTTACTTCATTCTCGATACAACGGGGATATCGGACATCAATGGATACACAATGGTGATTCTTCAGCAGAAGATTGAAGCCGGGAATCCATCTTGGCGCTGGGGTGGTACGGATTAGTCCTGACAAAGTAACTCTGATGGGCTGAATATTAAAACCCGATCGCGATCGTTCCTCGAATTAAAGTTAAACAAGACAATTCGAGGTTTGGGAAGAGGGCGATCGAGTTGAACATAAGCTCAATCAAGTTTTATAGATGTACAATCGAGTTATGTTGCTGAAAGTGTACCCCACTCGACCGAGAACCGCTATAACTATTAGCAATTACAAATTAACTAGGAACAAACATGAGCAACCAGGGCTGTTTCATTCTAAATTTCGACATTTTGTGCATCTACGAGAACGCGCCGTTCCAGGCATCAGAGATTTTCGTCTTCGATGGCTGAAACCACATAAACTCGTCACCTAAATCTAGAATGAAATGACCCTGCATGAGCAACAGTATCATTATTGATGGTTGTATTGCAGAGTTTAAAAAAGAAAATGAGTTAGAAATCGACAATAGTGCATTGTTCGAACTTTTCAGTTTGGCTCAAATATCGAAACACTTAGATTTAACATTTGAAGAACTGGAAGATAGTATTGTTGATGGTGGTCAAGATGGCGGTATCGATTCAATCATACTGCTTCTTGATGACGACTATCTTCAAGATGTTGACTCAATAAGTGATTACAGATTCAGTTCAAATACAAAATTTCAGATTATTGTTTCCCAAGCAAAAACTGAAAAGAATTTTAAAGAAACGTCAATAGATAAAATTATTACCAGTTTTCCAATTTTGTTAGATCTTAACCAAGATGAAGAGAAATTGAGTGAAAGGTTCAATCCAGCTCTGGTTGCGAAGGTTCTCACACTAAGGGATATATGGAGGAAAACTGTTATGAAGGGAGGGAGTATTGCAGGGCTATTTCATTCTGAATAGAAGTTTAAGTGTGTTAAGACTAAAGCTAGCCAGTCGCTGAGCTTGAGCCATATTTTCAAACCCAAGATCACGATATAAATTGAGGGAAACATTCCGCGCAATGGCCCAAATTTGAA
>JAPLHZ010000238.1 GCA_026389365.1 Cyanobacteriota bacterium
GGACGGGCGATCGTATCCTCAATTATCGATTTCCCCTCACATTCTTCTGGACCCCGGCTATCAAACAAGATTCACAACTTCTTTCGCTTTTTCTTTTCTACTACTTCTTTGCCTTTGGTTTTCGTTTGATTTGATGGAATTGCGATCGTGCCAAACTTTGGGGACCAAAAGCCATCTTGAGTTTCAAAGTATGCAACCTCCTTACATTTTTCTCGACGATGATCCAAGATTGAACATCGTAACATCACTTTTTCTTTGCCTTCTTTTACATAGCCATATCGTTCCAGAAGCGCGCCACACACTGGACAAGGATAGTCGGTGAAGTTTTGCGGATCGATCGGACGGCTGGCGTAGGGTAATTCGTATTTCTTTGCGGTGGGATTCCAAAACATTACGCAATCACAATCTGTGGTCATACATTTGAGAAAATGCTTGGCTTTAAGTTTGGCTGATTTTGATGGGATTTTACTCATCTTTTGCTGACATTTTGGACAATTAAACCGTGATAATTCATAGGTTTGTCCTGATGTTGGAGTGGATGAGAAAGTACGTTTTGTTGTATTGGTTTTGGCAATAACGGTTGTGCCAATTTGTTTGATAGCAGAGGCGATCGCAGGTTCAAAATAGTCTCGATGCCAATGGGTTAAGTATTGCTCCCAATTTTGATTGCCGTCAGCAATCCGATCGAGATCTGCTTCCATTTTTGCTGTGAATTCAGGCTGAATTAAATCGGGTAATAATTTCTCTAATGCCGAATCTAAATCTAATCCTAATGCTGTGGGTTGTAGTTTATCTTTGAGCGACATGACATATTCCCGCTCCCGCAATGTTTTCACGGTTGGCGCATAGGTACTGGGGCGACCAATGCCTTTGCGTTCCATTAATTGCACTAATTTAGGTTCACTGTAGCGAGGGGGTGGCTGGGTTTGTTTGGCATCGGCTTGGGCTGTTTTTAGGGTTAAGGCAAGGCCACGTTGCAATAGTGGCAATTGATTGTCTGCACTTAGGTTATTCCAATATTTTGTATAGCCAGGGAATGTCACAACTTGGCCCCGTGCTTCCCAATGGGTTTCTCCGGCGCGGGTCATGATGCGGGTTTTCTGGAGTTCAACGGGAGCACAGAGAGAAGCTATTGTCCGATTCCAAATCAATGTGTATAACTTCGCATCATCACCACTTACATTCAAGTCATTAGGCGATCGATTAATGTCGGTTGGGCGAATGGCTTCATGGGCATCTTGGGAATTGGAGCGCGATCGGTGTGTGGTTGATTTAGTTGGTAAATTTTCAGGATCATGTTGTCGAAGGTATTCGCGAACGGTTTCACAGAATGATTCGGCTAGTGTGACTGAATCCGTTCGCATATAGGTAATGTGTCCCGCTTCGTAAAGGGATTGGGCGACTTTCATTGTTTTGTCTGGACTGAACTTAAACCGTTGCCCTGCGGCCTGTTGCAACGTCGAGGTCATTAAGGGCGGTGGCGGCGATTGTTGGGTCTTTTTGCCTTCGACGGAGAAGACTTCGTGGGGCTGGGCTAGGGCAATGGCGACAATCCGATCGGCTTCGGCTTGGGTCGTTATTTTGTCCGATTCGGGCGCTTTTGGGTCGTCGGGTGCGTCTTCGTGTTCTTTAGCGTGAACGGCTTTGGGTTTGCCTGCCGATCGGTAGAATGCTTTAAATCCTTCTTGATATTCAACCCAAATGCTCCAATAGTTTTGGGGTTTAAATGCTAATATTTCCCGTTCTCTTAAACATAACAAATGCAATGTCGCACTTTGAACCCGACCCATGGACTTCGCGCCGTTGTTGAGTTTCCAGACAACGTGTTTGCTTCCTTTGTAGCCAACTAGTTTATCTAAACAATCTCGCGCACGTCCGGCGGCAATTAATGATTGATCTAATTTACGGGGATGGGCGATTGCGGCTTGGACGGATTCGGTGGTGATTTCGCGGTAGGTTACACGATGGGGATTTTTTAGTTTTAAGGCTTGTTGTAAATGCCAACCGATCGTCTCGCCTTCTCTGTCGGGATCTGTTGCAATATAAACTTGATCTGCTTGTTTCACCGCTTGACGAAGTTCAGTTAATACGGCCTGTCCCCGCGCTCCCCTTGGTTCATAACGACAGTCAATCCGATCGTCATTTAGATCAAATCCTAAGGAGTCTTCGCCATCATTTGCTAATTCACGAACATGTCCCATACTCGCTTTGATCACCCAACCCTGTCCCAAAATTTGAGCTAATTTTCTGAGTTTGCCGGGGGATTCAATTAGGAGTAGGTTGGACATTTTGGAAACCGTAGAATGGTTAGCTCCATAGTACATTTATTCTAGGACGACGACACAACTTTTTGGGATAAGTTCTGTTTAAATATAAATTCCTAGTCCAAGAGTCTTCTACAATATTAAGGAAATTCCTATTAATAACGTTATCTGTTTTCCGAATGCCCATCGCAATTCCTCTAACTTTTCTCGTACTACTTGCCGTCCTCTTCTGCGTTTTTCTGTGGCAAAATTTAGAGCCTACGGTGGCCCTTGTTTTTCTTGGCCTTGTGTTGCCGAAACTTCCTCTGGCTCTTTGGATATTGCTGGCGTTGGGGATTGGGATGGGTTTGAGCCTGACCTTTTTGGTGTTGCTTTCGGTTGCCCGTGGAGGTCGTAAAAAACCTGGGATTGCTGGAGCTGTCTCGGAGGCGTGGGAGGATGAGGCTTGGGGTAACAAACAAGCGGCAGCCGATCGGACCGCTAACGGGGAGGCCTGGAATGATGATGAGTGGAGTGGAAAACCTCAGTCGGTTAAAGCGCCCGATATTGATGCTGAATTTCGGGTGATTACGCCGCCCATGCGATCGCTTGATGATATTGATTAACTTGATAACCCGGATTGCTTTGTTCTAATTTGTTAACTTATCTCAAATTTCTTCTAAACTTCTTATGTCTCTTCCCAATCTCCAAGGCGTTAATGTATATCTGATCGGTATGATGGGATCGGGTAAAAGTACGATCGGTGCCATTTTAGCCGATCGATTAAGCCATCAATTTTTTGATACCGATGTGCTGATTGAACAAATTAGCGGTCGATCGGTTACGGAATTGTTTGCTCAATCGGGTGAGAGTACTTTTCGTCAACTTGAAACACAAGTTTTAAGTGAATTGTCGAGCTACGTCCGAAAGTTGATTGCAACAGGCGGGGGCATTGTTGTCACTCCAGAAAATTGGGGCCATTTGCGATCGGGAATTATTATTTGGTTAGATGTGCCTGTTGCCGTGTTGTGTGCGCGTTTAGCAAATGATACGACTCGACCTCTTTTAACGGGTGATTTAGAGTCTAAATTGAATGCTCTTTTTTCCGATCGATCGCCTTTGTATTCCCACGCTGATTTGCATATTAAAATCGCAGGTCATGAAACACCTGAAGAAATTTGCGATCGGATCTTGGTTGATCTGAATGCGGCTTTAATTGCAAAAGCGGAGGAAAACACTACTATTCTCAAGCTCAATCAAGCCCAGCCGTTTCGTGCTCAATAAAAAATTATTCACATCTATCCATCCGATCGCACAACCTAGTAGTCTAGATCACACACAAATCCGTTTCTTTCACCATTATGACCACTGACCTCAATAATTGCCTGTCCGATGCGTCTGTACGTGTCAAAATCCTGAGTGAAGCTCTGCCCTACATTCAGGAGTTTTCAGGCCGAACTATTGTGGTTAAGTATGGCGGGGCGGCAATGAAAGATGGCACCCTAAAGGATCAAGTGATTCGGGATATTGTGTTTATGGCGTCGGTGGGCATTCGTCCTATTGTTGTTCATGGTGGCGGTCCGGAAATCAATGTGTGGCTGACGAAATTGAATATTGAACCTCAATTCAAAAATGGATTGCGGGTGACTGATGGCCCGACGATGGACATTGTGGAGATGGTTTTAGTGGGGCGATTGAATAAAGAAATTGTTGAATTGATCAATCGAGCGGGCGGTTCGGCGGTGGGGCTGTGTGGTAAGGATGCAAATTTGATTACGGCCCGAGCCTCAGATCAAGAAGAGATGGGATTTGTGGGGGATGTGGCGTTAATGAATCCGCGAATTCTAGATATTCTGAGTGAGGCGGGTCATATTCCGGTGGTTTCTAGCGTGGCAGCGGATGAAATGGGTCAATCTTATAATATTAATGCCGACACTGTGGCGGGAGAATTAGCGGCGGCGATGGGGGCGGAGAAGTTGATTCTATTGACCGATACGCCCGGTGTAATGGTGGATCCTAAATTGCCGGATAGTTTGATTGCACGATTGTCGATTAGTGAAGCGCGGGCCTTAATTGAGGATGGTACAGTGAATGGCGGCATGATTCCTAAATTGACTTGCTGCGTCCGATCGATCGCTCAAGGGGTCAAGGCGGCTCACATTATTGACGGACGAGTGCATCATTCATTGCTCTTGGAAATTTTTACTGATGCGGGGATTGGGACAATGGTAACTTCGTAAACGATCGGAACAAGTGGTGATTCAATCGTTTTGCAAGATTCAAAAATAACCAAACATAGAGAGCCAGAAAGGCTTCCTTGATTTCTCATTTTTAATTGTTAATCAATTCTTGTGCTAATTCGTCTTGCCTCGCAATATGTTGGCTAGGTGTAGGCATACAAGCTAGATGGTTGAAATCTAAATGTTACATCTTTATGTTGAATAGGGCTATCTGAAATTGTTCGACTTGTGACTAGGATTGGAAGATCTATATTGGGGTTTTTCTTGAAAAATTCCACACAATTATCAAGCTCAGCATGTGATGTGTAAGGTCGATCTCTCCATTTTACTTCTACAATCCAAGCTGGTAACTGGGTGAGTGGATCTAAACTAACAATATCAATCTCACTTGAATTCCAGCGAGCATAGTAGAGATCAACTACCGTTGCATATTGCCATTGACTAAAAATAACGGTTTCAGTCATCGCCCCGATCGTCGCAGAGTCTGGCTTAAGCTGTCCAAATAATGCAGCCCACATTGATGGATTGGTTAAGTAAACCTTGAAGAACATAGCTCGTTTAAATCGCTTTGCATTTTGATCGATTTGTTCAATCCGTCGAATCAGAAATGCTGCTTCAAGGTACTCAAGATAACGCTTAATTGTGTTCTTTGCCACACCGGATGATTTAGATAAGCCATCCAGACTAACTTCATTCCCAGAATTATAAGCTAATATCGTAAACAAGCGGTTCAATTCTTGAATATCGTTAATGCCATAAAGAGATTTCTATCTGGGCCATCTGGCCGATTGCCAGACCCATGTGCCCGAACGCGTGCAGTAAACGCGTGCAGTATGTGTTGGCGGATAGTTTCTACAGCAAACGGAAATGGATAGAGGGAGTTGTGAAACTCGGGTGGAATTCCATTGGAAAACTGCGCCAAGATACCAACCTGAACTAGTTGGACCAAGGCCCGCGTCGCGATGCAAGACAATATAATGGACTGGTGGATAGCCAATGGCACAATATTGATGCCCTAGATACCCATGTCAATGCCAGTCTAACAGCCCTAAATTTAGCGAAGGTGACAACCCGAAAAGAAGCTTCAGTCGAGGGAGAATCCAGGGCGGAAGTGGTTTCATTTTCGATTACATCGTTCAAACGAAACGCGCTCAATGAGCATTTATTAGACTTATTTATCACCATGTTTGGGTTGGACTCGACTTTGATTAAATTAAACCCAAACCACCAAAAGCTCCTAGAATACGGCTCTCTCAGAGCTTGACCAACCTGAAATTTGTCCAGACTGTTGATATATCCAACTGAATGTGCTAAATTTATTTTTCAAATCAATAATTCACTATTTTACTGAGGCAAACAAACATAAATAATTGTGAAATCAACGCTAGTTATTGAGCAGGAAAAAGATTAAAAAATTTATTTAACCATATAATGAGTAATAAGTAATATGTTGCTAGATAAAAATACTTCAATCTTGGTTACGGGAGGTACAGGTTCCTTTGGTAAAAAATTTGTAGAAATGATTTTGAGCCAATTTCCTGACATCCATAGGTTAGTAATTTATTCGCGGGACGAGCTTAAGCAATATGAAATGGCTCAACAGTTCTCGCCACAAAAATATTCTGGGCTTCGCTATTTTATTGGTGATGTTCGCGATCGATCGCGGTTAGTGCGTGCGATGGAGGGTATTAACGTTGTCGTCCATGCAGCGGCTCTTAAACAAGTGCCAATGGCGGAATACAATCCAATGGAGTGTATTAAGACTAATATTTTTGGGGCAGAAAATGTTATTGAAGCAGCACTCGATACAGGTGTAAGCACAGTAGTTGCTCTATCTACGGACAAGGCTGCTGCTCCGATCAATCTTTATGGTGCGACCAAACTTTGTTCGGATAAACTGTTTATTGCTGCCAATAATATCAAGGGTCGTCGTGATCTTAATTTTAGTGTGGTGCGCTATGGCAATGTTATGGGGTCACGAGGTTCTGTGATTCCGTTTTTCTTGCACAAACGCTTTGAGGGATTTTTGCCAATGACTGACCCTCAGATGACTCGTTTCAATATTTCTTTGGACGAGGGGGTCGAGATGGTTCTTTGGGCTATCAAAAACTCTTTGGGCGGAGAAATATTTGTTCCTAAAATCCCTTCTTATCGAATTACGGATGTGGCTGAGGCGATCGCCCCTGATTGTAAACAAAAAATTGTGGGGATTCGTCCAGGGGAGAAAATCCATGAGGAAATGATTACTAACTCTGATTCATTTACGACGGTGGATTTAGGTTCCTATTATGCCATTTTGCCGATTCAATCCCGTTATACGACGGAGCAATATTGTGAAATGATGGGGGCGAGTCCTGTACCATCAGGGTTTAGTTACAATTCGGGGAGTAATGAACAGTTTCTGACGGTTGAAGAGTTAAGGGAATTGATTAAAATTCATGTTGACCCCAATTTTATGGTCTAACACTATGAGCAGTTACATCCCTTACGGTAAGCAAAATATTAATCAACAGGATATTGATGCTGTTATAGATGTTTTAAAGTCGGACTGGCTGACCCAAGGGCCAATGATCGAAAGATTTGAGCAGGCTGTAGCGGCCTATTGTCAAGTAAGCTATGCTGTGGCAGTGTCGAGTGCGACGGCGGCTTTACACATTGCTTGTTTGGCGATCGCCCTCGGAAAGGATGATCTGCTGTGGACTTCTCCGATTACTTTTGTGGCTTCGGCTAATTGTGGTTTATATTGTGGGGCAACGGTTGATTTTGTAGATATTGATCCACGAACTTACAATTTGAGCGTTGAGCAGTTAGAGGCTAAGTTAAAGCAAGGTAAGATTCCTAAAGTGGTTATCCCTGTACATTTAGCGGGTCAATCCTGTGAAATGGAGCAGGTTTATAATTTGGCAAAGGTTTATAATTTTAAGATTATTGAGGATGCTTCCCATGCGATCGGGGGAGAATATCAAAATCATAAAATAGGCGGTTGCCAATATTCAGATATGGCGGTTTTTAGCTTTCATCCTGTGAAGATTATTACAACAGGGGAAGGGGGAATTATTACAACGAATGATCGAGAATTGTATGAAAAATTAATTCGTTTACGGACTCATGGAATTACTCGTAACCCTGGGTTGATGACGGAAGAATCCCATGGCGGTTGGTATTATCAGCAGTTGGAGTTAGGCTACAATTACCGCATGACGGATATTCAAGCAGCGTTGGGTTGCAGTCAAATGGATCGTTTAGATGAGTTTGTTACTCGAAGACGGTTCTTAGCAGAAAGATATAATCGGTCATTGCAGAATTTACCAATTACGTTACCCTTTCAAAATGAAATGAGTAATTCTAGTTGGCATTTGTATATTATACGGTTGCAATTAGACAAAATTGAGAAGGGTCATCGTCAAGTATTTGAAGCGTTGCGTAAGTCTGAAATTGGTGTAAATGTACATTACATTCCAGTACATACTCAACCCTATTATCAAACTCTTGGATTTAAACGGGGCGATTTTCCGAACTCTGAGCTTTACTATGGCAGTGCCATAAGTCTGCCGCTATATTATGACTTGAGTGAGGAGAAGCAAGATTATGTGATCAACAGCTTGCGAAAAGTTTTGAAGTAATGAGGAGCTAACATGAATGACTCGCTTTATGCAACTGATTTTTATACTTGGGTACATCAACAATCCGAGCTACTTTATCAAAAACGGTTTGATCAATTGGATTTATCCAACCTCATTGAGGAGTTGACCGATTTGGGTAATAGACATTACGATCAGTTGGAGTCACAGTTAATTCAACTGGTTGCTCATTTGCTAAAGTGGAAAGTTCAACATTGGCGACGTTCTAACAGTTGGAGAGCGACCATTCGGGTACAGCGTACATCCATTGATAAACTGCTCCGTCGTAATCCTGGGTTAAAATCGCGGCTCAATGAGGCACTTTTAGAAAGTTGGTCTGAAGCTAGAGATTTGGCGATCGCCGAAACAGATTTTCCTGATCTTTGTCCCTTTAAACTAGAGGAGATTATGAATCCAGATTTCTGGCCAGAATCTTAAAAATTTAAGACAAAAAATGTTAAACTGCCCAATATTCAGTGATTCGTTAGGTTTGTCTGAGGTAATGGTAAATGATTGCGATCGCCCCTCCAACAACTACACCAACTGCCAAGCATGACTTACCCAAGATAACTTGGGATAAGCTACCTGATGATTTTGTTTTGCCTGATGATCCTGTGGATAATAATTTACAACCTCTTTTGGCTGAGGCTCTACGCGAATCCTTAGAGTTGGCGGGGCTATTCTTGGAATCCATGCTAATTGCTACCAATTTTGGTATTTGTGCTACGGTTGCAAACAAAACAGTGGTCAAACCTCCTGATTGGGTTTATGTTGCTTATGTTAAACCTTTATCGGAGGGGGTGATTCGGCGTAGCTACACCCCAAAACTGGAGGGCGATGTACCTTTGATGGTATTGGAGTTTATTTCAGAAACGGAAGGTATGGAATATTCGATCAATCCTCATTATCCCTATGGTAAGTGGTATTTTTATGAGCAGATTTTGCAAGTCCCTCTCTATGGTATTTTTCATCCCAAAGCAAGAACACTAGATTTGTTTCGTTTGACAGATAGCCGGTATGAGCCTCAGTCACCTGATGAAAATCAGCGTTTCTGGGTTCCCGAAATGAATTTGTTCTTAGGTGTTTGGGATGGTAAAAGGTCTCAAGTTTCGACAAGTTGGTTGCGCTGGTGGGATAGCTCAGGAAATCTTTTATTTTGGGGTAATGAAATTATTAAGCTGGAACGCCAAAGGATTGAGCAGGAGCGTCAGAGGGCTGAACAGGCTGAGGCTCGATTGCAGCAGGATCAAGTTATGCGCCAAAAGCTGGTTGCTCGCCTGAAAGAGTTGGGTATTGATCCAACTTTGGATGAGGATTGATGAGAGATTTACCTACAATTTATCCCTTTAACTTAGAGGAGATTATGAATGCAGATTTTGGCCAGAATCCTACAGCAAATTGCTATCAAACGTGTATATGTGCAAAATACGAAAACCTTGCCTAGACTTGATTTGGTGACTAACTCTTGTGGCGGACTTGATCAAAAATTGTTGCAACGTTAATCAGTTAGTGTAATTGTATAAAACTAAAAATCATGAATAGTCAACAAATTTTCAGTAAAACTCACGGAATAGACAAAATAGGAATTGGTACAGCGCAATTTGGTTTAAATTATGGTATTTCTAATACCCAAGGTAAAACGTCTCTAACAGAAGCTAAAGATATATTAGAACTCGCCTCCTTAAAAGGGATTAAGTTAATAGATACGGCTCCAGCCTACGGCGATAGTGAGAAGATTATAGGGAATATCTTGCCATTGAATTGCCATTTTGATATTGTGATTAAAACTCCCCATTTCCCTAATAAAACTATTACGAATGAAGATGTGCTGTATTTAAGAAATACATTTAAACAATCTTTGTTAAATCTTAAACAATCGTCTGCATACGGGATTTTAATACATAATGTAAATGATTTAATGAAGCCAAATGGAGATTTATTAATTAATAATTTAATTGATTTGAGAAGACAAGGATTAGTCAAAAAAATAGGTGTATCTGTTTACACATCAGAACAGATAGACGAAGTGTTGCAAAAAAACTTTATTGATATAATTCAAATTCCTCTTAATATTTTTGACCAACGATTACTAGAAAAGGGTTGTTTGAGTAAATTAAAACGTCAACAAATAGAAATTCATGTAAGGTCTATTTTTTTACAAGGATTATTACTAATGAATATCGATTCTTTGCCTCCATTCTTTACATCAATAAAAGAAAATTTTCAAAAATATGAGCAATTTATTAAGGATCATCAAATCAATAAAATAGATGCAGCTATTCATTTTATTAAAAATATTCAGGAAATAGATAAGTTAATATTCGGAGTCAATAACTTAAGACAATTTAAAGAAATATTAGCAGCTTATGAATCGAATTATCCATTAATTGAATTAAGCAAGTATTATGAATTGGCTATTCATCAAACAGAAATTTTAGAGCCATTCAGATGGCAACAACAATAGACTTAATCGCAAATAGGGTTTTGCAGATTTACAGCCCTTTTCTAGCAAGGCTTTGAATCTCTAAAAAACAATTTCCGATAATGTTTAATAATTTATTTTTTAAAATTTCAACCAAAAGGATCAAGCAATGAAAAAAGAATCGTTAATTGCAATTATTCCCGCCCGTGGTGGTTCTAAAAGGATACCACATAAAAATATCGTTACTTTTTTTGGTCATCCTCTATTAGCCTACACAGTAAAATCGGCTTTAAATAGTAATCTGTTTAAGAAGGTTATAGTTTCTACTGATGATCATTTAATTGGTCGTATTGCTCAATGGTATGGAGCGGAATTTTTACTACGACCTCCCGAATTGGCTGACGACAATGCCACACTAATTAATGTGAGTTTACATTTGCTAAAGACATTAGCAGAACAAGAAATAAAAATAGATGCTTTATGTCAATTAATGCCTAATTGTCCTCTCCGAATCAATACCGATATTCTTGAACATTATGATTTATTTGAAAAAAATCAACGTAATTTTCAAATATCAGCAATTAACTATAGAAGTGTATATCCTCATTGGGCAATACGGTGTAATTCAACTTCTGAGGGCGAATGGTTATTTGGTGAAAAACACTTAGTTCCCAGTCAGTATTTAGGAAAAGTTTATTGTCCCACAGGTTCTATATGGTGGGTTAAAGCTCAAGACTTTAAGCAACAAAAAGCATTTTATGGTCAACCTTTTCATTTAGCTCCAATAGATGCGAATAGAGGTATAGATATTGATTCCCAAGAAGACTTAGAATTAGCTGATATTGTAGTTAGAGGGTTATGGTCGAAGTATGGGGTTAATCCTCTTGAAAAAATCAATCAAGAACCTTTTACCGAATAAATATCAAAAATATGACAATCATCAAAAAACACATCTGTGCCATCCCAGCAAGAGCAGCTAGTAAAAGACTTGTCAACAAAAATCTTCTAGCTTTAGCTAGTAAACCAATGATTGCTTACTCAATTGAAACGGCAATTAAAAGTGGTATTTTTGAAAGTGTTTATGTGTGTACAGAGGATCAATGCATTGCAGAAGTAGCAAAAAGCTATGGAGCGAAAGTTCCTTTTTTAATGCAACCTGAATTATGTGATGATCTTGTTGCTTCCCATATACCTTGTCAAGAGATGGCTAGTTTTTTGATTAATCAAGGTGAAGAGATTGAAGTATTAGTTTGTTTACAACCAACATCTCCTTTACGTTCAATAGATGATATTAAAAATAGTGTTGCAATTTTTCGAGAAGATGATTTAAATTTTTTAGTTAGTGTGACTCCGATTGATCCCCATTATTTTCATTGGGCATTACAATGTAAGAATCAAAACAATTGGGAGATGTTTTTTGGTAATCAATATTTAAAGGAACGTCCCTTATTGCCACCTGTATATCGTCCCAACGGTTCAATTAAAATTGCAAAGTTGGCACAACTAAAAAAAACAAATCATTTTTTTGGGGATAAAATGGGAATTATAGAAACTCCTGAAGAAAGATCAATTCATGTGGCTACTCAATTCGATTTTGATTTATGTGAATTTTTACTAGGAAAACAATAATGAAAGGTTTGTTAAATAAAATTGCATTAGTGACTGGAGCGACGGGTTTAATAGGAAGTGCTATTACCTATCGTTTATGTTCTGAGGGAACAACAGTTATAGTAGCTTCTCGTAAAATCGAAAAAGCACGTAATTTAATTGAAAGTTATCCTCAAAGTGTGCAAAATAAAATGATACCGCTTGAAATTAATTTGTCTAATGAGACAAGTATAACAGAAGCCTTTAATTGGTTAATTTCTCAAAACATTATACCAAATATATTAGTTTGTAATGCTTCTTTGAGAGATGGGATAGCAACATCATTCAATGAAATATCTCACCAGAGTTTTACTAGCATGTTTGAAGTGGATGTGGCAGGGCACTTCATTCTAGCGCGTTATATGATTAGTAATACTTCCGAACAAAAATCAGCTAGTATTGTTATGCTTTCATCTGTTTATGCTTCGGCTGGAGTTGATTTTTCTATTTATCCTGAAAAAATGTCCCCCACTCCTGTTCAGTATGCGACTGTTAAAGCTGGGATTTTGGGATTAACAAAATATTTGGCTGGATTATGGGGAGCAAAAAATGTCCGAGTTAATGCAGTTATGTCTGGTGGAATTCGTTCCACTGAAAGACAAGAAAATAATTTTGTTAATAATTATAGTAATAAAACTATGCTTGGAAGAATGGCAATTCCAGAAGAAATTGCTAATACTGTCGTATTTTTAGCTTCAGATGAATCTTCTTATATAACTGGTGAATGTATTGCAGTGGATGGTGGTTTCTTAGCGTGGTAATACTTGACTGTTTTGACTATTTACTAATCCGCGCTGATGCTTCTGCTCAGATTGGCATGGGTCATGTCATGCGTTGTTTGGCTCTAGCCCAAGTCTGGCAAACACATCAAGGACGTTCCTTACTTGTGATGGCGAATTCTGTTCCCCCTTTAGAGCCGCGTCTTCACTCAGAGGGAATAAAATTTATTTATTTAACCGCTCAACCAGGCAGTTTAGAAGATAGCAGAGAAACGATCGCCATAGCTCACCAGTTTAGAGCGAGTTGGATCGTAGTGGATGGTTATCAATTCAATGCCGAATATCAAAAACAACTAAAAGAAGCTGGCTTAAAAGTTTTATTTTTTGATGATTATGGCCATTGCGATCATTACTATGCTGATTTGATTTTAAATCAAAATATAGGAGCAGAAGAGAGTCTATATTGCAATCGAGAAAATCAGACCAAATTGCTTTTAGGCAGTGACTACACTTTACTAAGGAAAGAGTTTTTAGAATGGCAAATATGGCCAAGAGAAATTAAGCCGATCGCCACTAATATTTTAGTAACGTTGGGAGGGGGCGATCCTGATAATGTCACGTTAAAAGTTCTTCAGGCTTTAGCGACTTTACCCAATTCTTCCCGATCGCCTCTTAATCAGGAAATTTTAGACATTAAAATTGTTGTCGGTAGTAACAATCCCCATTTCCAACAATTAGACGCTTTTTGTCAGGATTTAAACCTATCTATAAAATTGCTCCAAAATGTTACCAATATGCCAGAGTTGATGGCTGGGGCTGATTTGGCGATCGCGGCGGGGGGAAGCACCAATTGGGAATTAGCCTTTATGGGTTTACCGAGCCTGGTGATTACTATTGCTGACAATCAAAAAGCGATCGCGGCGGAACTAGATCGACAAGGTGTAATCATTAATCTGGGTTGGCATCAGGAGGTGACTATTGAAAAGATTAGTTTGGTATTGCGGGAATTGATCGGCGATCGCCCCAGGCGTGAAGGAATGAGCCAAAAAGGACGAGATTTAGTTGATGGCAATGGCGCAATGCGTGTTGTTTCAGAAATGGTCAATATGTTAGCCTAGTCTCATCGGGTTTTATGGAGTCTAAACGATGACAACTTCCCTCAGATATTCACTTTTTGATGTTACTTATCCTGATAGTGATGATTTGCCAATGGCAGAAAGTGATGCAGCGAGAGATTACTTGATTTATGGTGTCGAAGCCTTAGATAGTTATTTTCAAGAAGAGGCGGATGTTTATGTATCTGGGAATCTATTTATCTATTACGAACAGGGGAACCCTAAAGCCGTAGTGGCTCCCGATGTTTTTGTGGTGTTTGGAGTTGAGAAAAAAAAGCGACCTTCCTATAAAACCTGGGAAGAACAGGGCAAAATTCCAGATTTTGTTTTAGAAATCACTTCAAAAAGTACGGCTAGTGAGGATCGCGGTACAAAAAGAGGTTTATATGCTTATCTGGGAGTAAAAGAATATTTTCAGTATGATCCCACTGCTGATTATCTAAAGCCATCATTACAGGGATTCCGTTTGATTGAAGGTAATTATCTACCAATTCTGGGTCAATCAAAGGGCGATCGCTTCTCAATTTATGCTGAAACACTAGGTTTAGAACTCTGGTTAGAGTCCAATGGTGAGATGCGTTTTTACTCGCCGAAGACAGGAGCCAAATTACTTAGCCCCAGGGAAATGGAACAAGCCAAGCATCAAGCGGAACAGGCTCAATATCAGGCTGAACAAAGGGCAGCTAAATTCGCGGCCAAGTTGCGTGAGTTAGGACTTGATCCAGATTTAATTTGAACCGACAATCGATCCGCCATAAGCATCGAGCTATAAGCAATTTCAGCAATATGTTAAACTGACGAAAAATTTGGTTTCTCAGGAATTACCAAGATGACGACTTCACCGATACTCAAAGCCCCCAATCTTTACTACCCAGATAGTGATGGGCAACCAATGGCAGATAATACACAACAATTTCGTTGGATTGTTCTGATCAAGGAAAACCTAGAGCTACTCTTTGCTGCTGCCAATGTTTTTGTCGCGGGGATTTGTTGTGGTATCCAGTAGAAGGAAGTCCCGAAATTCGTGTCGCACCTGATGTCATGGTGGCTTTTGGTTGTCCCAAAGGCGATCGCGGCTCCTATAAACAATGGCTGGAGGATAATATTGCTCCGCAGGTTGTCTTTGAAATTCTCTCACCTGGTCATCGCCTCAAGGAGATGACCAAAAAGCTGCAATTTTACGATCGCTATGGAGTTGAAGAATATTATATTTATGATCCTGACAAAAATGATTTACATGGTTTGTATCGGCAAGACAAACGACTCAATATCATTGAAGATATTAACAACTGGACAAGTCCCCGCTTGCAAATTAGGTTTACGTTAACCGAAGAAACCCTAGAAATATATCGTCTTGATGGTCAAAAATTTTTGACAACCCTTGAGTTAAGGCAACGATTTGAGCAAGAGCATCAACGTGCTGAAAGACTATTGGCTCAGTTAAAAGCTTTAGGGATTGAGCCGAATTAGCGATCGCACTCAAGGCTTAGGCCGGGAAGTTCCCTACGCAGAGTTATGGTCAAGACGGGTCACTCCGACTATATTTGAGTGATCTGCGGGAGCAGCAAGAACTAACTCCGAATTTGATGCTCTTGCAGTTGCTGGTCACAGAAAAAGACAAAAGTGCCGTAATTGGTAGAAAGTTGTTGAAGGAAGCCGACACAACAAGCGAGTTTCAAAGGCGATTGAGTTTAATCGAGACTATACTGGCTAATAAATTCCCTGAGTTAACCAAGGAGATCATCATGAATATGCTAGACCTAAAAATTGTGGATATTCCCCAATCCCGTTTTTACTAGGAGATTATTGAAGAGGGGCTTCAGGAAGGTGAGGCTAATTTGGTGATCCGTCAATTAAAGCGGCGGCTGGGTGAATTAACAGATAGCCAATCTTCACAAATTAAGGGTTTCCCGGTATCATAGTTGGAAGCGTTAGGAGAAGCGTTGTTGGATTTTCAGGCTATTGATGATTTGGATGACTGGCTACAGAAATAGGCGTAATTAGGTTAACTTATGATCCATGTTCTTAACACAAATTAAGCTTTAGTTCCATTAAGACGGTAGGGAACTGGCTTCAACAAGCTCCCAACTTTCCCTCAGCACTTTTCCAGAAAAACCTATTGCTAATCTTGAGCAAGTGTTAGACGAAAATTGGCTTCCTTGATTCTGATTAACGACAAGCAAGATTTTGATGTAAAAGTTTCTATAAATAATAAAATTAAGCCATGCCTAAGCGTGAAGATTATCAACTAAGACCGATGACTGAATACGATTTGGAGACGGTGCTAAACTGGCGTAATTCTGAAAGGATTAGGGCCAATATGTACACTGATCACATTATTAATTGGGAAGAACATCAAGCCTGGTATAAAAAAATAAAAGATGATTCAACTTCTAAATATTTAATTTGCGAATTTCAAGGTCAGGCGATCGGTTTAGTTTCTTTTACAGATATAGATTTAAAAAATAGAAGATGTTGTTGGGGATTTTATGTTGGACAAGACAAACTTCAAGCAGGAAATGGAAACTGTTTAGGGTTTATAAGTATAGAATATATTTTTGAATCTCCTAATATTAGGAAAGTATGTAGTGAAGTTTTAGATTTTAATGAGAAATCTAAAAATCTACATAGAAAATTAGGTTTTAAGCAAGAAGGGTGTTTTGAAAAACATATGTATAAAAACAATGAATATCAAGATGTTATTTGTTTAGCCTTATTTAGAGAAGATTGGTTGATAAACAAAAGTAATTTATCTAAAATAGTATTTAGGGATAGATAAAATGTAATAATGCGTAAATTATATGATCTTTTTTTTAGGCTAAATCAAATACTTGGGTATCACATCACTAAGTTTTGAACAATTGCCCGATAATGACCAATCTCTTAAATTTAATCCTAATTGGTATTTGTTGACATCTCGGATACCTTAAAATTAAAAGCATTAGAAGCCTATGCGTCAGAAATGCGTTCCTATCCGCATCCGCGATCTTACCAAAGTGTTGAATCTCTGGCAAAATGGCGAGGTGCAACGGCAGGAGTGGGAGCCGCAGAAGCGTTCACACTGGCAAGAAATCTTTGGGTTTAAATTATGTCTGATCATACTGGAAGTTATATGATCAACGATATTTTAACCCTTCTTAATAAAGAACAAATTTTTCCACCTTGACAAATAAAAAACTCAAGCATTGCTCAAAGGAACTGTTCAGGTCGCAACTTGGCAGTATGACTGCAATCTTGGAGAAATTTTAGACGGCTTAACCGATGATTTTGAAATGTGCTATGTTCGTTTAAACTCAAGCAAAAATCTTGAGGAGGGTCTTTGTGAAAGTAGTCTTTAAAGTTTATCATTGATGCTGGTCAAGATCATGCAATTAGATGCTCCCTTTTCTACTTCTAAACTAGACCAAGTTCTTGGCGATCGCTCTTTACAAAATGAGAAAGAACGTCAGGATTTGTTACAAAAAGTTGTGGAATGGTTAAATAAACATGGATTGCAGTATCGTATTCAAACAGCCTATATTTTTGGATCGCTAACACAGCCCCAACGATTTCATCAAAATTCTGACATTGATATCGCTGTTGAGCAAATTAATGCCGATGATTTTTGTGCAGTGATCGGCTTTATTTCTGAGGCGATGGGACGGGATGTGGATATAATCGAGCTTCACAAATGTCACTTTGGCGATCGCATTAGACAAACAGGTATTCGATGGACAGCAACAAACTCATCCTTTTAAAAGTTGACTTAGAATGTCAGATGAATACCATAGAACGAATTCATCAAAAACTACTAGATAGGGTTGCGAAGTGGGAAGGAAATGATGAAGCAATCTTAGAAAGTATTGCCTATCAAATTCATAACCTATACAGTCCTACCGAGGACTTACTTAAAATAGTGGCTAGTTGCTTTGAAAATAATATTAGTAACTCTGGCCAATGGCACAGTTTGTTACTCCAGAGAATGAGCATGGAGATTCCTGATATTCGCCCTGCATTTTTATCTGCTCATACCCATGCTATTTTGAATAACTTGCGCGGTTTTCGCCACTTTTTTCGCCATGCCTATGGTGCAACCATCGAGTATGAACAACTTAAAATTAATTTGGATAAAGCATTAAAATTAAAAGAAAATCTTGACACCGATATTCATCAATTTTTACTAAGGTTCAACAATGAAAATTATTGAGATTCAGGGACGAAAGATTGGGACTGGTTACGCGCCGTTTGTAGTGGCGGAAATGTCGGGTAATCATAATCAATCTCTGGAGAGAGCCTTAGACATTGTGGAAGCGGCGGCGCGATCGGGCGTTCATGGGCTAAAGCTCCAAACCTATACCGCAGGGACAATGACCCTAGATATTGCCGAAGGGGACTTTTTTATTAATGATCCCGATAGTCTATGGAAAGGTAATTCCCTCTATAAGCTCTATGAACAAGCGTTTACTCCCTGGGAATGGCACGAACCTATTTTCAAACGTTGTCAAGAATTAGGATTAGTGGCCTTTAGCACCCCCTTTGATGATACTGCCGTTGACTTTTTAGAATCTTTAAACGTTCCCTGTTATAAAGTTGCTTCCTTTGAAAATACGGATTTGCCCTTAATTCGCAAAGTTGCCAGCACGGGTAAACCCTTAATTATCTCAACAGGAATGGCGACCGTTGCTGAGTTAGATGAAACAGTTCGTACCGCCAGGGGAGCAGGTTGTCAAGACTTAATTCTCTTAAAATGTACAAGCACCTATCCCGCCACCCCTGAAAATACCAATATTCTCACCATTCCTCACTTAAAAGATTTATTTGACGTTCAGGTGGGATTGTCAGACCATACAATGGGAATTGGGGTTTCCGTTGCGAGTGTGGCTCTAGGAGCTACTTTCGTTGAGAAACATTTTACGCTGAATAGGAATGATGGGGGCGTTGATGCTGCTTTTTCGATGGAACCCCAAGAAATGCAGCAATTAGTGATAGAAACTCAACGGGCTTGGCAAGGTCTAGGCAAGATTAGCTATGGAGTAACGGAGGCAGAGAAAAAATCTATTGCCTTTCGTCGTAGTCTTTATGTTGCCCAAGACATAGAAGCAGGTGAGTTGTTTACGTCTGAAAATTTAAGGGTTATTCGTCCTGGTCTAGGTTTACCGCCTAAATATTATGAGATACTTCTAGGTAAACAGGCAAAAGTTAAATTAAAACGAGGAACTCCTTTAACCTGGTCGGCGATCGCCTAATCCCAATTCTTTTTTAGTTCTATATCTAATGAAATTTTCGTCTTCCGAGAAATATCATAGTCTTTATACTGCCAAAAGCGAGATTCGCCACCCTTTGCAGTTATTTCAGTTAATGGGGCGCGATTTATTGGCTTCACGGGAATTAGCTTGGCGACTTTTCGTTAGGGATATTAAGGCTCAATATCGGCAGTCTATCTTAGGGATTCTTTGGGCTTTTTTTCCTCCTACTATCACCTCGATCGCCTTAGGGACGAGCCAAAAAATATCACCCCAGTCACGCTGGGATAATTGTAATATCCCATTTAGCCAGTTCTAACGAAGGTTTCCAGAAATATAATAAGGGTTCCAAGTCCTCGGTCGAGACCTTGACGCCCTTGGGATAAGTCTGCTCTATCAGGTGAGTCCTCGGTGAAAGCCCCTTCCAGGTCATTCCAGCAGACCATCTCAGTGCGGCTTCTACAGAGTCTAAAATTGCGCCATTCCAATGGTTTTCTAGAACGGCCCAACATCGTTCTATGGCGTTGTACTTACTATGATAAGGCGGATAATAAATCAGTCGTATGGTGATACCCATCGCCTGAGATAACTCAACCATTCGTTTTTTGAACTGAGTCCGGTCACTACGGA
>JAPLHZ010000036.1 GCA_026389365.1 Cyanobacteriota bacterium
ACCTGTGAACTGGGCCATCTTCAATTCCTTCGCCATTACGTTAGCCAGACGCGGAGGCTACCGTACCGTACCGGATGCCCTCAGAGCTTGGGCTAATATGCTCGACAATGTTTATCTTTTCTTTGTATGAAACCACCCTGTCCTTTGGGGATGCGAAGGGGCTAGATCTTTGGACCTATTTTCCTAGTTCGGCCCAAGCGACCCAGGTGATTATTGTCCCCAGCTCTGCCCCCCAAGTAAACGCGGTTAAGTATGTCGAGTTGGTTGCGGATACAGATGGGAGTGGAACCCTGACAGGCGGAGACAGAATACGCTACACCATTATTTACAACAACATTGGAACTGCTGCCGCTGCTGGGTTCCAAATCGCCGATATGCTGCCCACAGATGTCACTTTTGTCACGGCCAGTATGACGGTTGTTGCTACGGGAGCTGGAACTATTGCGGCGGTTAATGCTGGGTACAACGGCACAACGGTTCCAAATTTGTTGGCGGCAAATGCGGTTTTGGGTATAAACGGAACGATTAAGGTCACGATCGACGCTACCATCAACGGCACAGCTACGGGAGATCTATTTAATCAAGCCAAAGGCACCTCTACCAGTCCGGGCTACCCCACAGGTGGCATCCTCACCGATACCCGAGATAGCACCACAACAGGCATCCCAAACACCTCCATCGACCAGTCCGTCTATCCCACCGGGACGCCAATCGACCGCACAGGCATCACCATCGTCACCCCAAAACCTCTCTTAAATAAATCCGTCAGACGCTTACGAGACAACGACGGTTCCGGAACGCTTACTCCCGGCGACGATGTGAAATACACCATTGTGCTGCGCAACCCCAACCCCGTCGCCCCGATTCAAAATGTCGTCGTGAGTGATGCCATTCCCACCCAATTGAGATTCCTGACGGACGCGGCAAACCTAGTCACGGTCACGAGTTTGCCCTTTGTCCCCGCGACTACCTTACCTACGGCTGATTTCAACGGGGATGGCACGACTCCGATCGCCCTTACCAATGCCGCAACCTTGGCCCCCGGAGCGAGTGTTACCGTTACATTTAACGCCAAAATCCTTGCGGGTGCAGCTAGCCCGATCGCCAACCAAGCCCTAGTGAATTTCAAAGGGGACTTGGGTAAACCTGTCCGATCGGATGCCAGCAACAGTACAGCTCCATCAGCACCCGGATCCGGCGCAAATCCTGGCACCCCCGATGTCAACGGTGATGTCACTCAACCTGACAGCGGCCCTGATGATACAACCATTCTCAACATTGTGTCTCTAGTCAACCCACTCGGAACAAAATCTGTTCGTTTATTTGATGACAAAGATGGCAGTGGATCTGTTTCTATTGGTGATGTTGTTGAATACACCGTTATTTATCGGAATACCACCTCGACTGATGTTACGGGTTTCCAAATCACCGATACGATCGAAACGGCAAACTTTACCTTTGTCCCTGGCAGCTATACCTTTGCCAAGTCAGCCCCAGCCACTACTGTCCCGGCTCAATCGAATTACGACGGCAGTACCGTCCCCGAGATGACAGGAACAGGAACCCTCGCCGCAAATTCTTCCGTCACCATCACTTTCCGCGCTACTATTATCGCCGCCAACACCGTCATCAGAAACCAAGCTAGCGCAATTTTTAGTGGTTCCATTAGCCCCTCTCTAACCGATGCTATTTCGGGACCTAGAGATGAACCACAAGTTGCAGATGATGGAGCTAATACAGGAAACATTGCAGGAAATACGGGCGATGATGAACCGAATTTATTAACGGTGAAAGGACCGGGTGAGGCAAGACTTAAACTGGTGAAACGGATTACGGGGGCCACTCGTAATGGTGTGACGATCGCAGGTCTGAACTTTAATCAAGACATTAAGAGTACTACGGATAGTAGTGATGATATTAGGACGGCTGGACTTACTCCTTTTGGATTGCTAGAACTATCGGCGCTCACCCCATTACGCAGTGGTGACGAAACTGAATATACTATCTATTTCCTCTCTGATGGTCAGTCCTTTGCGCAAAATGTCGCCCTTTGCGATCTTATCCCGACAGGCACTACCTTCCTTCCTAATAGCTTTGGTTCGCAGCAAGGTATCACCCTGCGCGCCAACAATGCCACAACCATTCAAACCAATGCAACCGGCGATGATCCTAGTTCCTTCCTTCCGTCCTTAGCCCCGCTTCCCGCTCCTAACGGTTGCATCAATCCAGCCAATCCTAATGGTGCAGCGATCGTCCAACTAGGCACCTTGACGAACCTAAGTCCAGGTAATGTTGGTTTCTTCCGATTCCGGGTGCGGGTCAATTAGTCGAATTAATGAGTCGATCGGTGCTTCAGATATGATGAGTGGCGATTAACAAATCATATCTGAGCTAAATCTTATGAACCCCGAATCTACACCTTGGGACAATATGTTGAAAAATGTAGGGAAGTGGGATGGCTCCTTTACTAAATTCGATCTAAATGGCACCGAAATTAGTACCATTCCATCCCATTTAAAACTTGAAGATCTCGGCAATCATCGCGCAAAACTCACCCTCACTCGCCGATCGCCCCAACATCCAAATCCATTAGTTCAAGAATACGCTAGCCTTAGCCCAGGACTTTTATTCTGTGATTGTGGAGCCTTTTCGCAAGGATCAATGCAATTTGCACCGTTTTCTCAATTTGGTAGCGAATTTGGACATGTTTGGGCCGATCGCCGTCTCCGCCTAGTCCAGCTTTTTACACCCGAAAGCAAACCTGAATTCATTACCCTAATTCGCGAAGTCCGATCGGGATCTCAAGCGCCTATTCTCGATCGCCTCCAGATATCCGATTTAATCGGCACTTGGAATGGGACTGCTACGACCTACTACCCCGACTGGCGCACTCCAACCCAATTCACGTCCACATTAACCATGAGCCAATCCATGAGCCAACCGGACTCGGGCACATTGGATCAGACTTTACAATTTGGCGATCGGGTGATTCGATCGCAGGGCCGAATTGAAGGAAACAGCCTATTTTTCGATCAATCTGTATTGAAGACCCAAGTTCTCATGTTGCCGGACAAAGCTTCCGCCACTTTCCCGATGGAAGTTCCGAAAGGGATTCCCTTTTTTATGGAATGCGGTTGGATGCCAGAACCTAACGTCCGTCAACGCATCATTCGTAATTACGATGCCAAAGGTGAATGGATTAGTCTGACTCGCGTGGTCGAGCGAAAAATAAATTAGAGCAAAAAATAAATTAACTCCACATTAGATCTGTTCATTAATTTGTGCATTTCATAAAACTTCTTGAACGAAATAGTTTAATTCTGAGAGTCACTATTAATTTTTGAGTCTATTTTTATCATAAGTGAGGATAGAAAATAAGAAATACGCTACGGTAAACCTATCGGGAGATATACCGATTACTTATCAGATTCATTAGGAGTATCGTATGCGAATTTCTTTCTCCCGCTTTTCTCTTAAAGTTGTTCGTATGATTTTAGTGGTGCTTGGGATGCTGGGATCTGTTGCTCAGTAAGTTCCCCAAATGAGCTGCCCAAATAAGCTACTAAGCAAGCCTAGACTCGTCCTAATGCGATCGCTGCATTCTGTCCGCCAAATCCAAAGCTTAAACAAAGTGCAGTTTCACTTTTCTGATACCGTGCCGATCGTACCCAATCAATCTGCGGATAATCCGGTTGGCGCAGTCCGACAGACGGGGGTAAGGTTTGGGTCCGGAATGCTTTTAGGCACAATGCAACGCCGATGGCACCGGAGGCTCCTAACGTATGACCAATAGCACCCTTGCTCGAACTCACCGCCGCCGTTGGGAAAAATTTCTGAATTAATTGAGCCTCGCGAGCATCATTTAATTGAGTCGCGGTTCCATGGGCATGAACATAATCTACATCCGAAGCCTTCCGCTGACTTTGAACCAGACAGCGTTGAATTGCAATAGAGGCCATGTTGCCTGTTGGCTCCGGTGCGCTCAAATGAAATGCATCTGCCGTGGCACTCGCACCCAAAATTTTCCCATAAATCTTCGCGCCTCTTGCCTGCGCTTGCAGCGATCGTTCCAGTACCAGCACCGCACCGCCTTCGCCTAATACAAATCCTTCTCGTCGCCTGTCGAAGGGATAACAGCCCGTTTTGGCCAAAGCCCCCATTCGCTCAAATCCTGCCAAGGTCAAGGGGGTGATGGGGGTATCGATTGCTCCGACAATCACCCGATCGCATAAATTTGCCTGTAATAGTTGGAACCCTTGATTGATCGCCATAAGTCCCGTTGAACAAGCCGCCATTGGACTATGAACTTCACCCGTTGTGCCAATATACTGTGCCGCTGCGATCGCCGCATAATTGGGGAGTAAGTCTAACCAATTAATCTCCATCGACTTAGACAGAACTTGTTCTAAGCGGGCTTGATTCCCTCGACTTGACCCAACTATTACAACACAATCCCTTAAGGGCAGCGTTAATTGGGCATCAATGCAAGCAGCTTGGACCAGCGGAATCACTAAATCCGATAACGCCCTAGGCTCACGGGCCATCATAGCCAAGGGGGAAAAAGGGAATGATGGAAAGGGTTGATGATTTTTAATGCCCGACTGTCCGAGCAACAGTCGTCGCCACGTTTCATCTAAATCGCCTAGCGCCGTCTGGCAACCGATTCCCGTAACAACGACGCTCATCAATTCCCCAACTAACGGCGGTTTTTTAGATTCTCGATGCCTTGAGTAACGATCGCCGAATCAATCCGATCGCCCTGCTGAATTGTATCGACAGCCTCCATTCCTTTAGTCACGTTGCCAAACACGGCATAGCTACCATCCAAAAATGTCAAATCAGCCAGCGCCACATAAAACTGTGAAGATGCGGAATCAGGGTAAGCCGATCGGGCCATGGCTAGTGCCCCGCGAGTATGGCGTAACTTCGGTGCACCAGAGACCTTTGCCATTTCAAACGTTTGGCCATAAATCAGCTTACCGTCGGAACTCTTGATTTCCAAAGGAATATTCCGTGCCGCCTTAGTCTTTGGATCAATGTAGCCCCCTGTCCCCAAACTTTCGGGTTTCACATTCGGATTTTTTCCTTGAGGATCGCCGCCTTGGACTACAAATGGCTGCGGTTGACGCACAACTCGGTGGAAAATCAAGCCATCGTAGACTTTTTTATCGACTAAATCTACAAAATTTCCTGCCGTAATTGGAGCATTGGTGCCATCAATTTCCAGCGTAATTGGCGCACCTTTCACCACCATCACGACGGTCGCCTTACCCTCTAAACGCGCTAACTCCGGAAATTGAACGGGTTCCTTGGAGTCGCTCTGACTCGTCGGACTAGCGGCTGGACTGACGGTTGCGATCGGTGATGGCGAGGGACTGGGAGAGCCTACGATCGACTCTGGTGTTGTGGTCTGATTACAGCCGGTCGTTAATAGGACACATCCTAAACACACCGCTAATAACCCAGCCCGAAGTCGTTGGAACCAAAATTGCTGATACATCAAAAATTACCTCAAATGAAACCCGTATTTTACGAAGGAAATGCGATCACTGAACAATCGTTGAATAAGCTGCGATGCAACATCAAAACCATTGAGACTTAAAAACCATTGAGACTTACGAAAAATTCTTTTGTAAAAAGCTTTATAGACCTTCGAGCGGCACACCCAAAAAACGTACTAATTCAGCAGCCTGGGTTTCTAAAGATGAAAGTGAAATAGGTTGTCCAACCCGAGTAAGTGGAATATCACGCATTCCTTTTACTCGTAAGTAAATCGCCCGCTTTGGGTTTATTCCTTCTTTTAGGGTCACCTTCACGGCTTGTACATCATCCAATTTGCAGGTCAATTGGACATTACGATTTTTCCCAGGGAATCCCCAGCGAAATATTTTGACCTCTTTAATAGCCTTGTCGAACTCATTGTATCCACTACCCAAATTCCATACAATCGTCAGCCAGAGATAGGTTGCTAGTAAAATTCCCGCCGTGCCATAAAGTCCCATGGCTAACCCTTGAGGCAGAAAAATCAACTCAAGTGGATTTGCAAAGGGGAGAAAATTAGTTCCGGTATAGCTCGATAAGCTGGCCAAGAAGAACCCCGTCCCACCGATCGTTACCACCACGGCCCAAAAATAATTACTAAATCGACGCGAACCCAGAATCTCTTGACGAAAAATCTGATCTTCTTTTTTCTTTGCGGGTGTGCTTGCGGGTGTGCTGGTCATAGTGCAGAGATACCTAAATACGTTACCGTTCGTTTTTGGACCGGGCGGAACTAGTTAAGCTTGAGGGTTAGTCAAGCGGGAGGTCTAATCCAACTGGAGCGTTTAATCGTTATCTATTGTATCCGGGAGAGGAGTCGGTCTGCTTCGTAAGGCAACGAAAATCCCACGATCGGTCACTTTTATTTCCAAAACTTAACAGTACGCCAACAGTGAGTATAAATACTCATCTCCAAATCCCGCAAAAATTTCTTATCTGAGAATTCATGTATCGGTTTGTAAAAAAACTGATTTCCCTTATGATGGAAATACGAAATTCGCGTTCACTCTAGAAATTCATCCTCTTTTGTACTAGCGGAGATTTGTACATGACCATTGCAATGGGGCGTGCGCCAGAGCGGGGCGTATTTGACGTACTCGACGATTGGCTAAAACGCGATCGCTTTGTGTTTGTGGGCTGGTCAGGCATCTTGCTGTTCCCTTGCGCATTTTTAGCG
>JAPLHZ010000410.1 GCA_026389365.1 Cyanobacteriota bacterium
ATTACCAGATTATTTACGATCGCAATTAGAAAAGCTATCAAATCATCCTGAAGCCGAACAATACGAAGCGGCGAGGGCGTTGATTCAAGAGGTCATTGCAGAACAGGTTTGGGTGAAGCCTGCGGATTATCCGATCGCCGTCACCGAAATCATTCAAGCAACTGCACCGGATCGTAAACCACCTGAAATTAATAAAACTGCAAAGGTAAATCATGATTGGAATCCAGCGATCGAATCTCATTCATCTGCGACCTGGAAAGCTTGGGAAAAGACCGCAAATAATCCAATCGGTAAAGTTGCCAATGTAGGAATGACGTTGCAATCTTTGGCGCTGGAAACGATTTATATTGGCGACGATCGTAAGGAAGCGCTTCTAGAGGAAATCTCAGCCCATCATCGGAAGATTGTAAACCAATTAAAAGCTGGAAAATTAGTCGTTTCTGATCAGTTATCAAAAGATGTAAAAGAACGAGTGGAAACGATCGCTGCGGCTAGTAATGATTTGAAAAAGATACAGGATAAATCCGATCGGCTAGCCTTTGTGAGCGATCGGCTGGAAATCGTAAATCAATTACTGACTGAGATGGTGAATGGTCCCAATGCGATGAATCTCCAAACTGCCGTAGATGCGGCAAAGAGCAGTCGGGGAATTGATGAGAATGTCCAGGCTTGGATGAAAGCATTAGCCCATCGAGAACATCAGACCCGTAAGCATCAGAAAGAACCCGACCTCTACACCCATGGCAAGATTTTGCCGACTAATACAGAAGAGCCGATCGGATGGGCTGTCAATACTGCAAATGAGATTTACGTTGAGAGTGCATTACCTGAATTGAAGCATGAAGTATTTCGAGATCTGTTTCCTCGTCAAGAGAATCTAGAGATTGAACGTCAGGCCATGGCGATCGCCCATACCTATCAAGCAATGGTTAGAGAAGCCCGATGGATGGACGATCGATTACGTCAACGTAAACCAGAAGACCAACAGCCAACCGCAACAATTACTACATCAAAAGGGAATGTAATTCAAATCGAACGAATGATGGATGTGAAAGGACAAGCGGATTCTCCGATTTGGCGCAGTGATGGATTACGAGAGAATTGGGTGGTGGAAGTGGAACGCGATCGGACTGGCTTTAAAACCTCGATCGTCACTCCCACAGGCAAACAGGCGATCGGATGGGTGAATCCTGAATCAGCCGATAAATCGGGATTATCTCAACGATTAAGAAATGGTAGGTTTCAGATTAGTGCGCCGACCATCGCCCTTCATCCACCGCTGTCCATTCAGCATGATTTGGACGATCGATTACGGGAGGCTAGGGTTTACTTAGAGGAGGCGATCGCAAAGATTCCTGAGGAGCAACGGCTTTCCTATGCTTCGGCACTGTGGCATCACAGCGATGGTATGGGGGTAGTTTTGAAGGGTTTCATGCCGGAGGTGACAGAACGACTTCAACAGTTGCCTAGGCTCAAACTAACGGGGCTTCAGCAAGATGTGAATCAGGTGGGGACATTGCCAGAAGGTGACTATCGAATTCAGTTCACGACTCACAGCTATGTCAAGAATGGTGAGGTGCGATCGGTTCCTGCAATTGCATTAGTTGATGCTAATAGCGAGATGACCAGTTTTGGGGTGATTGATGCGCGGTCAATGCGGTTGCCAGAAGGTACGATCGCGATCGCTCACATTACATCCGAAGAGAGGATTGCTCAAATTCAAGTGACGGAAATTTTGAACGTTCACCAAAATCACGATCGGTTTCATCCTTCTCGATCGGAATTGCGAGAATGGTATTTGGTAGCAGATAAGGAACAGCGGTTAGAAATACAGGCGATCGGACGAAAACTCAATGATGTCTACTGCGCAGAGATGGGGTTTGATAAGGCGGAACCGGGGGAAGGGGCGATCGTGCCGACTCCGATTGATTACAGGTCCGATCGGGTATCTCTCAACAAATCTGAGTTTGAGGAAATGAGACAGGCGATCGGGGAGCAGCAAATTCAGCCTGCTATTTTGGAGCGGTAAGACACTGATTAGACGAATGATCGCGATATAATCAGAAGTAATTTGGTACTCTCTTATCCACATCACTGATGTCTATCACGCTTGATCTGCCCCCAAATATCGAAGCACTTCTACGCCAGCGTGCTGAAAGTACGGGACAAGAAATTTCACAGATCGCTTTAGCTGTGCTCACCCTCGGCCTCAGTCTGGACGATCGGGATTTTTTTGAATCATTAAATGGAATCCAACAAGGACTAGAAGACTTTGAGCAAGGAAGATTTTCGAGTTTAGAAGACTTCGTTTCTGAGCAAAACCAGAAATACGGACTATCGCTTCAGCCATGATGTACCGCATTGATTTCTCCAGTGTTGCTAAAGCAGAAGCGGATGCGGCATTTTTGAGTTTCTCCCAGTTCACGGCTGCCGATCGTTCCCAAGCTTGGTATCAAGGGTTGATTAGAGCAATCGTCTCACTCCAAGAAATGCCTCGTCGTTGCCCGATCGCCCGTGAAAATAATTTCTTTAGTCAGGAAATCCGACAACTGCTCTACGGGCGCGGGAAACAGGCTTATCGCATTTTATTTACCATTCTCGATGACCAGCCGATTCCGACGGTGAGAATTCTCTACATTCGTCATGTCTCTCAGAAAACGATCGGGGAGCCGGATGAAGATTAAATCCTAAGCACCTTCTTCTATCGACACTTTGGCGAGGTCAGCGTAGATGACAATCTCAACCCCTAGGACGATTAAGAGGATAAGTTCTACGACGGCGAGAATGTTCGCGGCCAGAGCGGGTTGTGGAACCATCAGCCAGTGTATTCTTTCCATTTCTCCACATGAGATGGACAAATCAATATGGCTAGCGCCCTGAAGCCATAGGAACCTTCGGAATCCTTTTCTTTACTATCGAAGGAGATTCACTATGAGCGCTGGATTCAATCAAATCACTATTCTCGGTCGTCTCGGTAATGATCCAACGACCCGCGATACCCGCACTGAAACGACGGTTACTCACTTTGATGTAGCCGTGGATGAAAGTTACAAAAACAGAGCGGGTGAGAAAATTGAGAAAGTTACTTGGTTTCGTTGTGAAGCCTGGAATGGACGCGGGAAGGCGATCGGTCAATATATTGGTAAAGGCAATCGCATTCTCATCAATGGTCGGATGGAGTTTCGCAGTTACGATCGGGTCGTCGAAATCAATGGCGAACAAGGGACTATCAAATTCCCAGATCCGATTCTAGTGGTTGAGGATTTCAAAATCATTGACTGGAAAGAAGAAGGCGATGGGTTCGACCAGGGTGATTTCTAGAATAATTAGGGCTGACTCTTCGGAGTTAGCTCTATTTTTTGAACTATCAAACTATGAATTAAATGAAAAATGCTCTGTTTTACAACTTTATCTATATACTAAAAGCATTCTACTTATTACTCAGCACCATGGATTTCAGTGTTCTCTCCCCCGATTTTAAAAAACAGCTTGAACAACAGCTCAGTCGTTTACAAAAAGAACGGGAAGATATTATTTCTCAAGCGGCTCAGTCTGTAGATACAAATATTGCCCATATCAATGCCCTACTAGGTGAAGTAGAAGTCCCTGAAGCTCCCGCTAAACGGGTTTACAATCGCAAAACATCTGAAGAACCTGAAGTACGGATTAAGCGGCCTTACAATCGTAAACAGCCAACGAGTATCGCATCTGAATCCAATGCGCCTAAAAGTAAATCAACGTCTAGTAAAGCAAAACAAGTCAAGGCTCCAAAGTCTAAACCGAGTTTGTCTGACTTTCCAGCATTGAAATCTGATTATGCCAGTATGACTCCAGCAGAGGCG
>JAPLHZ010000136.1 GCA_026389365.1 Cyanobacteriota bacterium
ATGTGAATCGTCTCTTTCAACGCCTCACTCTCGACCTTAATGGGTATACGCGATTTCCAGCAACCTAAATTCCCTAGGATTGTCAATTGCCTTCAAACCACATCTAGCGTCCTCCACGGGAATTCTGGGAGAACCTAAATTTTTATCATTGGAGAGTATGAGGCCATGGGGATGATGCGTTTTGGGTTGGTAGGCACCGTTTTTTTATTGACATTTAGCGGACGAGCGATCGCCCAAAATACGCCGCCCCTGTTGTCTGTTGATCCCGTAGCACCGCTAACTGCTCCCCCCACAACTCCACTCGGAATACCACTTCCGACCGTTTCTCCGAATACTCCAGTGATGGTGACGTCTCCGGCTTTCACTCCGGTAGAAGAATCAATTCGTTTAGTGGTGCAACGGGGTAAACGACGGGTGTTGGTCTATCGCGGTACGACGGTGTTGGCGAAGTATCCGATCGCGGTGGGGAAGACGGGTTGGGAAACTCCGATCGGAGATTTTAAAGTTTTGACAAAGGAAGAAAATCCAGTTTTCAAGAGCTTTAAAACTGGAATGATTATTGAACCAGGGCCAGATAATCCTTTAGGAGTGCGATGGATTGGGATTTGGACCGATGGGAAGACTCAGTTGGGATTTCATGGTACGGACCAGCCGGAGTTGATTGGGAAGGCAGTGTCCCATGGTTGTATTAGGATGCACAATAAGGATGTGGTGGCGCTGTATAAACTTGTTGAAATGGGGACAATGGTTACGGTCCAGAAGTAGCGATCGAGGTCTTATTTTGTAGTCAGTTCTACTTCCGTAAATAGGAATGAATACCAATTTACGGACAATTTACCGATCGCGTTGAAATACCATCAATTCCTGAATTCCTGATTCAGCCAAATTCAAAATTGCATCCAATTGCGATCGGTTAAAACTCCCAGCCTCAGCCGTGCCTTGAACTTCAATAATCCCACCCAATTCATTCATCACAATATTAGAATCAATATCCGCCCGCACATCTTCAAGATAGTTCAAATCTAAAAACGCCTCGCCATCAATCAGCCCAACCGAAATCGCTGCAACTTGATGAATCAATGGGGATTTTGCTAGCAAACCCTTATTAATCAAAACATCGATCGCATCTTGTAATGCTACATAAGCGCCCGTAATTGCAGTGGTTCGGGTCCCCCCGTCAGCTTGCAATACGTCGCAGTCGATGATGACGGTGCGTTCTCCCATCAACTCCATATCTAGGGTCGATCGCAAACTCCGACTGATCAATCGCTGGATTTCTTGGGTGCGGCCCGAAAGCTTCATAGTTTCGCGGTTGTTACGATCGTGAGTGGCTCCTGGCAACATGCGATACTCCGCCGATAGCCAGCCGCGCCCTTGCTTTGCCATCCAACGCGGGACTTGTTCTTCAATGCTGACGGTGCAGAGAACATGAGTATCGCCACATTTTGCTAAGACGGATCCAGCGGAATGTTTGGTGAATCGATGAATAAATTCGATCGGGCGAAGTTGGTTAGGGGTCCGATCGTCGGGGCGTTGCCAAGTCATATAAATCCTACTCCACTAAGTTTTCCAGAGAGTTTTCCAGGCAGGTCTCTAACTAGCATACGCGCAGATCGATCTTTTTGTGGGGAGGATGATAAAATTAAAAGTACAAACGAACTATTGACGCTTGCCTGTATCTAGTGTTTGATAGGCATCATTGATTGCTTTATGCGCTAGATCCATGAAATCTGTGTTCTGCCGTCGAGTCCTATTTTAAAGAGTATCTTATGGTGTCTCAATTACAGCGCTCATCGGCTCCGGGGACTTCTCGATCGTCCTTGACAGTAGGGGGAACGTCGATTCGGTCATCTTTCAGTTTAACACCTCTGAGTTTGACCATTGAGGGTGCGGTTCAAGTCTTTACGTCATCTCATCGCAGCTTTTTCACCTCCGTCATGGCTCAGGCATTGCGGATTTCCGGGCAAGGAACGCCTGTGTTAATTGTACAATTCATGAAGGGTGGCATTGGTCAGGGGTTCGATCGGCCCATGCAGTTTGGTCAAAATTTAGATTGGGTGCGGTGTGATTTGTCGCGATGTTTGGATACGCCGCAGGTGACGGAAGAGGAGTCGCGATCGGTGGTGGAATTATGGGAGCATACCAAGCGTGTGATTTCGGAAGGCCGCTATGAAATGGTGGTGCTGGATGAATTGAGTCTGGCGATACAATTTGGGTTGATTGCGCCGGGAGAAGTGCTAGACTTCATCCGCAAGCGCCCGAAACAGGTGGAAGTGATTTTGACGGGTCCAGATATGCCAGATCTAATCTTGGATGTCGCAGATCAAATAACAGAATTGCGTCGCAATACTCAGGGTTAGATTCGTTTTTTATATTATTAATGATTATGATTAAGAATGACATTTGGATTACGGAAAAAGCAAATCAGGGAATGATCCAGCCTTTTCAGCCTGCATTAGTCCGTCGGGTGAATGAGACTCCAGTAATTTCCTATGGTCTGAGTAGTTATGGCTATGATTTACGGCTATCGGCGAGTGATTTTCGTATTTTCCGTCATATTCCGGGCACTGTCGTTGATCCCAAATGTTTTTCCCCTGAGAATCTCGAAGCGGCTAAATTGCATAAAGATGGGTCTGGTGAATTTTTCATTCTTCCAGCGCATACCTATGGTTTAGGTGTGGCCTTAGAGCGGATTGATTTGCCTGATAATGTAACAGTGATTTGTATTGGAAAATCTACCTATGCTCGAATTGGTTTGATTGCAAATCTTACTCCGGCAGAAGCGGGTTGGCGTGGCCATTTGACGCTGGAATTTTCAAATTCTTCAAGCGCCGATTGTCGTGTGTATGCCAATGAGGGGATTGTTCAGCTTTTGTTCTTTGAGGGCGATCGGTGTGCGGTGAGTTATGAAACGCGTAAAGGAAAGTATCAAGATCAAACAGAACAAGTAACATTAGCTCGAATCTAGTGAGTTTGCCTATGGAGCAATGATTCGGTTAGCCAAATTGAATTAACACTAAACGGTTTAGTTCCCTGACGTGTGGCGATCGAGAATCTGGCCTGAGAGGTTGGGAAAATAACGGAGGCGTGAGAAATAATAGACACAATAACAGTCTTCCCCCAACTCGGTTTTCCAACCTTACGAGGCCCAAATGGCATCTTTAATTCGTTCTATTGCGATCGTTACAGGTCTAATCATTACCAGCAGCGTCGTTAGCGCCACCGTCGCTATGGCCCAAACTGCAAACTTTGATGGCTTTACCCTCGACGGGACCAAAAAGACCGCATCGGTCGGCGGCTCCACAGGTGGCAGTGTCTCCATTCCCGCCATCATCGGAAGCAGCGATCGTTCCGGCAACAAATGTCTCGGCTTCGGCGACTCTAAACCCGACCACCTCATGACCTTGACTCAAGCCGTCACCAAGCTCAGCCTAAAAGTCAACAGCGGCGGACGAGATACCACCATTGTCATCCAAGGCCCAGAGGGTGAATTGCGCTGCGGCGACGACACAGGTAGCAAAAAAGATGCAAGTTTCTCCGGCAGTAACTGGAGCGCTGGCACCTACAAAATTTGGGTTGGCTCTATGACATCGGGCGATCGTGGCAACTACCGTCTCAGCGCTCAAGCCGAATAGATTCTAGCAATTCTAAATTCCAAATGGACGGTAAGAGGAATGAGAAAGGCATCTGAATTTAGGTATATTTTGTATGACAATAGTATCGTTGTTAGATAAATTTAGTCTTTAACTTCCTCTAGTAGCTTCTTTGATGGCTTTACTATGGAGAAAAAATTAAGATAATCTAACTACTGGTAAGAAAGTTTCGCTCCATGGGATTAGGTCGAAATTTTCAAGCTATCTCACTCCATAGGATGGATGTACGAAAACTTTCTGCCTCATCATAGTCAGGCGACACATCAAGGATTTGCGAATGTTCTACTCAAGAAAGTTAAACTCAGAGACAGGACAGGTTGAGGTCTGGGAGTGCGAATGGTCAGATCCAGGTACAGGGATGGCAAAGAAACAATTCATCGGTAAACACTGCGATGAAGGCCAATTCGAAGTCGTTTCCGAGAAGTATTCTGCCGCGTCAGCAATCTGTTGGTCTCCTGGACGAACAATCGGGAACATAGCTGTGAATTCAGAGGAGGTGTTCGGTAGCTTCGCGAGTAAATCAGGCGAGAATGCAGTTCTTCCTTGTCACATTGTCCCTTGCGGAAAATTCCGGAACGGTGCAGCTCGGTGGTACTGTAAGACCCACCAAATTCACTGGGGCGTGAAGGCTGATATCGCGGCAGTTCCGCCATCTGGTGAGGTTACTTGCAGCAATCACCTCATGGCCATGAGTTATGTTGTGGATCCACTAGTTGTTGATTTTACCGACTTTGAGGAGATCGGTGTTTGGTGTTCACTGCCACCAGCTATGTCTAGTAAGCCAATTCAAGCTCGTGCTCCAAAAATCCATGTGCATAAGCGATTCTCCGGCGCAGAAAGAAAGGAATTAAACCCCGTTCAAGATGAGATGTGGAGTTTTTAGGGATTATCATTTACCCTTAATTTAGGACTTATGAATACCTGAGAGCAAGAGCAGAATGTTAAAACTCGACCTCAGCCGTTGGCACCATACCGTAGAGAATTTACGA
>JAPLHZ010000182.1 GCA_026389365.1 Cyanobacteriota bacterium
CCACTGTGGTCAGTGCGTCCGTTAGAATATTCTGTAGGCTATCCATTGCACAGTCTCTGTTTTTTGTATGACTGTACTTTAAGCTTTGGATAGCTTTCTTCGCCACTACCTACGTTAAAAACTGTCCGGACTGTTGATTATGCCTCGCCATCCTTCAAACTCCAACTTAACAATCACTGAATTTCACCAAATTAAAACGTCTATAGTAACCATTGAAGCTACTGCTGCCGATCTACACATTCAGGAGACACTTCCCCTAATAATCCCTGAATTCGATCGCCACTGAGTCGCACAGCACTCTGAAAAAAATGCTCTTGCCAAGGGATCGGCAACGATCGTAATTGAACGATCTGTTGTAATTTGGATACTCCTTTTGTATAAAGGATGAGGACTAATCAGTGCATCTGGAAGCATTACCCTGTCAGACTTCTAGATTATTCTAATTTCTCTATCCTTTAGGTAACGGCACTAGTCAGACTGATTATGTATTGATCATAACGATAATCTAAGTTATTATTTAATGAAGGTTAGAAAGTGGGTTGAGTCAAAGTGTAGACAATTAAGCTCGGATTTAAATTTTTTCGTAGTAACAATTATGACAGATGGTTTAGCCGTATTATGATTGGACAGATTAGTTAGGCTTCTATGAAAACGTTACCCCCTCAATCGATCGTTATCAAACTATTGCACTGGGTGAATTTAGCCAGTGTGGCCATAATGTTGCTCAGTGGTTTACAAATTTACGATGCGAATCCAGTTTTTGGCGGACGATCGGGAATTCATATTCCTACCGCATTATTATTGGGCGGCTGGTTAGCGGGAGGGCGCGATTGGCATTTTGCCGCCATGACGTTGTTTTCACTCAATCTTTTGGCCTATGGGATTTATATTTTGTTGAGTAAGCGCTGGAAAATTCGGTTTGTCAGTGGGAAAGATCTTCAAGCGATCGCCCAAAGCCGCAACCCCCAGCGTCTTGCTTATTCTTGGCATCGAATTGCTTATACTGTGATTGTGCCAGTATTGCTAATTGCAATTTTGAGTGGAATTGGAATGTATAAATCGGCTCAATTTGATTGGATTGTTAAACTATTTGGCGATGATTGGCAGGCATTGCGGATTGCCCATTTTATGACGGTTCCGATTGTACTCATATTTATTCCGATTCATGTTCTTTTAGCATTACGGATCGGCAAACAAAAATTGATTGAATCAATGTTTTGGTAACGTAAATAGTCTTGGCAAAGTGAATAAATTTATAATAGAAAATCAAGTTTTTTCTAATGGGTAAATCGACTTAAATCAGGATTCACTTTCGTTTTTAGCTTGTCGAATTCCGCCTTTAAAATGCCTTTACTCATACTCGCATCACTCACGGATCTCCAAGTCGCATTCAAAATCGACCATTCCTGAATCAATGATTGCAACTGTGCATTAAATGGCATCTCAATTACTAACGAGCAGTGCTCTGGTTGGCCTTGGGCAAACATCAGCAGATGATACCGACCGCGCTCACCTAAAAGCCTTAACGTATCACGGCCCTGATCTGTGGCTAAATCCAAATACTGCGGAAACCAACGGGCAGACCGATCGAGATGTCCGACACGATTGTAAAGAGCCGTCATCCACAACGCCATGGGATGGGGCGAGGGCAGGCAGATCATGTTCTTGTAGGTGCGAGTGAAGGTTGAGTGATCTCGCAATTTCTGGATTTCATCGTCAGGCAGCATCGCCCAAACCAATGGCAATCTCTTGTGACAAATCTCTAAACTTCGCGTGAAGGTAATTAGCTGATTGATGGGTTTATCCCTCGGCCAGCAGGCATTTTGGTACAACTCATCCACCACGGACAGGGTTAGCCTAGACGGTAAATTCGAGTCTTCAATAGTGCCCTTTTGATGGGGAATAACGGGGGCTGTAGGGGGAGTGCCGGGAATTGTGGGTTTGCTTTGCCTAGAGATGCTGTACAGCTCTTCTAATGGCTCTAGTTGTTTGAGAATCTCAACGACTGATTGGGGGCGTTGCGAGGCTTCCTTAGCGAGGCAAGCCAATATTAATGACTCTAGGGCGCGGGGTAGATTGATGCTGGGATGGGCTGATTTAAAGCTGCGAGGAACCTGACTGGTGTGGGCGCGGTACCATCCGGCAAAGGTGTGGGTTTCGGCTTGAACCGGAATCTGGCCTGTTAGCATCTCAAACATCATGATGCCGAGACTGTAAATGTCCGATCGAACATCTAGTTCACGGCCTTCCATTTGCTCGGGAGACGAGTAGACCATCGTGCCCATGAAGGTACTGGTTTGGTTCCCGTCTTCTTGGAGAACTTTAGAAATTCCAAAGTCCAATACTTTGACTAATTCGCCGAGGCTCTGGTCTTGCATGACCAACATGTTGCTGGGTTTGATGTCGCGGTGAATAATCGGGCAGAGCACACCATCCACATCAATACCTTGGTGGGCGGCCTGTAATCCTAGACATACCTGACGGGCCATCGCTAAGAAACGCCGAATTTCTAGGGGTTGTTTTCGGATAATTTCATTCAGACCCTCGCCCTGTAAGTACTCCATGACGTAGTACGGTACGCCGTCGCTATCGAAGTCATAGTCGCTGACTCGGACGATGTGAATACTTTTTTGACCAAGCTGGGCGCAAATGCTAGCTTCAGTCCGAAATCTGCCACACATTTTATCGCTCAGCAGTCCTTTAGACAGTACTTTTACGGCCACGAGTGCGCCACCAAGTCTCATGTCACGAGCTTTGTACACACGTCCCATGGCCCCTTTCCCTATTAGGTCCAGCATCTGATAGCGATCGTTGAGTAGTTCGAGTTTGGTGTCAGGCGTGGACATCGGAGGAACCATTGCAGGAACAGTAGGCATGATTTACACGGGAATGTAGGCGGTGAGGCTTGGGGCATATTGGGCTAAGCGAGAGTTGGCCCTGTACTTATTAGTATCGACAGAAGATCCTAGAAAACTAACGATTGTAGATGACTAAGTTTGTAGATGACTAGTTTTCTAGGTGTGGTCTCTGAGTATATTCTCTATGCGCGTTCGATGATGGCTTCGAGGGTGCTGGTGAGGTAATGTCCGGCCATGATGCCACTGGAGAAATGGTAGCGATCGTCAGCGACTCGATATAAGGTCTCAAAGCCGCTCCGCCTTTGCCGATCGCCTAAGGCCCAGTAACGTTGAATAATGGATTCGGGTGCAATCCAGCCTTCGCCTTCGACTCGTCCAAGTTCGGTGTGCTGAAGTACATAAGTGTATCGTTGGTTTCCGGTGTCAAACCGACCGCGATATTGAAATTCAATCTTTTCGCGATCGCTATCGACAAAAACAAGGCGTGTCACCATGTTGAACCAGCCATCTCGGCCCCATTGAATAATAATTCTGCCCTTAACCGGAACGGGCATTGATTCTTTGTCTAGCCAAGTCCCCTGAAGGTTCCAAGTTCCAGCTTCCAGTAAAAATGTGTGGGTCACAGGCTTATTTTGTCCGATCGACAAGCGCAACAGAATTCGCGCTTATGCTAACACAGGGAGATTAAAGTGCAATGGGGGGTGAACTTCTCCTAAGAGCACGAATTGGGTTGCACCCGTGACCGCTGGAAGATTGCCGAATTGCCCACAGTGCCGCCAGTAGGCTAAAACCGCAAAGGCGATCGCTTCCTTGGCATCGGCATTGATTCCGGCTTCGTCGGTGGTGAGGACTTGGACGCCGGACAGGTTGGCTTGAATTCGTGATTTCAGGTAGCCATTCCGACTGCCACCGCCACACAATAGGACTTCATCTGGCAATGCCGGGAGAAATTGTTGGTAGCTTTGGGCAATAGATCGGGCGGTAAGTTCCGTTAAGGTTGCGAGGAAGTCTGCGGGCATTAATGAGAAGGGTTTAGCCTCTTGACGACAGCTTTCCAAATAGGCCGCACTAAACTGTTCGCGTCCGGTAGACTTCGGTGGGGCTTGACGAAAGAAGGGCTGAGTTAGCCAATGTGTTACTAATTCATCACAAATCTCACCCGTTGCAGCCCAAGCACCATTCGCGTCGTAGGTCTGTTTACCATTGGTGAATTGAGTAATGGCTAAGTCCAATAGCATATTCCCGGGTCCGGTATCCCAACCTAAAATAGGGGTTTGAATGGCATTGCGAGCGGGGAGGTAGGTAACATTGCCAATTCCACCGATGTTTTGAATAGCGCGGGAATGAGCGGGATGGGTGAGAAGTGCGGCATCGATCGGGGGAACGAGGGGTGCGCCTTGGCCTTGGGCGGCAATATCGGCGGCGCGGAAATTGCTGATGGTTTCAATTTGGGTTAAATGTGCGATTAAGGCTCCGCGTCCGAGTTGGAGGCTGTAGCCGAGGGCTTCTGTGGCTTGGGGATTGCGGGGCCGATGAAAGACAGTTTGGCCGTGGGAGCCGATGAGTTGGGCTTTTGGGTGGCCGTGGTTGATAGCGAGTGCGGCTTGGGCAAATTCTTGGGCGATCGCGTCGTCGAGGGCTGCGAAGGATTCCATGCTGAGGGGGTCTCCGCTACAAACGTCGAGAATTTGCGATCGGAGTGATTCACTATAGGGATAGGTTTGGGCTTGAAGAAGGTGGATGGTGAGTGAGGTCTGATGTTCTTCAATTTCGACGAGTGCTGCATCAATTCCATCCACTGATGTGCCGCTCATTAGGCCGATAATTCGCATGATTTTGGATTGCAAGTTTTGTTTAGATTAGCAGTTTGGTGAAGTGCTCGGGTTAAAGGCAATTATTGAGGTGTCTCAAGGTATTTGCTCAATTACTCTTTGCAACGCTAATTTTTGCAGCGCTAATTTTGCGGCACCATACATTCCGGCCTGATTTCCTAGTTCTGCTTTTAATAATTGAGTTCCTTGTGATGGGGCTGAAACTCGCATTTTCATTTCAATCATTGCACTCTTAAAAAAGAACTCACTACTCCCAGAAATTCCACCACCAATGACGATCGCTTCTGGATTCAGTACATAAATCAATGTTGTTAATCCTACCCCTAAATCTCGACCGTAGCATTCCCAAAAGGCTATTGCTTCTGGGTCTCCAGCTTTTGCGAGTTGTCCTAATAGGGCAGGATCTTTTCCCGATCGTCGCACAATTGAGCCAATGCAAAGTTGTTGTTCGAGTGATCCATGATTGCCACTATTACAGGGATGCCCATCAGGATTAAAACTAATAGATCCCAATTCACCCGCTGCCCCATTGTGGCCGATAAATAATTGTCCATTCAGAATGATTCCGCCGCCGACTCCTGTTCCCAAAGTGAGCATAACTATGTTCTGATAGTCTCGTCCTGCTCCCTGCCATTGTTCTCCCAATGCCGCACAATTTGCATCATTCCCAACGGTACAAGGGAGTTTGAGTTGGGCTTCTATCCGATCGGCAACCGGGACATTCACCCATTCAGGTAAGTTAATGGCTAGTCTGGCGATCCGCCCAGTTGCGTCGGCGGGTCCGGGAGTTCCGATGCCAATGCTTGTGGCTTGTTGCTTTGGGTCTATTGTTGGTATGGCGGCAGCTATTGCATCTAGTATTGCATCGGGCGTGGCGGGTTGTGGGGTGGCGATCGTCAGAAATTGGAGTCCTTGGCCTGTGTGATCAAAGCGTCCTAGTTTGATGGCGGTGCCGCCGATATCAATGCCTATGACGATCGGTTGGTCGGACGCAGTTGGTTTATGATGTTTTGTGGATGATGTGAGCATTGTTTATGATCTATTTAAATAAGTATCTAATTTCACTGATTATGCCTTTAATGGCTGTTTTGAATCAATGGCCAACACAAGCTTGTCCAGCTTTGATTCGCGACTTAGATATGATTGTGAATCAGCCCCAATTCCGATCGGCTCAATTTGGCATCTCAATTCAAACCCAAGGTCGCAATCCGTTAACATTGTATGCCCATAATCCCGATCGACTTTTGCTTCCGGCCTCCAATGCAAAACTCCTGACGACGGCAGGGGCGCTTAAAATACTTCCTTTAAATTTTACGGTAAAAACGACCCTTTACGATTTAGGAAATAATCAGTTTCATTTAGTCGGTGAAGGGGATCCAACGTTTAAAACAAGTCATCTTCAAGCCCTTGCCCAATCACTGGCTCAATTGCTTAAAGAGCGCAATATCAAACAGATTAAAAGACTTACGTTAGACGATGGGTACTATGGTGCAGAATGGCTAAATTCCCGCTGGGGTTGGGATGATGTTCAAGCGGATTATGCGCCGCCGATTAATGGATTGATTCTGAATGAAAATGCGATCGGCCTCACGTTGACTCCTGCGATCGCTGGACAACCATTGATTGTGAAATGGGATGACATGGAGAATAATAACCGTTATCGAATTGAAAATCAAACAAAAACCGTTGCGATCGATCAGCCTGAATTTGTAAATGTTGCCCAGCCGGAACTTGGAGTAGTACGGGTCACAGGGCAGCTTCGTGTTGGCGGGGAGCCTGAGCCTGTGGGAATTTCGGTGCAACAACCCACTAAATATATCGCTGAAGAATTTCGCCGATCGCTCTCTCTCCTTGGTATTGAAATTGAAACAGTAGAAATTACTTCCCCTAACAATCTCAATCCACTCATGTCCCCCCTCAAGGGGGCTAGGCAGGGTGGTTTCATACAAAGAAAAGATAAACATTGTCGAGCATATTAGCCCAAGCTCTGAGGGCATCCGGTACGGTACGGTAGCCTCCGCGTCTGGCTAACGTAATGGCGAAGGAATTGAAGATGGCC
>JAPLHZ010000264.1 GCA_026389365.1 Cyanobacteriota bacterium
CCTTAACCGTATTGAAAACTGTTGGGCTTGGCTGAAATCTCGTATCCGTAAACTCCTAAGGGATTCACCTAATCTTCATGATGCTATAGACTCCGTTCTTGCTCTTGCTGCGTCCTAACTTCACTGGCTATAGCTATATATTTATAATTTATATTATTCAATATAATCTATGTCCTTATCTATGTCCTTGTCAAGAACCTAGACTGCGGTAAGCGATCGAGTAAATGATTTGGGCATAGCGATCGTAGAGTTGAGACAATGCAGTTTGATTTTGCTGGGCGATCTGGTTCATCTATTGCGGTTCATCCGAGTGATGGAAGGATCCGAGTGATGGAAGGATCCGGAAGCTATAAAATTATGTCAAGGTTATGGAATAAGATGCAAATTCTAAAGTTAGTTTACCCAATATCATCTAAATCTTTGTCAATTATCCGATCGCAATAGGGCCGAGAATAGCTTAAAGGTGGCTCCAATGAATGTTGATGTAAAAATTCCGAATTATACATCACATCTTCGGTTCGACCATCATAAACAATCTCACCTTGACTTAAAATAATGGTTCGGCTACAAAGTTCTAATGCTAAATCTAAATCATGGGTCGCAATCAATTGAGTAATGGGCAATGATTGTAATAAATGAATGAATTGACGACGCGATCGGGGATCAAGTTGGGCAGACGGTTCATCGAAAGCAATGATTTGTGGCTGCATAGCAAGGATTCCCGCGATCGCAACTCGTTTTTTCTCGCCACCTGAAAGATTGCCAGGATTACGATGGGCATAGTCTTTCATATCTAGACCCACTGCATGGATCGCCTGTTCGCATCGATCAATTATAATGTCCTGCGGAATACTTTGATTAAGGGGTCCAAAACTAATATCTTCCCAAACTGTTGACATAAATAATTGATCATCAGGGTTTTGGAAAACTAGGCCGACAAAATTACGAATTTCCCGGAGATACTTGGATTCCATTGGATAATGACCGATCGTGATAGTCCCAGTTTGAGGTAATAAGATCCCATTCAAATGCTGTAGTAATGTCGATTTTCCAGAGCCATTTGCGCCAATCAGTGCAACACAATCACCCGCATGAATATCTAAAGAGATCCCCTTGAGAGCTTGGGTCTTATCGGGGTAGCTATAGTTTAGATTTTGAATCGAAATTGAGTTATGGTGCATGATGCTAATGATAAAATGCTAGTTGTCCAAATATTGCAAATGAAAGAGTAAATCCAAACGCTAGTCGATCGCGCCAGGGGATTTTTGGTGATTTTGGCAATGGTAATGCGCCTTGATAACCGCGTGACACCATAGATTGATGAATGCGGTTGCCCCGATCGTAGGTCCGAATAAACAACGATCCAATCATGTTTCCAATTACCAATCGTTGCCAGCGTTTCCCAGCCAACAGGTTGCGGGCGATTGCAGCTCGTCGCATGACGGTGAATTCTTCAACGAGTAGGTCTAAATAGCGATACATTGAACCCAGAATTGCGATCAATAATGGAGGCACTCGTAGAATACTTAGGTTTTGAAGTAAAACTGGAATTGGAATAGTCAATGTGAGTAAATTCATCAATACTAATGTTAATCCGAGTTTACACAAGACACTCCCAAAGACTAAAAGCCCTGTTAGGGTAATCTTTAAGAATCCCCACTGCCAAACAATTCCTTCACCATCACGAAATAAAATTCCTAATACCGAAACACTCACAAATATTGATTCTACGGCAAGGCGTTGATAGAGCTTGAACAAATCAACTTGACTCATACCTAACAACACAATAATCCCACAGCCATAAATAAGCCATGTTAACCAATGGGCATCAGGAGTGGCAACGATCGCAACTACCATGATTAAGGTGCAAACAATGCGAGTCGTGGGGGCGATCGTATTATGTGAATGGCTATGATTGCTATCATGATGGTCAGTATGAGAATGAAAACTATGGCTGTGGGAATGGGGCATGATGACCTATTTTGATAGTCTATTTTAATGTCGAATCATCTTGAGATATACGCCGTTGACGAGTGGTGAGTTTACCTAATGCCATAGATAGCCCAAAAGTTGCGATCGTGCCAACAAGTCCCGCGAGTGGTGTCGCCACGGATTCTGGAACGCCCCGCATTGTGTATTCTTCAAAGATTGAAAAGAATGGCAATTTTTTAGCGATAGGATCTTTTTCTGATTTTGACTCAAAGTTTAGATCTTGGGCGACCCGATCGAGTCCATCGGGATTCTTGCTAGCAAAGGGTGATACTAATACGGCAACTATGAGTGCTATTGAAAGTCCGGTGAGGATAAAGATTCGATTGTTTTGAGTGGTGGAATAACGATGCATAAAATCTCCATTGGGTTGAGCGTAAAGGTTTAATGTGATAAATTTAACGTAACAGCTCGGAATTCATTTTCTTAGATGAGGTATAAAGTAAATCAGGTCGCGATCGCCAAATGAATGTCACCGTGGCAACTGTCACCAATGCTTCCCCAACGCCAATCATTACATGCCATCCGACCATTGCCGTCATTCCAATAAGCAATGGTACCGTGCCAGAAATTGCTAGCTGAATGGCCGCAATCGCAGAAGCAGTAACCACGCTGAACAAGGATGCGATCGCAGTACCGACGACAATTCCTCTGAGTCCCTGACCCACTAGATTCCGAACAGTACGAAATAAGTAATATCCGCCAAAAGTTCCAATCAATCCCATATTAAAAATGTTTGCCCCCATTGCGGTAATTCCACCATCTTGAAATACGAATCCCTGGACCATAAAGACAATCGACACTACCAAAGAACCCGCCCAAGGTCCGAGTAATACTCCCGCTAATGTTCCCCCGAGTAAATGACCTGATGTTCCGCCGGGAATGGGGAAATTGATCATTTGGGCGGCAAAGATGAATGCGGCACAAACGCCCATGAGCGGTACGGCGCGGTCTTGGTAGTCAGATTCAACTTGCTTTAGCGAGATTGCAATAAGGCCGATCGCACCTATCCACGTCACGCCTAAGACGGGTAAACTCAGAAACCCATCGGGGATATGCATTGCGAGAAATGCGGAATTGAGAATTGAGAATTGAGGCATGGTGATCTCGGTGTTAATGGTGAAAAAATTATCTGTACATTAGGACATTTTAATCTGTCACGGGTAAATTCCCCGTCCCTTGGGACGTCTGAAGAAACCCAAAAGTGGCTGTTTCATACCTCGTCCGCTTGCGGCGAGGTTCTTGATTCATTCCGATTTGCCAGAGGGCTTGTATTGAAATGATTAATCCAATAAATGTTATTGCGGTTGCGGTTACGATCGGAATAACATTCATGATCCATTTTAGCTGGAATGACTTTTGGTCGGTCCATTTTTCGATCGGAAGTCGCTTAAATAGATATTTTGAATAGATTAGTAACAAGCCTAATCCAGTTAAAACGCCTGCTAGTCCTAGGCTAAACGAAAGGACTAGAATTAATCCGTAACCGACTTGACCTAATGCGATCGAACTCAATAATAATAGCAGTGCTGATGGACAAGGAATTAATCCACCCGATACTCCCAATGCAAGTAAACTCTTTAAATTAACATCGCCTTCTGCTGGTACATGAGAATGAATAGGACCGTGGGAATGATGGTGATGGGGTGAATCATGGCTGTGGGAATGGCCATGTGAATCATCATGGGAGTGGTGGTGATGCGATTGTGAATATATTTGTTTATTTAGACAATCGCGCAGGAGATTACCCCCGATCGTGACGACCAGCAGCCCTGAAATCAGACTCAACCAGGGAAAAATCTGTTCCGGAAAAAATGCACGAGAGGCCAAGAGCGTTACACCGCCTAATATAAATACACCCAACGTATGCGTCACCGTCGTCGTCAAGCCTAGAAACAATGCATGACGTACCGTTGCTTTTTCGCCCATTAAATAGGCTCCGACTAAGGTTTTGCCATGGCCTGGAGACATTGCATGAGCACCGCCCCAAAGAAATGCACCAATGAGCGTGACCCATACACTAGATGAATTTAAAGGTGAATTAGGAAATGATGTGGCATCTTGATTTTCAGGACTAAAGATTACATTTTTTACTGTTTTATTATGAGCTATTGTAGTGATGCAACGGGCCGTTTGAATGCCGGGTTCAAAGAGTCCATAATGAATTTTTACACCGCTTGTTTCAGCGGGCCATGAATAGGTAAGTTGAATGGTACTGCGATCGTTAGAACTGCTAGAGAGTGTATTAGGCAAGGCTGTAGCTGAGGAAATTTGTAATGCTCCAGGTTGATTCCGATCGTTAATGATTTGAATCTTTTCACCTAGTAAATCTTGTAGTAAAACCTGATTTGAATCAATTTCTGTAGTAGATAGTTTGCCATTACGATCGGTGTCGGCTTTTGCAACTAATCCGGTGGGAATGGTTAAGAGCATTTGGGCTGAAGTCAGATTAATTTTAATATCAGCCGATGCGAGATCGGCCCAGTGTGCTTGGCTGGAGCTTGCTGTTAGTAAGTGAATACCGAGAAAGGTGATGAATGAGAGTAGTAGAAGGCACGATCGGAGAAACAGCTTTTTCATGATGATACAGGGTTTACTTGATACAGGGTTTACGATTGAGGTTTACTATGGATTAGAATTACAAGAGTTTCCTTCAGAATCAACGATGTAGCATTGATTAGATCTATTGCCAGAATTATTACCAAATGGATTACCCGGATTTGCGCCTGCGATCGGACGAAATTCTGGACTAGGGATAGGCGGCGCAATCACATTTGAGCTAGTACTATTGGAAGCTTGGGAACGATCGGTGGTGTTCTTTTCATTAGGTTCTTTATAACCACAGATAGAATTGAGTGCGATCGTCCGGCCATCACTAGATTTGAAATAGCAGGCAGAGTCTTCAATACTATTAGGAATAATCGTGGGAAAACGGTTACCAATCTCAGCCTTAGCTATTACGGGGAATAGGAAACATGAACCAACTAAACTGATGAATCCTAATATCGAATGTCGCATAATATTCTCCTAAATTAAAAATTAATTTGTAAAGCCTGTAGACTTTTTTCAAAGTCTGGATCGATATTTTGAGAATTGGTGCTGTAAATCTTCGACTGTTCAATATTGCCTAATCGTTGTTCAATATCTGAAGCTTGTTTAAATATTCCAGCACTTTTAATACCGGAATTAAGTGCAATCTGTATGGCTTCTCTAGCTTCAGAAATCCGATCGTTCGCCACAAATGCTCTAGCTAAAACAGCATAGGTTTGAGAATCATGGCGTACTTTTATTTCTTCTTGCATCAATGCTAGAGCTTCCGCTGAGTCATTGTTTTGGCGACGATCGAGAAGCAATTGTGCTAATTCTCGCCGATGACCAAAGGCTCCATTGGCATGGCCTGCATTGGTATCTTGGCGCAGGAGAGTTTCTGCTTTTTGTAATAGGTCATTGTAAGGTTGATTTTGCAATTGTTTGAGTCTAGCTTTACCTCGAAAAATGGTGTGATCATAAGTATTTGTCGATTGCTGTGAATAGGCAATTATCTGATCATAGGTCCGATCGGCTCCTGCATATTGTCCACGGCGAGTTTGAACGCTTGCTAAATTGATTAATGCTAAAGGATAGCGCGGCAATATTCGTAAGGCTTCTTGATATAAAGATTCGGCTTGGTCGAGTTTGCCTTGATTATAGAAATGCCGACCTAACATCACTCGCACCAAGGCAGACGGACCAACTTCACCGACTTCTTCAGTTTGAATTGCAAGTCTAAAGGTCTCTACTGAACTTGGTTTTCCCTGAGCTTCTTCCACTAATGCTTGTAGGGTAAGACTATTTAAATTAGGCGATCGATTAACAATGATGTTTGCCTGAGTTTCGGCGGACAGTAAATCTCCCATTGCCAATGCACAAGTGACTAAAATCGATCGTGCTTCATCACTAGATGCTATCGGAAATTAGTCTAATGAGCTAAATTCAGAATACTAAGGTCCTAGATAAGGTTTGACATCATGAAAATGAGCTATAGAACCCATTTGAGATCTAATCCTGAAACCAGAAGCCTTGCAGCTAGCTGGTTTTCTTCATTTTCTGGCAGAAAGCGGTTTTGCTAGGTAGGCAGGCTCTACCACTGATCGCAGAGTAACGGCTTCCTTCAAAGCC
>JAPLHZ010000380.1 GCA_026389365.1 Cyanobacteriota bacterium
AATACTCGCTGGGGTGTTTGCCCAGTCTGGTGGGTCTATTTCAATTCCGTCGATCTGAGGTGCTTGAATCATAATTTCAAATCTAACCTCAAAAACTGGTCTGAAACGTTAATTCTTCGTTACCCCCTGGAAGGCTTACCAAATATTAGGATACCCAATTCAAAAATCTAGAGTTCACATAAGCACAATAAAAATTCTTGCATGATTGAGTTTTGCCGTAATCAGCACTACTGAATAACACATCTACGATTGTAGATTAGCAACAGACTAAACGATAGTGAATATGGTTAATTCTTAACGAAAATAGACACTGATTAAATGACTGTATTTCCTAGTAAGTATTACTAAATAGGCACCTAACAGATTAAGGAAAAAGTTAGTTGTCAAGGAGCTAATTACTTAGCTGGAAGAAGCATTCACTAAGGATTTTGCACTTCATAAGTATAAACACTACTATAACTACATTTTGAAATTTTCCACATTTAGTCAACTCGTTAAACCAAACACTATGGGTAGCAATTGACAAACCAGCTAGATGCTTAACTTGTCAGCCATCAGTAATTAATATAGCTTTCTGTGCCCAAACGTAAGGGGCGCGAGCATCTGAGTTATTTATCTAAATCAGTTTTATTAAACTAGTCAGCGAACTATTGGATTAATGATTAGATTAACCACGAGTCCATAAATCCTCTTTTGTTTAGTATCAATACTTAGCATATGCTTCTTTACAGTATTGGGGGTAAAATGTTTAATTGATTACATCATGACGATTTTGATTCTGATTGAAAATTACCCACAAGGGATACCCATTCATCAGTTGAGAATAAGCCCGGAATACCGTTTTAGAAGGATATTCAAATTTAATTATCATGCCAAGACATTTCAATGGATGTTGGTTTAAATAACCCCTAAATCTAAGGAATAAAGGGATTGGGGCAAAAATATTAAAATTAATTTTTGATAGTTAATTCATTGTTTTTGGGGGATTTACTACCCTCTGAGGATACTGAAATTAGGCAAAGTAATAGGTATTTTGGCAGTTTTTTTAAACTCTATTTATTTCAGCAGCAAGTAATAGAGTTTTCCGATCGATCGGACCAATCCAGCTTTTGCTTTTGCTCGATCGCCCGTTCCCATAAATACATCAACCCGGCCCGGACCCACGATCGCACCGCCCGTATCTTGATCCAAAACAAACTGTCCAACCCGCTCTGGAGTTAACTCATTGTTTGGCAACTCAGTATCAATCAAGGCGAGTGCGCCCGGTGGCATTTTTTTCTTATCTGTAGCAATGCTTCGGTTTGCGGCGACGGGAAGCCCTAGACTGCCTGTTGCGAGTGCGCCTTGGGTGTTGCGGAAAAAGACAAAGCGATTGTTTCGAGGCAAATAGAGATCAAGATCGGCTGGATTATCTTGGAAATATTGCAAAATTTTCGGCAATGTTAGTTCATCTAATTTAAACTTGCCCTCCTTGACCAATTCTCGCCCAATTCCAATATAAGGATAATCCGTATTCCCATCAAACCCGATCGCCATGGTCGTTCCATCCGTCAAGGACAGCCGTGCCGAACCTTGGACCTGAACTAGAAATGCCTGAAGCCTATTGTTCATCCAGACCAATTCTGTACCCTTGAGTTGGCCTTGTTGGGCACTTAATCCGTCATTGCCTTCAAGTTCCGATCTAGTTGGATGAGGCTTTGGCCAGTTTGAAAATCCACTAGGTTGACGATACAGCGGATAGCGGAACATTGCATTGGGCTTACGACTCGCAGCATACACGGGTTCAAAGTATCCGGTAAAGTCAACAATCCCATTGCCATCTTTGCCCGAAGATTCATAAAAATCGAACTCTTGAATCACCCGTTGTTGCAATTGTTCAGGTGTTTTGCTGGTTTGGGCTAAAATACGAAACCGTCGCAACGATCGCAACACCCGGCCCCTCGTCACACCAACGATCGGATAGTTAGCATAGGCGCGATCTGCGGCATCAGTTTGCAAATACTTAAGGCTCCGATCGATTGATTTCAGTAATGCCGATCGATCGTTATCTAGACCAAAGAGAGCACGATCGAACCCCAGATCTGTTGGTGCTGTCGTCAAGCGTTGGAGCGCCGGGGCATCAGGAGAGGCTTTAGGGCTGGGAACTGGCGATGGGATTGGTGGAACTTCGCACCGGGCTGACCTTACACCTCTAGACCAAGCCGGAGTAACAGCGACAATGGCCGTTAGAACAAAGCCTCCGGCGACCCTGGCCCCATGATTCCATTGCTTCATTCCGTTGCTCCTCTTACCCAATTTCATGACTTAAATACGATCTTAAAGGTTGGGCTAATATTTCAAGTCCCGATCCCCCTAAATCCCCCTTATGAAGGGGGACTATGAGTTAAATTCTGATCCGCCCTTTTAAGGGAGTGAGGGGGATCATTCTCAACTATACCGATCGACGCTGCCAGAGAAAATCGGTTCCACCCGAATCCCTAAAATCGACGATGGACGGATGACCATGTACTCGCCTTGAATATTCTTAATCGGCACCTGCACAAAATCATTCGAGTTCGCTTTGGCCTGAACCTCGGCGGTATACCACCTCTGAAAGTCTTGCAGTGCAGGGAAACGAACCTCTTCTCGGTGGCCGCCTGCTATTAACAGATGGACGGCGTATTCACTTGCAGTTCTAGCCATAACAATATTCTCAATAAATTAACCCAGACTATTATGGTCTGTCTTTTCAGGAAGTTAGCACAGACGGCTTAAAAAACTTACGATGTACCTAGAAGTCCTGATCTGTTGCACTCCATGAAGTCTCCCCTATCCTTTAGCCGTCGCCATCAACGCCCTGTCCGCATTGCCCGTCATGGAGCAAAATTCAGTATCGATACTGGGAATATATGGCAACAATATTGGCGAGACCCGTATCATTTGATGCTGTCAGTTTCTTGGGGCACATTTTTTCTGTTAATTGCGATCGGCTACCTATGTCTCAATGGTGGGTTCGCGACATTATATTTAATGGGCGGCGATTGCATCGTGGGCGCAAGGACAGGAAGCTTTGAGGATTCATTCTTCTTCAGTGTGCAAACGTTTTCATCCATTGGATATGGCGTTATGTCACCCAAAACGCCCTACGCCAATATCATTGTCACCATAGAATCAATCACGAGCTTGTTGAGTATTGCCATTATCACAGGACTCGGATTCTCCCGATTTTCACGGCCATCGGCACGGGTAATTTTCAGTGATCATGCTTTGATTACCACGTACAATGGTATCCCCACATTGATGTTACGAGCCGCCAATGAACGCAGCAATCATATTGTTGAAGCGCAGGCCCAGCTCTACTTTACCCGTGACGAAATGACAATAGAAGGGAGTCGAATGCGACGATTTTATTCATTGGGGTTGTCTCGTGCCCATACTCCAAGTTTTGCTTTAAGCTGGAATATTATGCATACTATTGATTCAGCTAGCCCGCTCTATAATGTGACTGCCGAAGAGTTTCGATCGTCCAATGGGCAATTGATTATTTCGATTGCAGGAATTGATGAGACTGTGAGTTATAACATTCATGTCCGCAATAGTTATGATATTAACGATATTCTTTGGGATCATCAATTCATAGATATTATCTATATCGATCAAGTGGGCGATCGTTATATTGATTACACCCACTTTCATAGCACCCGATCGAACGAAATTGATACAGACTACTAGCAACTAATTAAGATTTAATAGCCATCAATAGACCAATGCGGGGCATCGGCAGGCAATTTATAGACTTCATAGGTTTCGCCTACTGCCCATAAATCCTCATCCTTCCAGCCTTCACCGGGACCATCCAATTGAACAAATTTACCATTTCCATCTTTGACTCGAATCGATTTGCTCCAATCAATTTCGCAATCAACCGCATAGCCAATAGTATGGTTCGATCGTAATGCGGGTCGGAATGCAATATCATAAGCTTCTACCATTTCCTTTGCCCTCTTAACCGACAGAGCTGGCGTGTAATGAACCCATTCAATATTCACCCCAGGAAACGTCGGAACATCTTGCGGAGCTAGGCCTTCAGCCGACACGCGATAGGAATAATGCATTAAATGAACCCGTTCTGGCGGTCGAAGGGTATTGTTTATTTTGACAATTGCGCCTGCATCTTCAACTGCTTTTAAAAAGGCTCTAGCTTTTTGACGAAATGGCGATGCGAGATCATCTAGAGAACTACTAGCACGTTTAAACTCGATCCATTCTTTGCCGCTGAGACGTTGGCGTAAACGCCTGGAAAATTCCGTCAGAATATCAAGGCCAGGTTCAAAATCTGTACCAATCTTCTTCTTGGTCGCGGGTGATAATTGTGCTGCTAAGGCCGATCGGAATTTGGTATCAAGCCCTCTATAAACCTCTACCATGCCTCGCGTGCTGTTGGTCCCGAAGTCTCCGTCGATTTGAAGAGCGGGAGTGAGTTTGCCGATTATGTTCAGCGATCGTTGCAAATCTTTCACCTCATCCACGCTATAGTTCAGCGCTTGTAAAAGTTTGGATGCAGTTAGGTTTGCCACATAAAAAATGAAATTTTGTTGCAGTGCTACTTGATAGGTCGCAGCATTAACAATTCCCGTCACGGGCAATTTATTATTGGTTTGATAGGTGCGAGTTGCCGCATCAGTAGCTTTACCAAAGTCTCCATCAGGGGTCCCCACGGGCAAGCTTTTATCCCGTAAAAAACGTTGCCAAGCTAAGGCAAGATCATTTTGCGTCCCGCGCTGTATTGTGGTTAAGCCTAAAACACTTGCATTAAAGACCATAAGTTCTGACTCCCGATCGCTACTAAAATATATTGAGAATTACTGCCTCTGTTATACCTTGAAGCAATCCTCTAGAGCTATAAAATTGGGAGATATCAGAGCAACTGTGTAGAATAAGGCGTAAGTTAAGCGAAGCGGGGGAGGATCTGATGTTGAAAGGAATTGACGTTTCTGAATATCAAGGTGACATTAATTGGAAAGCAGTTGCGGATAGTGGCGTGACTTACTGCTTTGTCAAAGCCACCGAAGGCGTGGAAAGTCGAGACCCAATGTTTGCGAAGAACTGGGCGGGCTTGCGTAGCGTCGGGGTTATTCGCAGTGCCTATCATTTTTTTATCGCTAGCAAAGATCCAAAAGTCCAAGCCAAGAACTTTCTAGACTTGACCCGATCGACTTGGGAAACCAACGATCTTCCTCCCGTATTAGATTTAGAAAAAAGCTATGGCCTAGATCCAGACACTGTGATTAATCAGGCCGGGATCTGGCTCGATACCGTTGAAGCTTCGATCGGTCGTCGTCCAATCATCTACACCTACCCCAACTTTTGGGACGCAACCCTAAAAAATACGCCTCGTCTGGGTGCCAACTATCGCCTTTGGATTGCCCACTACGAGACCAATAATCCGTGGGTCCCAGGCGGCTGGAAATCGTGGACCTTTCATCAATACAGCGAATCGGGCAGCGTTCCTGGGATTTCGGGAGCCTGTGATATGAATAATTTCAATGGCGATCTCGACACCTTACAAACCTTACTCAACTCCAAAGCACCGTTACGCCAAGGCCGATCGGGTAAAATTGTCGCTGAACTACAAACCTTACTCAATGCTAAAGGCGCAAATATTGGCATTGCCGATGGTCAATTTGGGCCACGCACTGGACAAGCTGTGATAAATTTCCAAAAATCAGTTGGTCTACTCCCCGACGGCATTGTGGGCGGACGTACTTGGTCGGCTCTCATGTCCAATGGTACTGCCGCAGTCGCCTCAGTTTCAACTCTAGTCAATGTTTGTAAAAGCTATAAATCTTTAGCGCACCAAGATAAAGCCCTAAATTGGCTCAATCAAGCGATCGCCCCAGCCATCATGCAGACCTTTGCTCAGGAATGGCGACAAGTGGGGCCAACCTCTCCCATGGCCACGGCCACCTTGCTCCTGACCAATGTCTGTAAAAGTTATAAAGCCTTACCTCATCAAGATAAAGCGCTTCAGGATCTCCAGAAACAACTTCCACCCCAAACGATGGACCAGTTCATTAAGCTTTGGCGCAGTGCCTAAAAGGAGTTCAGACTTTATAAAGATAGTTAGAAAAGAGATAAAGATAGTTAGGAAAGAGGATTGATCTGGTGACATGACTCGGACAGCGGGCACTCTAGGGGCAACTTGAAACCTTTAAATCCAAACCTCTAAATCTTAGGTCTAGGGTGTTAAAGCGTCTTGTTGCTCAGTGCACCCAATCTTCAGCTAGCCGCCCATCATGAAAACCCCGATCGTTCCCTTTGCCGATATTACCCGTCAGCACGAGATGATTCAGGCCGAACTCGAAGCTGCCGTCCTTGGTGTGATGCGCCGAGGGGATTACATTATGGGCCAAGCTGTTCAAGACTTTGAAGCGGATTTCGCAACTGCCTGCGGAGTGGCCTACGGGGTTGGAGTGGCCTCTGGCACTGATGCGATCGCCCTAGGACTACAAGCCTGCGGAATTGGCAAAGGTGACGAAGTGATTTTGCCAGCCAATACCTTTATTGCAACCCTGATTGGGGTGCTGCGATCGGGTGCCACACCGATTTTAGTAGACTGCGAAGCCAGCACAGGTCTAATTGATTTGGCTGCCGCAGAACGGGCCATAACTCCTATTACAAGGGCGATCGTTGCGGTCCATCTCTATGGCCAAATGGTCTCTCCGACGCTGTTGATTAATCTAGCCTCCACTTACGATCTTCTGATTTTTGAAGATGCGGCCCAATCCCACCTAGCCGAGCGAGAAGGCTACCGGGCCGGGTCAATTGGCATCGGCGCAGCATTTAGCTTTTATCCAAGTAAAAATTTAGGGGCCATGGGTGATGGTGGGATGTTTGTCACACGGGACGAAGGAGTTGCTCGTCAAATGAGAACCCTGCGGAATTATGGCGCACCAAAAAAATATCTTCATACCGAAATCGGCACCAACAGTCGTCTCGACACCATGCAAGCCGCAATTTTACAAGTCAAGCTGCCCCATCTAGCCCGATGGAATCAAGAACGTAATGCTGTCGCCACTCACTATCAACAGGCGTTGAAACCACTCATTCGTCAAGGTATTTCGCCCCTGAAAAACCATGTTGGGATGGGACATGTTTACCACTTATATATTGTCCGTGTGGTTCAATCTGGCGAAGCGAATTTTACCTGCAATCTCGATCGTGACAAGCTCCTAGCCCATCTAGAAGCCAGCGGTATCCAGGTTGGAATTCACTATCCATTGCCCTGTCATCTCCAACCGGGCTTTCAATTTCTTGGCTATCGTCAAGGTGATTTCCCGGTGGCTGAAAAACTGGCATCAGAGATTCTGTCGTTACCTATTTTTCCGGGAATGACAAGATTGCAAGTTGAACAAGTGGCCAGTGTTCTGACGGATATTCTGACGGATGCGATCGTTCAGCCCGTTGAGCTACTAATTCCCGCATAATCCCGACAAATCTTCCGTCAATTTCTCAATAGCTCTTAATCCCCTCATTACTACTTTGGTTTGCTATGCGTGACCTTTCGTTTAATCCCCGATCGTTCTTTAATGACAAGCTTAATGGCAAATTCAATGCCAAACAATTTCCTTGGATAACCGGGGCGATCGCCTTAATTCTGTCACTGATGTATGTGCCGCTGTTAGCTCATTGGGTACATGGTTGGTTGTTTAAGTCCATTAGCATTGAACATGAATATTTCAGTCACGGCATGATTGGTATTCCATTTGCGATGTATTTGGCATGGCAATCCCGATCGAAATTTATGTCACTAACCGCATCGGGCCGCGATCAACTTTTGGGGACAGCGGTTTGTGCGATCGCAGGCATTCTCTATCTCAGCAACCTTGCCGAACCCGTCAATCTCTCACTACCTTTAATGTTAACAGGGGGAATTCTCACCTTTAAGGGTCGGGTGGGACTTCGCATTCTAGGGTTTCCGATGCTTTTGCTCTGGCTAGCGACCCCCAATGAATTGCCCTATTTAGTTGCGCCTTTCACGGCCCCCTTGCAAATATTGATTGCCAATATTGCGGGCATCATTCTAAAACTGCTCGGGTTTCCGGTTACGGTCGATCAGTTTTATATTTATTTGAATGGCAGACAAGTCGAGGTCGCGCCCTACTGTGCTGGATTGAAAATGATGTTTACCAGTGTTTATATCGCGCTGCTATTACTGAACTGGACAGGGTTAGACCAGCGCCGTAAGTTTGTCCTCTTTTTCATAAGTTGCGCTGCTGGACTCAGCGTCGTCGGCAATATTATTCGCAATACTATCCTGACTTATTTTCATGGCACGGGCCAAGATGCACTATTTGTCTGGTTGCATGACAGTTGGGGCGGCGATCTTTATTCAGCCGGACTTCTAGGAATATTGGTGTGGTGGATTGGGAAATTTGAATCTCGTTTTCAACCATCTTCATAGGCTTTACACGTCAAAATTCCGTTCTCTAAACCTTCCTCACTTAACTCCTATGGCAACTCTTTCCAACCCCGATCGTGTCACTCGAATTATACTTTTACTGTTCCTGACAATCATCCTGACGATCGGAGCAGTCCCTGGTTATTTAGCGGGTAAATGGCAATGGCAAAATCCACCCGCTGTCAAAGCCCTCACTCAACTCAGAGTCATTCGTAAACAAGGCCTTCAAGTTCCCGGTTGGCCGACCCAAGAACAGCGCACAGTGACTTTAGACGGACATTTTTGGTCGATTCAACAGATCAAAAACGATCGCAATGAAGACGCTAGCCTATTTCTATTTACTCAAAATGGACCCAAAGATCAGCCTCAGATTGAATGGTCTGAAATCAATGGAATTCAGCACTGGCAGACTGATTCGGACGGAGAACAATCGTTTGATGTCCAACTTGCCGATAGCAATGGTTCTGTCACAAATTCTGTTACAAGTTCTGTCACAGCAAAAATATTCCGAGCCTGGACTGCAAAACGGACCTACGCTGTATTGGAGTGGTATGCCTGGAGCGATGGTGGGCATCCTAACCCTAGCCATTGGTATGTTGCCGATCGTATTGCCCAACTCAAAGGCCAACGTCAGCCCTGGGTTGCTGTCGCAATTTTGTTCCCCATGGAACCGCTTGACGATCTGAATAAATACCGCGATCGTCTAACCGAACTCGCCAAAACCATCCAATTACAGCTTGCCAACCAAGCCCTACGTCCCCAAGCACCTACCTGATAATTCACTATTCGCCCGCCCCCATGAAACGTGTATCCGTTCTGCTTTCACTCTTACTCGTTCACGGAATCGTCCCTAGTGCGATCGCCCAAACGGCCATGCCGCCGGATGTTCAGTCAGATGTTAAGCCACCAGGAGCCAGCGCCCAGCAATTATTAGAGCAAGCTCGCCAACGACTGCGCGATCGGGGTGAATTGCCTTCGGAAACTAAGCCGAGCGTACAGTCTGATGTGGCAATTCCTGGCATGATTCCCGATCCGATCGTGCCGCAACCCTCCCCCTTCAGCATCTATCGTCTGGGTCCGACGGATGTGATTACGGTGTATGTGCAGCGGTTTCAAGATTTGAGTTTTCAGGCGGCGATCGATCAACAAGGTAAAGTAACCCATGCCGTGTTGGGCAAAATTTCGCTACAGGGTTTAACCATTGATGAAGCTCAAGAGCGCGTCCGTCAAGCGGTAAGTCGCTATATTATTAATCCGATCGTCCTTCTTTCCCTCTCGACTCCTCGCCCGGTCCAAGTCACGATTTCGGGTGAAATTGCTAAACCCGGTCTTTATCCATTATTACAAAGTGGCGGTCGAGTTTCGTCGGTATTACTCGCGGCGGGCGGGACCACTGAACGGGGTGATTTGCGAGCTGTGAAAGTCCGACGAACCTTCACTAATGGCACCACAAAAGAGCAAGATATTGACTTGTATACCCCCCTTAAAAATGGCTCAGCATTGCCAGACTTGCGGCTACAAGATGGCGACGTGATAGTGATTCCGGCCCTAGACCCAACAAAAGTAGGAGATTACGATCGGTCGATTGTCGCCCGATCGACCTTAGTCAAACCTATCCTCACCATTAGAATTCTTAGCTATGCCCGAGGTGGTTTAACCGAAGTCCCGGTGCCCAATGGAAGTAAGTTTGTGGATGCGTTGGCAAAAAGCGGTCTGAATCCAGACCAAGCCAATCTAGCTCGCGTCGCGGTTATTCGGTTTGATGCCGTTCAGCAAAAAGCAATCACTTTTGAAGTGAATGGAAAAGATGCGCTGATGGGTGATCCAAAACAAAATATCGCACTTCAAGATAGCGATGTGATTGTAATTGGCCGTAATTTTGTGGGTAGAATCACTTATGCCCTGAATGTATTTACCCAGCCATTTCGCGATGTCCTAGGATTCACGTTATTCTTCAGGGAGCTAAGCAAAAGCACTTCAAGCCTATTTGGTCCAACAGGACAGTAGAGAATTGAGAAGTGAGAATTCTTGGTATTTTTAATTCTTTGTATTTTTGATTCTTTCCTCTTCATTCTCAATTCTTTATTCCCCATTCTCCCATGGCATCTCCTCTTATTAAGCGTTATTTTCTGGCTGTCGATCGCTATAAATGGTTGATACCGACTGGATTAGTTTTGGGGCTAGCGGGGGGCAGTTTAGCGCTTTCTATTCCGGCTCCGGCTCCGGTGTATACGGTAGAAGCGACGCTGGTGGGAAATCGACCGACGACTATTTTTTCAGCGACAGGGACAGAAGTGCGGCAACCGATTGAGAGTATTACGGCAGATGCGATTTTGAGTGATGAAATTATTACTAGAACCGCTAAGGAAGTGGGGCTTGAGGCTCGGGTGATGATGCGAAGTCTTAAGGTTAGTTTGCCGACAGCCGCAGGCGCTAAAGATAAAAAAGCGCCGACAGGTAATACAGAACGGGTTAAGTTGGAATATAAAGATACTAATCAAAATCGGGCGAAACAAGTTGTTGAACGGCTTTCACAAAGTGCGATCGATCGGAGTAAAGGCGGAAATACAGCGCGTTTGAATGAAGTGATGAAGTCGCTGAATCAACGATTGCCGAAAGTTCGGGGAGAATTGACAATTGCCGAACAAAACCTAGAAGCCTACGATCGCGCTGAAGGCCCAGCATTAATTGCCGCACAAAATGGAAGTATTAGTAATGCGATCGCTCAGGGCGAAAATCAACAACGCACCCTACAAGTTCAAATTGAGGGTTTGAATGCAGAAATTGCTAGTCTACAAAGCAAGCTTGGGATGACCGCCGAGGAAGCCTATGTATCCTCGGCCCTGAGCGCAGATCCTCGTCTGAGCAGTCTCACTAGCCAAATTACCCAATTGGAAACCCAACTTGCGATCGCAAGTAAAGACCTACAGCCTGAGCATCCTACTATCATCCAACTCACGACCCAAATCAACGTCTATGAAGCCCAGCTTCAGAAACGAGTGGGGGAGTTGATGGGTGGCGGTGGTGTGGCACGACCATTCCCTGCTAATGTTCGTCAAAGTAGTAGTCTTGATCCCGAGCGTCAAAGACTGGCGATGCGTTTAGTTGAACTGACTACTCAGCGCGATAGTTTGATTCGGCAATTGACTATTGTGGGGAGTTCAAGTGTGAAGCTTCGGGAAGAATTACAAAATCTACCGAATAAACAACTTGCCCGTGTTCGGCTAGAAGACCAACTCAAACTTAAAAAAATACTCCATGATCAAATGCAAGCCAAACTTGTGGATGCTCGAACGGCTGAAGCAGAAACGGTTAGTAGTATAAGTCTGGGGCAACTCAATGCATTACCACTTGAACCCGTCGCCCCTAAAAATCCACTGTTGTTCATCATCGGCGGCGGGATTGGTGGATTAATTTTGGGTGCGGGGATTATCTTCTTATTGGATATGCTGGAAGGGACAATGTATACCCCAGAAGATCTACAGGAAAGTCTCAAAAATCAGGATGCGTTGGTATTGGGAATGTTGCCTAATATGCCAATTCAAGAATTGCATCAAAGTATTCCATTGTTAACCCATGGTGAATTACTTTACGGAGAATCCTATGACCGTTTCCGCAGCAATCTTCGGCTAAATGAAGGCAAGTTACCGCGTATTGTTTTAATCACTAGTACGATCGGATCTGAAGGGAAGTCAACCGTTGCCTATAATCTTGCGATCGCGGCGGCTAGATCTGGAAAACGTAGTTTAATTATTGAATTCGATTTACGCAGTTCATCCCATAGCCGATCGGTGAGTGTGGAATTAAATTCAGACCAGCAGCTTGAACCCTTGCGTTATTATTCGCGCGTTAATGACTGTGTTCAAATTGTTCCAGAGATTGAGAATTTGTATATCATTCCGAGTCCTGGGATTCAGCGTCAAGCTTCATCAATTCTTGAATCCAATGAAGTGAAGCGTTTAATTGAAGATGTGCGTGGACGTTTTGATTTTGTGGTGGTGGATGCCCCGGCGTTGAGTCAAAATAATGATGCATTGCTCTTGGAACCGATGACGGATGGATTGATTTTGGTGACTCGTCCCGGTACTACGCAGCAAAGTGTCATGAATGAGGCTATAGAACAATTGAATGAATCGGAGACTATTCGATTTTTTGGGGGGGTGGTGAATGGTGTTGAAATTGTTATGCCTAAACGTATTCCTCAACCTATTTCTCAAAAGGCCGATCGATCGTTTATTCCCGCAAACCGTCCGGTCCCATCTGTTGAGGCGAAGGCTTAGTGCCCGATCGAAGAAGAGATCTTAATAAAGTCATCAGCCGCTTTAGCAACAACCTCATCCGTACGATCGTAGGTCTTTCTATGCTATCCTAGGCAAGCAAATTGTGTAAAATATTGGGAATTCCTACATAAGCCATGCTTAAACTGAGATTGAAGCGTATGGGTAAAAAACGTGAAGTCAGCTACCGTGTTGTGGTCGCTCAAAGTACTTCCCGTCGTGACGGTCGTCCCGTTGCTGAAATTGGATTCCATAATCCTCGTAATAACGAAACTCGGTTCAATGAAGAAGCGGTTGCAGATTGGCTCCAAAAAGGCGCACAGCCCACTGACACCGTTAGAAGCTTGTTGATCAAGGCGAACTTATTGCCTAAAGAATCGGCTAAAGTTCGTAAAACGGTCACCGTAGAAGCACCAGCCGCAGCAGCAGAATAATTCATCAAGGGTTGGCTTTATCGGTTTAGAAGTGAGTCCGATCGCGGACGGTCCTGATGGTCGAGGTAGAAACAACATTTAATCCATTCGTCAGACATTGGATTGGATGGGTAAAATCTCGGGTCACATTATTTCAGTTGAAATTCATGAGGATACTCCCAGGCATCGCCCAATACTCCTCTTGATCCGACTCACTCAAAACGGTAAAGCCCCCACCGTCATGAATTAAAATTCAATTGATAAAAAGCGCTCTGAATGATCAGGGCGCTTTTTATGACAATTCTCTAGCCTCAGATCCCCAGCCTCACAGCTGACGCGGTACGATAACAACAATCCTATACTCATTTTGAGCTGCTATGCCCGATACCCTGACTTTAGAGTTACCGACGATCGACAGTGCCATTGCTCTAGCTGGAGAACGAGAAGTTAATCTCCGAACCCTGACCCGGATGACTGGTGCGAAGATTGTAATGCGCGGCCAAGATCTCTTAATTTCAGGCACCAATAATCAAATTCATCGTACAAGTCGCATTCTCAGAGCGCTCGAACCGTATTGGAGCGTCGGTAAACCCATTACAGATGTCGATCTCCAGACCGCAGCCCATGCGCTAGAATCTGGTCAAGAATCTTCCTTAAAGGCCATGCAATCTGATAATTTAGGCAAAAATCGTAAGGGTGAAATGATTCGGACGAAGACATTTCGTCAGCGACATTATGTTGAAATGATTCGGAACCACGATTTGACCTTTGGCATTGGTCCAGCGGGAACCGGGAAAACTTATCTCGCAGCAGTTTTGGCGGTTCAAGCATTACTAAATAACGAATATGAACGGATTATTTTGACCCGTCCAGCGGTGGAGGCTGGGGAAAAGCTGGGGTTTCTGCCAGGAGATTTACAGCAGAAAATTGATCCCTATCTTCGTCCGCTCTATGATGCGCTGCATGATTTTATTGAACCCGAAAAAATTACTAATTTGATGGAGCGTCAAATTATTGAAGTGGCCCCGATCGCCTACATGCGCGGTCGGACATTGAACAATGCATTTGTGATTGTGGATGAAGCGCAAAATACAACCCCAGCACAAATGAAAATGTTACTAACTCGGATTGGATTCAAATCCAAAATGGTAGTGACAGGCGATTTAACTCAAACGGATTTATTGCCAAGTCAAGTATCAGGATTATCAACGGCAGAAAAGATTTTGGGCCAGGTTGAAGGTACATCATTTTGTTATTTCAATCGATCGGACGTGGTGCGTCATGCCTTGGTGCAGCGCATTGTCGAAGCCTATGAAGCACAAGATCTATAAAAATTAGGATTATTCATGTCTACGATTTCCTATGACGACATCGATCGGGCGGCTGATCGGCTAAAGGGAATTGCATACCGATCGCCCGTTATGACCTCCACCATCATTAACGATCGCACCAAAAGCCAAGTCTTTTTTAAATGCGAAAATTTCCAGCGCACCGGATCATTCAAATTTCGGGGCGCTTACAATGCATTGTCACAACTGAATGCGATCGATCGTAAACGCGGTGCGATCGCCTATTCATCAGGGAATCATGCACAGGGAATGGCTTTGGCGGGCAAATTGTTGGATATGGATGTGACGATCGTCATGCCAAGTGATGCGCCCTTGGTGAAACAAAATGCAACCCGTGACTATGGCGCACAGATTGTTTTTTACGATCGGAATCTTCAAACCCGTGAATCGGTGGCACAAGAGATTTTAGAGAAAACGGGTGCCATTCTAATTCCTCCGTTTGATCATCCTGACATTATCGCGGGACAAGGAACGGCGGCCAAAGAATTGATTGAAGACGTGGGTGATTTGGATTTGTTATTGGTGTGTGTGGGCGGTGGTGGTTTGATTTCAGGTAGTGCAATAGCGGCCCATCACTTATCACCAAACTGTCAAATTATTGGCGTTGAACCCAAGCTAGCGGACGATGCAACCCGATCGTTTTTGTCAGGAAAATTACAACGCATAGAAAAAACAAATACTATTGCCGATGGTGCCCGATCGAAATCCTTGGGTGAATTAACGTTTCCCATTGTTGTAGAACAAGTTCAAGATATGGTGACGGTGAGTGATGCCGCGATCGCCCGATCGATGTTCTATTTATGGGAGCGGTTGAAAATTGTGGTGGAACCGACGGGGGCATTGGCGGCAACGGCACTTTTGGAAGGTATTGTTAATCAACCAGATACGCGAATTGGGGTGATTGTGAGTGGTGGTAATGTGGATCTCAAACAAATGCCAACCTACTGGAGCAAGGCATTTCCTAAAGAGAAAGCTACAGCCAAACGCCCTTGGACTTGGGAATTGTCGTAATTTTCCATCTCCCATTGCAGACAGATAAATCGATCGTTCCTGGCAGACGTTAAACTAAAACAACTCGATCGACTGTTGTGACTGTCATGATCTTCATCAACCAAAAAACTGACTTCGCTTTTAAGAAAATTTTGGTTCTGAGCAAAGCAAAGGCATTTTGATTAGTTTTTTGAATGGCATTCTCTACGCAGGTAATTCTATCATCTAGTGCTTCTATGTTTTGGTGAAGCATTTTTTACGAGTTTGCGGCATGGTGGAGGAAATAAGGTTCTCCTAGAATTGCCGTGGTCGGCATCCAGATATAGCGTTCATCGATTGGCTGTAAAATCAAGATGTTAGCCAGCAAGCGAGGGGCCTCATGGAGAATCAGATTCACATTCCACTCGATTTACCGGATGTCCGCCT
>JAPLHZ010000383.1 GCA_026389365.1 Cyanobacteriota bacterium
GCGGACATCCGGTAAATCGAGTGGAATGTGAATCTGATTCTCCATGAGGCCCCTCGCTTGCTGGCTAACATCTTGATTTTACAGCCAATCGATGAACGCTATATCTGGATGCCGACCACGGCAATTCTAGGAGAACCCAAAAAGATAGCCTATGAGCGCAATGGGGTCAAAGAATATTTAGTCTGGCGAGTTCTCGATCAGCAAATTGATTGGTTTTATTTGCAAAATGGCAAATATGTTCATTTGCAGCCAGACGAAGATGGGATTACTCGAAGTCAGGTTTTTCCTGGCTTGTGGCTACATTCATCGGCCCTGATTCAAGGAGATATGAAACAAGTTTTAGCGATTTTACAAGCTGGAATTGCCTCTCAAGCGCATGATGAATTTGTGACAAGACTGGAGATGTTGCGACGATCGTAGTACAATCACCCAAATGAATTACTATTTTGCGACCGTGGCACGGGGATTAGAACCATTGGCAGCTCAGGAATTAGAACGCCTGGGCGCACAGAATGTCGAACCTCAATTTTGTGGGGTTTCATTCCAAGGCGATCGAACCTTGCTGTACCAAGTCAACTTGTGGGCTAGGCTACCGTTTCGGATTTTGATGAAGCTCAAGAATTTCCCCTGTCAAACACCGGAAGACCTATATGATGGTATCCAATCCATTGATTGGTCCGAGTATTTGACTCCTGAAAATACGCTGGCGGTCACGGCTACAGGTAAAAATGATCAACTTAACCATACGCACTTCACCGCACTTCAAGTTAAGAATGCGATCGTTGATCAACAAAAAGAAAAACATGGTGAACGATCGGACGTAGACATTTATGAACCCGATTTACAAATCAATGTCCATGTCAATCCCGAATCTTGCACCGTCAGTCTAGACAGCTCCGGCAAGAGTCTCCACCGTCGAGGCTATCGTGCAGCTATGGGAGCGGCTCCGCTGAAAGAATCATTGGCGGCAGCTTTGATTGAAATGTCAGGTTGGCAACCCGATCAAATGTTTTACGATCCGATGTGTGGGTCTGGAACACTACCGTTAGAAGCCTGTTTGAAAGGATTAAATATTGCACCGGGACTTTTCCGAGAAGGGTTTGGGTTCGAGACTTGGTTGGATTATGACGAGAAGTTACTCGAAGAATTAATTGCATCGGCTGAATCAAAACAGCTCAAACAATTACCCTCTCCAGTGTGGGGCAGTGATGGTAATGGCGAAATTGTAGATCAAGCGATCGTGAATGCAACTCAATGCGGAGTGACGGGTCACATTTACTTTTCAAAAATCGACCTAACTGAAGTGGTCGCACCTTCTGATAGTGGAGTTCTATTTTGTAATCCCCCCTATGGTGAACGCATTGGTCGAGATAGTGATTTGGGGGCATTTTATAAGCAATTGGGCAATGTCATGAAACAAGAATTCAAAGGCTGGACAGCGTATGTTTTGAGTGGTAATAAAGAACTTTCGCAATGCATTGGTTTACGATCGGCCCAGCGCACTGCTGTTTACAATGGCACCATTCCTTGCCAACTCATGAAATACGAATTGTATTAATTAGACCCATTGTTGAACCCTATAAATTAGTGCTGAACAGAATGCTGTGTATTGGTCTGATGATTTTTTAACGCTTGGTTTCTGGCACTAAATTTCACCCAAAATCATTCAAAATCATTCTACTGCCACCATGACATCACTCGCCGATGCTTGACAGGTTAAGAAGAAAATCGTTTTGTCAAGCCCTATCAACCTAAACTTGGAAACGCTCTTATATCCAGCTTTTGAGGTGGTTTTCGTAAGGTCTTAACGCCCCCCAGTCCTCGATTCTCAGGAGCGGCGA
>JAPLHZ010000138.1 GCA_026389365.1 Cyanobacteriota bacterium
CTAGAAGATGCTCTTGCTTTCACCTTTATATCACCTGTTTTGTCGCGTCTCTTAAACCACAAGTTGATTGGGTTTCGACTAATATCGAACAATTGACTGGCTTCATTTTTCTTTAGCCCATCCATTTCGATTGCTTGCATTCCCTTTTGCCGTAAATCGGAACTATATGGTTTTGGCATTGTGATTGCTCAGACAATTCGCTTTCTTTCTATCTTATGTCCTAACCTAGCTGGCTATAGCTATACCTATTCTCGCATAACTTATAGAACCCATTTGAGATCTAATCCTGAAACCAGAAGCCTTGCAGCTAGCTGGTTTTCTTCATTTTCTGGCAGAAAGCGGTTTTGCTAGGTAGGTAGGCTCTACCACTGATCGCAGAGTAACGGCTTCCTTCAAAGCCAAGTATCACAGGAAAAGATATCAAATGGGTTCTATATTATGATTAATTATGCGAGAATTAAAATATTGTCTAGATTTATTAACCAACTTGCTAGCGACAGTTTTGATTATTGGCCGAGACATCTTAGAAACTCGTGTTAGATAATTTCGCATTTAACCCGATGTACAACTAAGACTGATCTGACTCCAAAGCTGCAAACTGTAATGCCGACTAAAAACATCCCATGCCAGCTATCTGTCAGATTTGGAGTAGGAGGCTTTGTGGAAAATCTCGGAGAATTGGGGATTTAGTCTTTCGGCTTCAATTCATCGGTTAATTGGAGAAGCTTCGGAAAAGTCGTAGTACTCCATAACAGAAATAGCAATGCCCCAGCGATCCCCGTAACTCAAAGCTCTATCAACTCTGTAATTGTTATTTAATCTTTAGTATTGCTACGGTTTCGGCTTCATAATCTTCTTACTATAGGTAAAGTTACGAAGACCAGTAAGCATCAAGCTACTCACAGCGTTTCACCCAAAGCCGGATGAACGGGAGATTTTTTCATTATGACTATTGCAACCAAACCCACCGCTAACCCGATTCTTGCGATCGAGGCACTGGGCCAAAGCATTTGGATGGATAACCTAGCCCGCGATTTAATTGAATCCGGCGAGCTAGCCCAACTCATCGAAACCAAAGGACTATTGGGGATCACGTCAAATCCCGCAATTTTTGAAAAGGCGATCGTCGGTAACAAAGTCTACGACAGCGCCATTGATGACGGAATTAAAGCCAAAAAATCGTTGATGGAAATCTACGAATCCCTCGTATTTGAAGACATCTGCAACGCCTGCGATATCTTCCGAGGCGTATACGATAACAGCAACGCTCTCGACGGCTACATCAGCATTGAAGTCCCGCCTAGATTGGCCGCCAACACGAGCGACACCATCACCGAAGCGAAACGCTATAATAAAGTCCTCGCTAAGCCAAACGTGATGATCAAAATCCCCGGAACCCCCGAAGGACTCGCAGCCGTCACCGAAGTCATCGCAGCGGGCATTAACGTCAATGTCACCTTGCTGTTTTCACTTCAAAGCTACATCGACACCGCCTGGGCTTACATTGCAGGACTGGAAAAACTAGCAGCAACGGGCGCGGACATCAGCAAAGTTGCCTCTGTCGCCAGTTTCTTCCTCAGCCGGATTGATGCCAACATTGATGCCCAGATCGACAAGAAACTAGCCGTGGCAGGGATTTCTGATGAAACCAAAACCAAGCTGGAAGGGATTAAAGGTAAAGTAGCGATCGCCAATGCAAAAATGGCCTACAAAGCCTACAAAGAAATTTGCGAAAGCGATCGGTGGAAAGCCTTAGAAGCCAAGGGAGCCAAAGTTCAGCGCTTACTCTGGGCCAGCACCAGCACCAAAAACCCGGCCTACAGCGATGTCATGTATGTCGATGAACTAGTCGGAGCCGATACCGTCAATACACTTCCCCCACAAACCATTGATGCTTGCGTGGATCACTGTGATGTGGGCGATCGGATTGAAACCAACGTAGACGAAGCGATCGCACTGATTGCCAGCTTGAAGGATTCAGATGTGAACATTGATTTAGATGCAACCATGGCAGATTTATTGGAGGACGGCATTGTTAAATTTGTCCAACCCTTTGACGCCTTAATGCAATCATTACAAGACAAAATTGATGCGATCGTCGCTGCCTAATTTCGACGATCGACCCCGGTCCGCTATGACATAAACTCGATCCCCTAAATCTCCCTTAGAAATGGGGACTATGAAATAAGCTTTACTCTTGTTCCCCCTTTTTAAGGGGGCTAGGGGGATCGAGTCTTTCAATACAACGAAATATCATTAAATCACCACCCAATATTTCACTCCCAAAGTCATATTTCATTCCCACAACTCCCCCAACCCACATCAAATCCTAACTATGGCAACACTTTTTGATACTCCGCTTCGGGAAAATCCACTGCGCGTCGGACTCCAGCAGCAGAGCATCCCAGAGCCAAACATCATCGTCTTCTTTGGAGCTTCGGGAGATTTGACCAAGCGAAAACTGGTCCCCGCACTCTACAAACTCAGAAAAGAACGCAAACTTCCGCCCGAAACGACGATCGTTGGCATCGCACGACGGGACTGGTCCCACGAATATTTCCGCGACCAAATGCGGGAAGGCATCACGGAATTTTCGGACGGTATTGGTGACGAAAGCCTCTGGGACGAATTTTCAAAAGGACTATTCTACTGCTCCGGCGACATCGACAACCCCATGAGCTACCAAAAGCTCAAAGCCTTTCTCACCGAACTCGACGAATTGCGCAATACCCGAGGCAATCGAGTCTTCTACCTCTCCGTCGCCCCCAACTTCTTCCCAGAAGCAATTCGCCAGCTCGGCGCGTCCGGCATGTTGGAAGACTCCACCAAAACCCGACTCGTCATCGAAAAACCCTTTGGACGAGATCTTGGATCCGCCCAAGCCCTCAACCGGATTGTCAACCAGGTTTGCCGCGAAGAACAGGTCTACCGAATTGACCATTACCTCGGCAAAGAAACCGTCCAAAATTTACTCGTCTTCCGGTTTGCTAACGCCATTTTTGAACCGCTATGGAATCGACAATACATTGACCATGTCCAAATCACGGTCGCTGAAACCGTCGGAGTCGAAGATCGCGCCGGATACTATGAAAGTGCGGGTGCCCTGCGTGACATGATGCAAAATCACCTGATGCAGGTCTTCTGTCTCACCGCCATGGAACCCCCCAATTCTCTGGATGCCGATGCCATTCGGACGGAAAAGGTAAAGGTTTTGCAGGCCGCTCACTTGGCCGATTTGAATAATCTGGAAAACTCTGCCATTCGCGGTCAGTACTCTGCCGGACAAATCAAAACAAAATCGGTTCCGGGCTACCACGAGGAAAAAGGCGTTGATCCCCGATCGACCACTCCCACCTTTGTCGCCATGAAGCTTATGGTTGATAACTGGCGCTGGCAAGGCGTGCCCTTCTATTTGCGCACTGGAAAACGGTTGCCGAAGAAGACCAGCGAAATCGCCATTCAATTCCGAGATGTGCCCCACATGCTCTTTCAGCAAGTCGCAAAGCAAGTGAACCCCAACGTACTCACCATGCGGCTCCAGCCCAATGACGGCATCTCCATGAAGTTCGAGGTGAAAATGCCTGGGGGCGACTTGCGTAGCCGATCGGTTGAAATGGACTTTGGCTATGGCACCGCCTTCGGGAAATCGTCTGGCGGTGATGCTTACGATCGGCTCCTCCTCGACTGCATGATGGGCGACCAAACCTTGTTTACCCGATCGGATGAAGTGGAAGCCGCTTGGCGTGTGGTGACCCCGATCGTCGCTGCTTGGGATGCTGCCGCCGATCCCGACTCCATCCCCAAATATGCCGCAGGAACTTGGGAACCCAAAGAAGCCGAAGACTTAATCAACCGCGATGGACGCAAATGGCGACGGCTCTAGGGTTTAGAACTTAGCAGTTTAGAACTTAGCAGTTTAGAACCCGATCGCAGTGAATTCAGCCAGACTAGATTCAAGCAGAGATTCAAACCACCCATTCATTACCAATCAGGAATTACTCATGGTCTCCACAGCTCCCCTGATACCATTACAAGCCCCCAAAGATGTATCCCTGTCCAAAATTCAATCTGAATTAGATGCCATTTGGACCCTATACAGCCAGCCCAGTTCAGATGGCTCGATTCTGGGTGCAAGCAAAGCAACCACCTTTACGCTACTCGTCTACGAACCCGAAGAAACCCAGCAACTTCTGGCCGAGCTGGGCTACTATAGCGGACCTGTTGACGGTATCAGTGGACCCCGGATGAACGCGGCCATTCACTCCGCCCAAGTTGCTTACGATATGAAGGTAAGCGATCGAGTCTCCATCGAACTCATTGCCCGTCTACGCAAAGAAGTCTTCATCTGTCGAGGCGTTGATACTCAAGAAGGCGATGTCTGCAACATCTCACCCTATAGCCTCGATACTGGGGGCGCAGGACTGGCCGATGCGATCGCAGCCCAAAACCCCTGCCGGATCATTTCTCTACTTCCCAGCACCGACCTCTCCGACGACAGCGTCACCGCCCAAGTCTCCGCCTATTGCCCCATCCAAAAACGCACTGCCAGCTCCATGATCTGCTGCGAGTACATCACCCTCAAAGGAATTGAATCCGCCTTAGCCCGATCGAGTTCTCTAGTCCAATCATTATTGCAACCCGGTTTACCCAGTTTTCTTTGGTGGAAAGGCGAACCTAATCTCGACCAAACTTTATTTCAGGAACTCGCTGAAGCTTGCACCGTTCTGATTGTGGACTCTAGCAACTTTGTAGATAACCCAGAAGGACACTTGGCGAAACTAGATTCCATGCGAGAAATGGGAATCCAAATTGCCGACCTAAACTGGCGGCGACTCGCGCCTTGGCAAGAGCTAACAGCTGAAGCCTTTGACGCACCAGAACGGCTACAAAGCTTACTGGAAGTCGATCGGGTCACCCTGCACCACGAAAAAGGAAATCGCACCCAAGCACTACTCTATTTGGGTTGGTTGGCCAGTCGGTTGAACTGGAAAGTGCAAAGCCGTATCGCGGAAGGCGGAGATCTGGACATCCAGCGAATCTTTCTCACTGGGGCCAATGGCCGCCAAATTGAAGCGGATTTACTCTCCATTGAGGATCGAGCTTCAGGGTTAATCGTGGGCGATTTGTTAGATTTACGACTAACCTCCAGTAATCCCGAAGCCGACTGCTGCATGATCCTTTGCTCCGAAACCACGGGCTGTATGCGTATGGAAGCTCAGGGCGGGGCTGAATCCTGCTGGGTTAACCAAGTGACAGCGGGCGGGGATCAACAGGCTGAAAGCTTGCTAAGTGAACAGCTTCGGACCACCATGCGGGATCTACTATTTGAAGAAAGTCTCGCGATCGCAGCCCAAATTGTTCGGGCAAATTAACCGCAGTACCACACTATGGCTCAGTGATTGCGCTAGCATTATGACACTCATAATGAGTAGAGTAGCCCTTTCAAGGAGACCTTATGGTCCATGCCTATACGACGACTGAACTATTAGAGATTTTGCAGGTAGAACAACAAGCCTGTATGCGAGGCGATCGGCTCAGCTTGAGTCCAGCGTCTTGCGGTGTAAGTCCATTCATTGACAAATTTGTCGAATCGAGTGGACTTCAAGGGTTCTCGGCTTACAACAATTTTCGCCGCACTATTCATGAATATCAAAAGGCCAATAACATCTCAGGGATTGTCTGGGAAAACATCACACTATGGGGGAGATCGATGCGGTTTCCCACCATTCATGAACAGTTAGCCAGCCTAGATTCCGACTTGGTACTTCTGTCCCAAATGAAATCGCCCGTTACGGTCTTCTGGCAACAGGCGATCGCAGGGTTGGATCTTTTTCTCGGGTTGCAGGGCGGCAAAGTCTTCCAGAGAGCTACTCTAGACGATGTTGCTCGGATTTATTACCGCAGCCAATGGGCCAAACTTTGCCATCAAGGCCAAGATAGAACATTGGAAATTATTCTGGAACTGGGGTGGGGAAAACCGGAAGCTGCGGGCGATCGCCAAGGCTTTCCCGCATCAGGTAGCGATCGTATCCATGCCGTCTTGCGAGGCAACCACCCCCTAGGTTAAAACTAACTGCCCCAACTACTTGTGTTAAGGGACGATCTAGCCGTATCGTCTAGATGACTTACGCCAAACCATTCTGGAGAATCTCAGCAAAACATTATGGGAGTCCCCCTCGTTGCTAATTATTACTTGACCTATCGTTGCAATGCTCGATGTCACTTTTGTGACATTTGGGCGTTAGAGCCGAAGAAGGAAGCAGATTTTGAGACCATCAAAAAGAATCTGCACGATCTAAAGCGGCTTGGAGTGAAATATATCGACTTTACAGGCGGTGAACCGCTTCTTAAAGCTGAGGCTCCACAGATTTATGCGGAAGCTAAGCGCCTTGGCTTCACCACTAGCATGACCACAAACACCATTCTCTACCCCAAGCGGGCAAGGGAAATGCAAGGACTCGTGGACTTCTTGAACTTCTCCCTAGATGGCGGAGATGCCGAAACCCACAACCAATCCCGAGGCGTGGCTATTTTTGACACGTTGGTGGAATCCGTAAAACTCGCTAAAGAATTGGGTGAGTATCCGGTGTTGAACCACACCGTGACCGCCCAGAACTTCAACCGACTGGATGAAGTGGCCAAGCTAGCCCGTGATCTGGGTGCCCGAGTTTGGATGAATCCGGCCTTTACCGCCTATTCCAACTACAACTCTAAAAAGAATCCCAACGCCGAAATGGTGCAGAAGATTGAGGAAGTTGCCCGCAAGTTTGGCAGCGTCGTCGGCTACAATAAAGCAGCATTGGCCTTCATCGAAGCAGGCGGTAATGACACGAAAAATCCACGCTGTAAGGCGGTAGATGCGGTCATTGCGATCTCCCCAAATGATGAGCTGCTGTTGCCCTGTTATCACTTTGCACAGAAAGGATTACCCATTGCGGGAAATCTATACGATCTGTACAGAGAGTCAGAAGAGGTTGAGGAATTTCGTCAGAGCCAGGGTCAACTGTCCGTCTGCGAAGGCTGTACTGTGTGGTGCTACCTGATTCCAAGTTTCTTCAAGGGTATCGACAAGTACTGGGTGTTGAATAGTGTTACCTATGTCGGAGAATTCCTGGCCCGAAAACGATTCCTCGCAGGGGTCTGAATACGGCGCGATCCATCTGCCTGATTTGTTGGGAGATGCGATCGCTTTAGAGAGTGAAGATTGTTTTGAGTCGTCGCCTTTAGATGATGGATTTGAAGGGCGACGGCTTAAATCGGCATTTTTGTTGGCTGGAGCTTGGGCTTTAATGTACCTAGTCCATGCGTTTACTTATGGTCTGTGGCTGATGTCGGGGTTGTCTTGCCTAATGGCGATTCATTTACTTCGAGCATTTGTTGCAACTCCCAAGCTTGAAGCCCCTGCACTAGAGCCGGGAATGTTAGTAGATAATTTGATGCCGATCGTAACGCTATTAGTATCAGCGAAAAACGAAGAAGCGGTTATTGAAGGGCTGGTACGAAATCTGTGCAATCTTGATTATCCAAGCGATCGCTACGAGCTTTGGATTGTCGATGATGCGAGCACCGATCGGACAGCAGAAATTTTGACTAGATTGCGTGGTGAATTTCCACAGTTAAACATTTTCCGTAGGGCAACTGGAGCGTCGGGTGGGAAGTCTGGAGCATTGAATCAAGTCTTTACAACAACTAAGGGTGAATTCTTAGTTATATTTGACGCAGATGCGCGAATTCAGCCAGATTTTTTACAGAAGACGTTGCCGATCTTTTTGACAGGCGATCGAATTGGGGCGGTTCAGTTACGTAAGGCGATCGCACAATATGAACGTCCCGGTTCTCCTGAAAAAAATAATTTTTGGGTCAAAGGTCAACATGCAGAAATGTTACTTGATGCCTTTATGCAACAGCAGCGGATTGCGATCGGTGGGTTGGGAGAATTGCGTGGGAATGGTCAGTTTGTGCGCCGATCGGCCTTGATTGAATGCGGGGGCTGGAATGAAGAAACAATTACAGATGATTTAGATTTGACTTTCCGATTGCATCTAAATCAATGGAATATTCAATGTCTGACAATTCCTCCAGTGTATGAAGAAGGAGTCACAACGGCGAAGGCCTTGTGGCATCAACGCAATCGTTGGGGAGAAGGTGGCTACCAACGCTATTTGGATTACTGGCGATTTATTGTTCGCAATCGTATGGGAACCACTAAGACAATAGACTTAGGTGTGTTTTGGATAATGCAATACTTTCTGCCAACAGCGGCTGTCCCAGATTTTTTCTGGGCAATGAAGTATCACCATAATTTGATGTTGACGCCACTTTCAATTTTGACATTCATCTTCTTTGTCGCAAGTACAACCCGTGGTCTCCGTCGGCTGAAATTGTCGTCTGGTGGCACTTACCGCAATATATGGCAAGGCTGGGGACTACCCTTAGTCCAGGCATTACAAGGATTTGTATACATGATGCATTGGTTTGCGGTTGTGGGCAGCGTAACGACCCGGATGGCCTTTGTGAAAAAGCGACTGAAATGGGTAAAGACGGTTCACACCGGGTAAATCTAGAATCAATATCGACTCATTACGATCGGGCATTATGCTCATCAAAATGTCCGCGCAACAGTTCATGAACAAATCGATAGCGCCCCCCCACTTGCTGTAATAACCCGATATTGTGAGCATACTCTAAAAATTTTGCATAGTTCCAAGGAATCACCTTCTGTCTCCACAACAACAACCGCAACACCCCATGTTGAATACAAGGCAACCCACCAGAAAATAATCCCGACATCAATCCGCTGCCAATGCCCACCCACACCGAAAATCGGACATTCATAATTCCCAAGGGAATCAACAGCGCCACCCAAGCAATCAAACTACCAATCATTGTCGCCAATACAATCACCACGAGCGTATTTTTCAACGATTCCCAAATGCCTTGATTCGGGGATGCACAGGATCGCACTCCTGCCTGTAACCCGGAAATAATGGCAATAAAGCAGCCATAACTGACAAAAACTGCCCCACCCCATCGCAGCCCTAGCAAAACATCACCCAAGATCCAATCGTAAATAAAAATTCCACTGCCAAACATAGCGCCGACGCTTAACCCAGCGAGAAGACCCGTCTGAGCACGTCGCCACGACCAACCCAAACGGACGGGTTCAATTTCTTCATTGTCCAGCAAATCCCCAATGGACCTGAGAATGGGTAATGCCTGAAGCCAATCCCACAGATCTTCTCGACTATACAGGCCATAAAGCATCCCGCCCGCTAGAGCGATCGCAGTCCCAAAGGCTTGAATTTCCCGTGGCAAGTCCAAATTTGAACTGACAAGTGTAAAAATTAATCCACACAGAATTGAAATAATCACCCCACAGAGCAATCGGTAGAGAATACGATCGCGTTTATTCCCAAGCCAACTGGGTTGCATCCGTTCAATCGCAAGTTCAGGTTTCGACTGAACCTTGAGCTGTCGGGCCAGCCAGGTAAGATAACGAATGGTTTGCTCGCGACTAGGCGGCATCCCGGCGTTGGGTTTGAGCGATCGTTCAAAACATTGATCAATATAAAGACTCAGCAATTCATGGGCGGTATGAATCTGGCGACCTTGATAAACCGCCACCATGATCATCAACATCAACGGCGATCGGACTAGTTCTCGCAGCCTTGGTTCGGCTTGCAATGTCTCCCACCGTAAGGTCCGATCGACTAATTCCAAATATCGATGAATCTGATCGTCCGAAAGGGGTTGAAGGTAAATTGCCCCATTCAATTCAGTGAGTTGACGGTGGCCCAATTCATACTCTTCTAACCGGCAACACACAATACAATGGGGATAAATCGTGGTTTGCAGAAACTGATTAATCGCATCAATACAACGCTCTTGCCGACCCTGACCCAGTTCATTCAGGCCATCTAGCAGCAAAATCAAACGTTCATCCCGGAGCCATTCCAAGGCCATGGTGTTGTCAATGTTATAGAGACGCTTCAATCGTCGAGCGATCCAATGCTCTAAGGCCGGAGCTTCATCATTCCAAGCCGAAAGATCTAACAAGACCGGAATAGGCGCTCCATTTTCTACCTCTGCCCGGTCCAGCATCAGGATCGCAAATTTTAATAATTCAGTGCTTTTGCCCGAGCCGGGATTCCCTACGATCAGAAGTTTGCCATCAATTTCAATTTGGCTATAAATCGCCTCTAGGGACTGCGGCACCATGGTTAATGATCCAGACCGCAAACGAGGACGCCCCACTAACTCGCGTCGATCTTGAAAGTGGAGATCGATCGAAACTTGAGGATTAAGCGATGAATCTTGAAGTCGGCGGGCATATTCACTTTTTAAAATACGAAGTAACCGTTTGCGAGGTTCGGCAGTATTAGTCAGAGGAGTGGGCACAGCAGCAGCGGGCTTAAGGAGATTGATAATTTTTTGAGAAACTTCTAATAACTTTTGAATCACTTCCAAACGAGCGGTAACCGTCCCAGCGATCGCGGTCACTACCGTCATAACAGCACTGAACGTCTTAAAATCCGGACTCTGACTAAACGTTGTCCACCATTGCTGCACATCCGATAGGGTAGGCAACAAGAGTACCCACTCGCCTAGTGAAGATCCTAAATTCATACCAATGACCTCACACGCCCCTATCCCTTATTCTACAAGCGCATTTCCCTAAAATCCTTAAAAAGAAACGAAGAAAGAATTTATGACCCCCTAAAGGTCACAATTGTTTCTTCGCCGCTATCTTTTCTTCGCAACCATGCTAACCAGTGCCGCTCTATCGACTCAAATGGGTCAACAGCGGACGAGCCACCGCCGATCGCCCTTGATGTTTTTGCACCACTTCCCGAAATTCTGCGCCTTCGACGGTTTCCATCTCCAGCAGTAACTCTACCAATTCATCCACCAGCTCACGATTTTCACGGATTATCTTGCGAGCATCTTCATAACAAGACACCGCGATCCCTCGCACCTGTTGATCGATCATTTCCGCGATCGTCTCAGAGTAGTCACCTTGACCACCACCACCACCCCGAGAATACATATCTCCAGCACCTTCCAATGCCACCGGGCCTAAGTCTGACATCCCAAACTGAGTCACCATTTGACGGGCAATTTGGGTCACTTTTTTAATATCGCTAGTGGCACCGGAGTCCATTTCATCTTCCCCAAAGACCTCCACGTCCGCCGCTCGCCCCCCCATCAACACTCGGATTTTGTCCATCATCCAAGCCCGAGTATAAAGTCCGCTATCAATGGTGTCTTCGTTCGCCACGGTCTGGGAAAAGCCTTCGATACCACCGGATCTGGGAATAATCGTCACCTTGTTTAATTCATCGGCATGGGGCAACAGCGTGGTCAACAACGCATGACCAACCTCGTGATAGGCCGTCATCCGCTTTTTCTTGCTGTCGAGCAATGGATTCATGCTCAAGCCGATCGTAATCCGATCGAGCGCATCCTCGACTTCCTGCATCGTCACTTCTTCCATGCGACGGCGGGCGGTCAAAATAGCGGCTTCATTCAATAGATTGGCCAAATCAGCACCCGAAAACCCAGGAGTCCGACGGGCAATAGCCGACATTGAAAGCTCGGGGGCTATTTTTTTCGTCTTTGCATGAACTTCTAAAATCCCCAAACGACCATTAAAAGTAGGCAAATCCACATTAATCTGACGATCGAAACGACCGGGCCGCAGCAACGCTTGATCCAAGACATCCGCCCGGTTCGTCGCCGCAATCACAATCACGCCGGAGTTTCCTTCAAACCCATCCATCTCCGTCAGCATTTGATTCAGGGTCTGCTCACGTTCATCATTACCGCCGCCAATGCCTACACCACGCTGACGACCAACGGCATCAATTTCATCAATAAAGATGATGCAGGGCGCATTTTCTTTAGCTTTCTTAAACAAATCTCTAACGCGAGAGGCACCGACACCCACAAACATTTCAACAAATTCAGACCCAGAAATACTGAAGAACGGAACCCCCGCTTCCCCTGCGATCGCCTTGGCCAAAAGTGTTTTCCCAGTTCCAGGTGGGCCAATTAACAATACTCCCTTTGGAATTTTTGCCCCAACTGTCGTGAATTTCTCAGGCTGCTTCAGGAACGTCACCACTTCTTGGAGTTCTTCTTTGGCCTCCTCAATCCCCGCCACATCCTCAAACATCACGCCCGTCTTCGCATCCATCTGAAAGCGTGCCCGAGATTTACCAAAGTTCATGGCTTGACCGGGACCACCAGGGGAATTGGCCGATCGCTTCAAAATCAGCATCAACCCGCCAATCAAAAACATTACAATCAAAAGCTGCATCAGCATCCCCATGGCCGCCGCGCTTTCCGCATTATTCTTCACCTCAACCGGAACTTTTGCGTCGGTGAGGGTCGTTAGCAGTTCAGTATTTGAATCACTAAACAGCATCACATCGATCGGTTGATCCTGCTGTTTACCATTAGCATCTCGACGGGCGCTATTTTTTAGATAGACCTTGGCTGTTTTTTGGATATCATTAATTTCGACCCGTTCCACTTCATCCTTACGAGCCTTCTGTATCAGCTCGCTATAGCTCAGGGAAGCTTTTTGGGCCATGGCAGGAGACATCATGAAACTAGCGCCGATCGCCTGACTCACGACAATCCCGAACAAAACTTTGGCTATCCCTATTTTTCTCTTCGTAATACGCTTTGGTGTGGGGATTGAACCGGGGATTGTAAAAGAGGTCTTCATGCTGCCTGCCATGCTTAGCCAAGATGTAATGTAGATGGTCTGTATATAGCTTACCCCCGATCGCCTCGGGTTGACAGAGGACAGCCGCCCACGTAGGAATGATATCTTCCCAGCAAGCTGGTTTTAAATCATCCAGAATCGCTTCAAAAGTTCTAACATCCCTAACATTCACATCGTGAAATTATTGTTTTAAGCTATCAGAATAATTCTACTCCGAATAATTACGCCCGTAAATTTTCTAGCTGTTTTAGACGTTTTTAGCGACGATCCAGTAATTAGTATTTTATTCCTAACTTAAAACAAACAATTATACGGATTCATTAGTTCTGTAATTTTCTATTTAGCAGTTCTGTAGAATACATAAAATTCACTAATTTGAGTGTATTCACAGAATTTTAGAATTGAACTTAAAGTCTAGAAGAAGAAGCATTCTTGCTCTAGCCATAGTCACGATCACCAGTGCAATGTAGCTATAGCTATAGAGTTCAGGAGCTATAGAGTTCAGGGCTAGAAGCTGGCCAATTCTCAATCTACTGATTCATCGATCTAGTCGATGAATTTTAAGGGCTGGCCCAACTCATTCCACCACCTATCCAGACGTTAATTACTCCCAGGAAAAAATATTGTTGACTGCGCTTTGCTTTACTACTTCCATCGTTGGAATTACGGCTCAAGCTGACTCGACTAAAGCGGCTTCCATGTGGGACATGCCTCAACCAACCATTCTTAGAAAGGCTCAAACTGGGTTTAATGATCAGCCTTACCAAGCCTAGGTGCAACGCGAAGGAGTTAAGCTTGAAGGCAGCAACCAGTTTAGAATTGATGCTAACGCTTTAAAATTGAAGTACAACCATAACGTCTCGACATACTTCATCAATGAAGGTGCAGGCTACCAGAACCAGTTGGGTTACATATCGCGAGGCGGGACGAATCAAGAAGGTTTGCTCTTCAAGGATATTTCTTGTGAAGGTCAAGACTGCGTCGGCGCTTGGGGTGGAAGTGCTCTGAAGTTAGGAGATGGGGTAAAGATGGGGGAAATAGCTGCAAAAAGTACCCTAGAGTTTAAACTGCGCGCTGATGGCTATAACCGTGGAACCAATGCTTACATTTTCGGGACACCTGATTCCAAGAATGCAGATGGTTTACAGCATGTTGTGGCTTACGGAATTAAGGGCACAGGCTACATTTTGCTGGGCTTTGAAGATCTTTATGGTAGTGGCACCAGCGGACAAGGCAAATTTGATGAGCAGTCCGATCGGGACTTTAACGATACGGTATTCATCGTTGATATTGGCAAGAAGAATGTGGATGCATTCCTCGGAAAAGATGTCCCTGAACCCTCAGTTATGCTTTCTTTGCTAGGGTTGAGTGCGGCAGGTGCATTGAAACTTCGTCGTGGCAAGGCCGCATAGAGAATCGCCCCATAGAGAACAGTTCAGTATCGAGTGAATGATCAATTCAACGATCGTAACCTTTCCAGAAATGGCAAGTTGCGATCGTTGAATTGATTGCAAATAGTAACTATAACTCTCTGGTTTATCAACTTCTGTATCAGTTAGTAGGTATATGTTTCGATGGGCTTGAGGATCGAAATCCCTGTGTTAGGTTGGGACCAATAGACCGGAGTGATGTCTCGCCTGTCTTAACTCACTTCAATCATTAGGCAATTTTTATGAAAGCTCCACTTCACTGGCAAGATTCAACCTGGCACCGAATTCTTCCGATCGTGCTTATTTTTTGGCTGAGCGCAAGCTTGATTTTGGACTTCTTGGTTATGCCTGTTCTCTACACATCGGGCATGATGGCTGAACGTCATTTTGTTTTGACAGGTCAGGCCTTGTTTGGAGCTTTTAACCGGATGGAACTAGTGCTAGGTGCATTGGTTTGTGTTGGATTCTGGGTAAAGCAGGAGATGCCCATTACTGAACGAGAATCACCCTTCCGCAATTTACCGATCGCCTTTTTGCTATTAGGTATTGCCCTTCTCTGCACCTATTTCGTGACCCCAACCATGAGCGGTCTTGGATTTATTGAAGAATCGACTGGCATTATCCCTGAACAAATGAATACAATGCACAGTGTCTACTGGATGATTGAAAGTGTGAAATTGGCTGGTATTACTATTTTATTTAGTCGTGACTTTCGACTGTTTCACTAACACTAGATAAAACTTTGGATGGGGGAACGTCAGGTTCTAATCCCTCAGCCTCCAACACTTCAGCCTCTCCAAAAAAGAGCAATTTCGCTGCCATCACTGCAAAACTGATGGCAGCGATCGTTTTAGCAAGTTGAGGCGGCAGAACTTGAGCCGTACCTTCGCCCACAATCACCCCCAGCAAACTAGCCAACACCAACGCCGCCACCGACCCTAAAAATACAGCTTTTGGAAATTTACTGGATCCACTCAACGCGATCGCAGCAAACTGGCTTTTATCACCCAGTTCTGCCAAAAACACAGTCACAAAACTAAGACCTAACAAATTCCAATCCATTAACCCATCCCCGCTACATCAACAAATAGCAAGACCGACACGATGAGCAAAATCGTTCCTGTCGCCAGTTCTAAACGTCTTGGCGTTAGCAATTTTGATAACCACTGTCCCAACAGAACACCAACGAGACTTGTACTAATGAGAGCCAGCGCTGACCCAGCAAAAACGACCCAGGGGTTGTGGGACTGAGCACTCAAAAGCAATGTCGCTACCTGAGTTTTATCACCAAGTTCAGCTAGAAAAATCGTGACAAAAGTAGACGTGAAACAACGACTCATCGCCGAAAGGTCCGATTCGGCGGCTGGAGTTTCGGAAATTAGTTGTTGATCTGGCTGATCTGTCAGAGGCTCTGTCAACGGTGATAAATCTGGAACCATGACAAAATATATTTCATTTTCTTTTCATTATCCATAATAGTGATAGTAATCACAATCGGCAAGACTAAATTCCCACAGCCCGATCGAACACCAACATCTCCAAGCTACGATCGCCGTAGACCCCTTCAATTTGTTCACGACAGCACTCGATGGCAAAGTCGTTCACCTCGTCTGGGGCAACGTCAAATAGGGTTTGAAAGGTCTCTGGAGTGACGCGGCAAAAGGATGGGCGCTTCTCGTAAATATTACATTCGCGAGTTTCAGCATTAAAATTGATGCACCAGCCATCTTCCCCTACCATACTCAGATAGGTAATGATTTCTGATTCATTCAAATAATCACCGAGATCGGGCCGATCGGTGGGATCAAGATTGCAGCAAGCCCCACAATTTTTCACACATTGCCAAGTCGCCATTTTAAGGGGTCTCCAAAAATACGTTCGTTCATTGTCGAATATTGTTGGAGTGCAGAACGATCGTTTTAGTTTTAGTTTTGTTAATTTTCTGAGAAGGGGTTGTGTTACTCCCGAAAATATGGGGTAATCATGGGTGAGAGTATTTAGATTCGCTTCAGGCGAGGATTGGGGGAGTAATGGACTTCTTGAATGGAATTGATTTCACCGTTGTTTTCCAGCTAACGACTCTGGCGCTAATCGTAATTGCAGGGCCAGCGATCGTTTTTGTGTTGTTTCTACGGGGTGGTGATCTGTAATTGCAGATCATTCGCGTAAGAGTCTTACAAGAGAGTAGATTCCAGGTTCAGTCTTTTACTAGGCTGAGCCTTTTTTAGTTATTCAGAATAAGACTTCAGAGTCAGGGGATGGAGAATTCTGTAATCATTCAAAATATGAAGACAAGTTCCACGCCCCAATCGGTCCTCGATGACTGATGAGCCGGGGTAGAGCCTCGCACTAACTCAACCCGTTGTAAAAATTCTCGCAAATAAAACCGACGTTCTATCTCGGATAAATCTGTCCAAAATTCTGGAATAGAGACTGTTTTAGCGATCGAGATTAAGTTTGGAGGCGGTAATTTAGAGAGCCTAGATTGGAGCACAGAAATTTCGGCGCGAAGTTTATACGATCGTAATGTTGCGGTTTCAGCATCAAAAATCTGCTGTATTTCAAGCTCAGGAATAGCTTGCAACGTTGTTTGCTTCTCTAGAATTTGCTGATCAATTTGCTGACGGATCTGTTGTAGTTTTTCGGTAGGCAGAGACGCGATCGCACTCGGCAACTGAACGCAAATCCGATCGATAATCCGTTTTAACACGTCGTCATAGGCGATCACACCACAGGTTTTGATGCCGGGAATACAAGACTTACAGTTCGTTGGTCTTAAATAGAGATAGGTGGGTTTGGATTTTTTTCGGGACTTTACCGAGGCGATCGTCATGGGCGACGCGCAGGCTTGACAAACCACTAACCCCGAGAGCGATCGTTCATTGCTAGCCGATCGTTTTGGCATCCGACGATTGCGCTGAAGCAACCGATCGATTTGCGCGGCTTCATCCGGTCCCATAATCGCCTCATGGGTATTACTGATAAGGTCACCCGTGCCGTAGTCCAAATGGCCACGATAGACAGGACTCGTCAACCATCGCAATGCGGTAGAAGGTGAGAGGGGTTTGCTATATTTTTTAGTCACATACCGCACAGCACCGCGAACTGACCCAAACAGTAAAAATTGATCAAACAAGGCTTTGACGATCGGGGCAGCCAGGGGATCAATGCCATAGCATTTCGGTAATCGCAAATAGCCATAGGGGACACGACCGGGAGGGGGCAAGGCTTTTAGGCGTTTCCGTGCATGACCTTCTCGAATGGATCGACTGCGTAATTGAGTATCAAGAATTTGAGCATGTTCCAGCATGGTGGACGCGGAAGATTGGTTTAACGCATCGATCGGCACCGCAATCGGCGTACTTCTTTCACTCACCTGCACCAGACAATTAATGGTCTGACAACGGTCTAAAATCTCTCGAATAGACTCAAATGAATCGCCTAAATCGGTCAAACACTGAACCAATAAGACCGCAGCGGGATCTCGATCGCAATCTTGAAAAAACTGTTGTAACTGCGATCGGGATGACACCTCCAGCATTGAACCGGATTGGGTCGCAAAATCTTGATAGACACGATCAATGGTCCAGGCGGCGAAGCTGTCGGGCAATCCCAACAGATCGTCTCCTACATTGCAATATCGGTACGCAACAACCCGCATAGTCCCAAAACAACTTGTAAAACAAGATCCAAAAATACTTTGTCAGCGTATCTCACAATTTCGCATTAAAAAATTCAGGACACAATTAAGTATCCTGAATTTTCATTAATTAGTGATTAGAGTTTATAGGAAACTCTGAACGACATTAATCAGTTGAAGTTTTAGAGAATACCCAGTTGGGCCAAGATACCTTTTCCAGTCAGCAGTTCAGTTGCGAAACCGATAGCCAACCCCATCATTGCCATGCGTCCGTTCAAAACTTCAGAAAAAATTGTGAAACCAGGCTTAGATTCTGCATTTTTCATGATCCGAAGACTCCAATTGAAGAGGTTTGGTTCAGGTGTTAACCTGCTTATGGAACAAGATTAACATTTGTAACAGATATTGACAAGAGAACGGGGCCTTCGGAAAACCGCCCTTGAATATTTTAGCTACGATCGGTCCTAACTCAGACTGGAAAAGCAGATCTAAATCATATCTAAATCGCATCACTAAATTGCAGCTTGGGACAGCGCCTCAATCTTGCGGTGAATGGTTTGGACACATTCATGGATAGAACTGGCCAGCTTTGGAAAATCCTGTACTAAGAAATCCAAATCTATTGCATCCGCTCCCTCAATTACTTGCAGCAAATCAGGCATTGTCTTAGTTTTGTCACGATATAGCTTCAGCAGCGCCACCAAGTCAGAGATATAGTCCTCGACATGGGTTAGATTACGATCGGCAAAATCCATCGGCTCCACCAGCTCCCGCGTCAGGTCTGCCGCCAACTGGCCAAACAACGCCTGCTTCTCTTGAGCAATTAATATATCCTGAGTCGAGCGCAGTTCATTGAGCGCGGCCTTGAGTTCGGTAGCTTGGGAACGAAAACGGGTTTCCGACAGGCGAATGTTACTTTCGGCATGGCGACGACCGACAAATTGTGCAAATTGCTGCCCCATCACCTGCACCGCCGTAAGCAAACTATCTTCAAGTTCTACCTTCTCCTTCGACAACCACAGCACCACTCCGACAAACCGATCGTTATGACAACAAGGAATCCCGATCACGCTTTTAAATCCCTGATAGCGAACCTGTTCCTCCCTCGTCAAATAGGACACTTGGTGCAAATCTGTAATCCAAATCGGTTGGCCGTGCGACCAAATAAATCCTGGTAATCCTTCATTTTGGTTCACCATAGGCGGCTTATTTAGGCAATTGGAGGGTTCATGAGGCCAACGATCGACTTCTTGTAATACATTCATGGGCGATCGCAACAACCAAGCCTCACCCTGAGGCCAACCCAGTAACTCGCCGACTTCCCGGAGCAAGACCTGACTTCCCTGCGACAGAGTCAAAGCCCTTGCCAACTGATCAGTTACTCGATATTGAGTCTGAAGGTGTTGCTCCAAAACTCTACGATCGGTAATATCTTGGACAATCCCTTCATAGAATGATGGGTGACAGGTTAAGAAAATTAGGCTGATTGTCAAGGGGGCAAAAAAGGCTGATATTGAAGAAATAATTCTGCTCATTGTTGTCACTTATGAGTCATCGCTACTCCCGTAACCCAGACCACATCCGCAATCGCCAAG
>JAPLHZ010000274.1 GCA_026389365.1 Cyanobacteriota bacterium
AATACTCGCTGGGGTGTTTGCCCAGTCTGGTGGGTCTATTTCAATTCCGTCGATCTGAGGTGCTTGAATCATAATTTCAAATCTAACCTCAAAAACTGGTCTGAAACGTTAATTCTTCGTTACCCCCTGGAAGGCTTACCAGTTATTTCTCGCTTTCAAGCATTATCTTTGCTTGTAAAAGTTCTTGGTGCTTTTCTTCATTGATCTTAGGATAGTGGAGATTGAGTTCCTTCAATTGGGCATAAATGGTGCCTGCCACCGCAAGGCGAGTAAACCATTTATGATCGGCTGAGATGATGTGCCAGGGTGCCACCTCGGTACTGGTGTGATTGAACATATCTTCGTAAACAGTCATATAGTCATCCCAAAAAGCACGCTCTTTAGAATCATTGGTGGAGAATTTCCAATTTTTATCGGGACGATTGATCCGTTCTAAAAATCGCTTCTTTTGTTCTTCTTTGGATACATTCAGGAAAAATTTTAGAATGACTGTCCCATTTTTAACGAGATATTTCTCGAAGTTATTGATTTCCTCAAAGCGATGCTTCCAAAGATTTTTATTGATTAGGTTAGGCGGAAGTCGCCCATGCTCCATAATTTCTGGATGGACTCGCGTTATTAAGATTTCCTCATAATAAGAGCGGTTAAAAATTCCAATTTTTCCTCGTTCTGGTAGGGCTTTGGAACATCGCCAGAGATAGTCGTGACTTAACTCTTCTGTAGACGGAGCCTTGAAGTTATGCACTTGACATCCTTGGGGATTAATTCCGGACATGACGTGTTTGATAGTGCTATCTTTACCCGCTGCATCCATCGCTTGAAAAATGATCAGCAATGAGTAAGTATTCTGGGCATAAAGCATATCTTGGTAATGTTTTAAAGCCTCAATCACTTCCTGCAAGTCACCTTGAGAGTCCGACTTGTTTAGATAATGGGCCTTATAACCTGGATCGTAGTCTTTGGCAAGGGAAATTTTCTGCCCAGGCGGCACAATTAAAGGACGCATAAATTCCGCATGACTTTTACTGTCAAATAGTTTCAATGCTGAATCATTTTTGCTGTGTTGTTTTGTCATATTTTTTATGCTCTTTAGTCTGATTTGGTTTGCAGCTTGGTCAGGTGAACATCAAGTTGGATCAACATCAAGTTGGATGAATATTAAGTTAGTTAGAACTTGGCAAGCCCTAACTTTTTAATTATAGCTTTTGCATTTTTACTGGTAGAACCGATCGCAATTTTTATGCCCGCTTGCCTCAGTTCTTTTAGAATTTCTAAGGCTCCTGGCAATAGGTTATTCGGTGTGATGGCTACGATCGAGTCCACATAGTAGCGATATAGTAGCGATTTTTGCGCTCCATCATTTCCTGTAATTGGACTTCTGAATAGGGGCGTTGGCGCAGCCTCTCCCCTGGAGAATCGCCGACAATCAGCCGCGAGGGATAGTGTTTCAGACCTGTGCGTACAGGTGGAGTAAGGGTTTGGAGGAAGAGTCCGGAGAAGGTCTTACCTTTGCTCGTAGCTCCGAATATGAAAACAGATTTCAGATTGTGTTTAATTTGCCCTGACGCGCTACCCAATTATATTTAGCTCGATGTAGTAGAGCCTACTGTACCTCTATTGAGCATCTCTACTGCCATCAGCCTACTCCCAGAGAGTCTTTCTATGCGTTGCTTAAGGTTGGGTAGTCTGTGTATCCCGCTGGACCCTGAGAATAGAAGGTCGCTGGATCGGGTTGATTGAGCGCAGCACCGAGTTTAATCCGCTCCGGCAGATCGGGATTCGCTAGGAAACTAGTACCAAAGGCAACGGCATCAATCTGTGCCGCTTCAATGGCAGCAGTGGCTTCGGCGGCGGTATATCCCATATTGCCGATCAGTATTCCATTGTAGTGGGCACGAATCGGAGTCAAGATATCCCCATGCTGCTTTTGGGCAAAATCACTCCGCATCACATGGAGATAGGCCAGATTGTAATCGTTGAGTTTGGTGGCCAGCCAAGTAGACAATCCGATCGGATCGCTATCGATCATACTGTTGAAACTATTGAGCGGTGAAATCCGCAGCCCAACACGATCGCTCCCCCAAACATCAGATACGGCTGTGATCACTTCAAGCAGCAACCTCGATCGGTTTTCGATCGATCCGCCATAAGCACCCGCCCGATGATTCGAGCCATCCCGCAGAAATTCATCCAACAGATAACCATTTGCACCATGAACTTCTACACCATCAAAACCTGCGGCTTTCGCATTGACTGCCGCTTGCTTAAAACCAGCCACAATGCCAGGAAGTTCATTATCGTGCAGTTCTAGCGGCATCACGTAGGGCTTTTTGCCTTCTGGGGTATGCACTTCATCATCTGTGATCGCGATTGGACTCGGGGCCACGGGTTGCTGACCATCATTCAGTAGGGGATGACAAGCCCGACCGCCATGCCAAATTTGTAGAAAAATCAGACCGCCAGCCGCATGAACTGCATCTGTAGTCTTCTGCCATCCCTCAATTTGGGCATCAGAATAAATTCCAGGTTCGTGCCAGAATGCCGAGTTCCCGACCATTATCATCGTTGCTTCAGCAATTATCAATCCACCACTGGCGCGCTGGGCATAATATTCAGCCATTAAACTAGTGGGTAAATGCCCATCTTCTGCCCGAGAACGGGTGAGCGGAGCCATCAGAATTCGATTTGGGAGTGTCAGATTACCCATCTGGAGGGGTTGGAAAAGAATATTCATGGGTTAAATGATCTCGCTTTAGAAGGTTTTGGTAAACTAGTAATTCTTTGTATAGTATCGCTCACTTTTTTGATTTTTACTGTTTTCTAAAATATCAAAATCAACAATTATAGGGAGATTAATATATACATCTTTTCATAGGGTTGAACGTTGGATTAACCTTGGATTAACCATTGGGCCACTTGAATGACTTGACGATCGTGGATTGATTGAATTGAGTGCTAGACACTACTTATTATTCATACTGCAACAGACCTGTTGCACCTGCCAATACCCCCACGATCGGACCAACAACTACTGGACCTACTCCAGGAATAAACAATGCTCCTGCACCGGTGAGAATGCCGAATAATCTGCCCCAATAAGCCGCTCCATTATTAATGTGGCAAACCATATCACAATCAACAGTCAATTGACATAACGTAAAATTGCAAGTCTAGCTAAAACAAGCCGTAGATCTTCAGGTATCAACTATGATAAGGGTTCTTTTCTACTTAAACCTTTCTGTAAATTGCGTGATTCTTGACTCAATTTTTTAATTTCCTCATCTGTTGTATCTTCGACATCTACCAACTTATCGCGAGCACCATCTAATGCCCGAATTATTTCATCCAACTTAAGATGCATAGCTTTGGCATCTCTGCTCTGTGTATTCTGGATTAAGAACACCATTAAAAAAGTAACAATAGTTGTGCTGGTATTAATGACGAGCTGCCAAGTATCTGAGAAATGGAAAAGTGGACCAGTTGTAGCCCAAACAATCACGACTGTAAGCGCTAAGATGAAGGCACCCGGTGTGCCAACAAGATACGATATTTTTTGAGAAAACTTCCGGAAAAAATTGCTTTGATTTGATTGAGTCATAATTGTGAGAACCCCTTAAAGACTTGAATATTATTACTTGAGCATTAGTTAAGTGCTGAGATAATTCCAAATAAGATAATTATTTTAAGACAATATTTATATGTAATATGCTTAATGCTCATAATGTAGCATAGTAATTCTCCTATAAATGAAACTAAGTAAAATAAAACTAAGCCTCTTCATTTAGAATATTTGTTTGCAATACTTTAGATACACTACTAGATAAAATCTTCTTTCTATGATGGTTTATGTAAATAGCCAACATCACATTTTAGAAACCAGGAAGTTACCATTATGAGTATTCAAGATAAAGTTAAAGCTGCTGCTAAAAATGTAGAAGGCAAAATTCAAGAAACGATCGGCAATGTCACGGGTGACTCCAACGATCAACTTGAGGGTAAGGCTAAGCAAGTCGAAGGGAACGCTCGGGATAAAGCAGCGGATGTTGGTCAAGGAATTGACGATGCGAAAGACGATGCGACTAGTGGTGGATCTGTAGACAAGGTCAAAGCTGCGGCTAAAAATGTAGAGGGTAAAGCTCAAGATACGTTTGGGCGATTAACGGATAGTCCTGAAGATCAACTTGCAGGTAAAGCCAAGCAAGCTGAAGCTGAAGTTCAGAATGCTGCTGGTGATGTGAAAAACAAGGTAAAAAAGATGACTAACTAGTTTGAAGGAATACCTTAATTTAGCAATCGCTCTAGGAGAATACGAATGATTACTCACCCACAGCGGGCAATGGGAGCTTTTGCAACCTATACCTCTGCACAACATACACTTCATCTTCTTCAAGATTCTGGATTCATCATGAGTCAAGTTTCACTCGTTGTAAGAGAAGGTGTTGAGTCGAGTGGTGAGGCGTTTAATCAGGATGATATTCCTAGCAATAAGGCGATCGTGGAAGGTATTGTTCAAACAACCCATGTTGAACAAGGCGTAAAAGCAGGAGCCACGACGGGCACGACAATCGGTGGACTCACAGGGCTACTCGTTGGATTAGGAACATTAGTGATTCCTGGAGTCGGGCCGATTGTCTTAGCCGGGGCTGCTGCAACTGCGATCGCAACTACATTGGCTGGCGGCACGCTCGGGGCTGCTACGGGTGGATTATTAGGCGGATTGATTGGGGTAGGAATTCCAGAAGAAAATGCCAAGCTTTATACGGAACATGTCATCAATGGGGGATATCTACTCATTGTCGATGGAACGGCGACCGAAATGTCAAAGATAGAAGAACTATTGATGGGGAAAGGCATTGGAGAATTACAAGTTTACAGTAGCGATAAATCTGGAAAGTATGAGCTACTCTCTAGATCCGTTATTCGAGCCTAAAGCATATCAATTTGGCCTAAAATTTTAACCTAGGTGCTTACTCATAATCAAATAAATATTGTTAATATCGCTATAAAAGTTGCACGCCCTTGTACCTGGCAAAGCCAAGTAAAGATTTATATCTAAAATATTCTAATACAATCGTGAAGAACGAGAATTATAGTAAGGGTACAGAATGTAGGGACATAGTTCTCTATTTCTTAAATCAAATAGAACAGTTATGAGCTTCATTAACTTATTAGATCCTCGTGCCTAACGTCTTTGGTTTTCACTCTAGCAATTCCAATCCTTGACTCTAAAAGATTAAGTAAAGGTATAGGTTATGTTCTCAAAAATTTTAGTAGCGATCGATGACTCTGCATTGAGTCAGTCTGTTTTTGAACAAGCGCTGGCATTCGCGCAACTCCATCAATCCCGGCTGATGGTCCTCCATGTTTTAGTAACCGCCGACAATCTCTATCCGGGTGATCCCTACATTGGGATCACTCAAATTGCCATGGAAGCCTATTGGGAGCGCTGGCAAAATCGGCAGCAAGAAGGAATTAATCGGTTGAAAGCCTTAGTAGCAGAAGCGATCGCCGTTGGGGTTGAAATGGAATTTACCCAAAGTGTCGGGGACCCGAGCAAGATGATTTGTGAATTGGCCGAGACGTGGGGGAGTGATTTGATTGTGGTGGGACGACGGGGAGTCAGTGGGGTAAGGGAGTTTTTTGGCGGGAGTGTCAGCAACTATGTTCTTCACCATGCGCCCTGTCATGTCTTAACGCTTCAAAATCAGGTGACGGCGAAGCGGCAGGCAGAAGCAGCACTGTCAACCAGTGGAGCGAGAGGATAGATTTTGTATTGATTTGCACTTTCAACCAGTAGAGCAAGAGGATAAATTTTGTATTGTTTAGCACTGTCAACCAGTGGAGCGAGAGGATAGATTTTGTATTGTTTAGTGCACTATTTAACTGATTTTAAGAAAGGAAATAATACTCTATGACTATCACTTCAGATCGCCTCACGTCAGACCCTTCAATTAGTGCCTACGGAAATGCCCGATCGACTATTCAAGGAACTCCCCTCAGCCCAGAAGAATTGCGCAAAATCCATGCCTTCTGGTCTGCTTGTAACTACCTTGCGGTCGGCATGATCTACCTGCGGGGCAATCCGCTGCTGAAAGAACCGCTGAAATCCGAACATATCAAAAATCGCCTCCTGGGGCACTGGGGCACTAGTCCTGGTTTAAGTTTTATTTATACCCATTGCAATCGCCTGATCAAAAAATATGATCTGAATATGATTTACTTAGCGGGACCGGGACATGGCGCACCTGGTGTTCTGGGACCCGTTTATCTAGAAGGCACCTATTCAGAAGTCTTTTCTGATAAAAGTGAAGATACAGACGGATTACTTAGCTTCTTCAAACAGTTCTCTTTTCCGGGTGGAATCGGGAGTCACTGCACCCCGGAAACGCCGGGATCAATTCATGAAGGCGGTGAATTAGGCTATAGTCTTTCCCATGCTTATGGCACTGTTTTTGATAATCCAGATTTAATTAGTGTCGTTGTCGTTGGTGACGGTGAATCAGAGACGGGACCATTGGCCACTGCTTGGCATTCTAATAAATTTATCAATCCTGCTCGTGATGGTGCAGTGTTACCGATTCTGCATTTGAATGGATATAAAATTAATAACCCCACCATTCTGTCTCGTGTGAGTCATGAAGAACTCGAAGATTTATTTAAGGGCTATGGATACCAGCCCTATTTTGTAGAAGGTAGCGATCCAGAAACAATGCACCAGGCGATCGCGGCCACATTAGAACATTGTATCCAAGAGATTCATCAAATCCAACACGATGCCCGCAGTGGCGAAGAGATAAAGCGATCGCGATTTCCGATGATCGTGTTGCGGACACCGAAGGGCTGGACGGGACCGAAGGAAGTCGATGGACATCAAGTAGAAGGCACCTGGCGATCGCACCAAGTCCCCCTAGCGAAAATTCATGAAAATCCGGCCCATCTGCAACAACTCGAAGCCTGGATGAGAAGCTACAAACCAGAAGAGCTTTTCGGGCCGACTGGTAAACTCATTCCTGAACTGAAAGACCTCGCGCCAACGGGTAGCCATCGTATGAGTGCTAATCCCCACGCCAATGGAGGAAAGTTGCGGCGATCGTTAAAGATGCCAGATTTTCGTGACTATGGCATTGAGGTGAGTAAACCGGGACAGCAGGAAGCAGAAAATACCAAACCCTTGGGACAGTTTCTGGCAGGCATCATGAAACAGAACATGACGAACTTCCGAGTGTTTGGTCCCGATGAAACGACTTCTAATAAATTGAATGCTATCTATGAAGTAAGTCGCAAGTTCTGGATTGAAGAATATTTGCCGGAAGATGACGATGGGGGTGAACTCTCGATCGATGGGCGAGTCATGGAAATGCTGAGTGAGCACACGTTAGAAGGCTGGCTGGAAGGTTACTTGCTCACAGGTCGCCATGGCTTTTTCTCGACCTATGAAGCGTTTGTCCATGTGATTGATTCAATGTTTAATCAACATGCGAAATGGTTAGAGAGTTGTCGGCAGTTGTCTTGGCGTGAAGACATTTCATCGCTTAATTTACTAATTACTTCCACCGTTTGGCGACAGGATCACAATGGCTTTACCCATCAAGATCCGGGTTTTCTGGACTTAGTGGCAAATAAGAGTCCGTCTGTCACTCGAATTTATTTACCGCCAGATGTGAATTGTCTCCTATCGGTCGCCGATCATTGCTTAAGAAGTAGTAACTATATCAATGTCATTGTCTGTGACAAACAACTTCATTTGCAATTTATGGATATGGATAGTGCAATTGAACATTGTACGAAAGGAATTGGGATTTGGGATTGGGCTAGTAATGATCAAGGCGTTGAGCCAGACGTGGTGATGGCAACAGCAGGCGATGTCCCAACTCAAGAAGCGTTGGCTGCAACCGCATTGCTCCGATCGGAATTTCCTGATCTGAAAATTCGATTTGTGAATGTGGTGGATTTGTATAAACTACAACCCCCTACCGAACATCCCCATGGCCTGAACGATCGTGATTTTGATAGTTTATTTACAGTAGACAAACCCATTATCTTCAATTTCCACGGCTATCCCTGGTTAATTCACCGTCTTGCCTATCGCCGAACTAATCATCATAATCTTCATGTTCGGGGCTATAAAGAGAAAGGGAGTATTAATACTCCACTAGAATTAGCAATTAATAATAATATCGATCGCTTTAGCCTTGCTATGGATGTGATTGATCGGGTTCCAAAATTGCGATCGATCGGTGCCCATGCTAAGGAGAAGTTTAAAAACAAACAAATTGAATGTCGTCACTATGCCTATGAGCATGGGACTGATCTACCGGATGTAATCAACTGGCGATGGGATTCTTAGGCTGTGGACCTATTATTCTCTACCTATTATTCTGATTCTTATGATCTCTCAGCAATTCATCACCTATACGATCGGCACCTTTGTCGCCCTGTTTCCAATTACAAATCCCTTGGGAGCCGTCCCGATTTTCTATAGCTTGACAGCTAGAGATTCACGCGCCGATCGAAACTATCAAGCAAAACAGATTTCCATCAATGTCATTGGTGTATTGTCAGTTTTTCTGATTATGGGGCGGTTTATCCTAGAGTTCTTTGGATTATCTTTAGGCGTTCTCCGGATTGCTGGGGGATTGTTAGTTGCGCACACGGCTTGGGAAATGGTGACGGCTCACCAACGCTTGACCCCATTAGAGAATGATGCGGCGTTCCACAAAAAGGATATTTCTTTTACGCCAATGGCAATACCCATTATCAGCGGCCCTGGGGCGATCGGCATTGTAATGGGTATTTCTGCTCGGATTAGTAATGTGGTGGATTATCTGGGATGTTTGCTGGGCATTGTCGGGTTAGGACTCGTGCTCTATTTTTGTCTTGCCTTGGGTGGTCCATTGATCAATGCATTGGGTAAAAATGAAATTGGAGCCATGAATCGGATATTAGGATTTTTTATTCTTGCGATCGCCGTTCAGTTTATTACTGATGGGGTATTTGATTTAATTCGTCAATCGGCACCCAAATTGTTGCAATAGGAGCGGTCCCATGAATATTTTGGTTTTAAATGCTGGATCAAGTAGCCAAAAAATGGCATTTTACAATTTAACCTATCCTTTGCCCGATCGTCCAATTAATCCCCTCTGGAAAGCATCTATAGATTGGGATCAATGGGAACTTAAAATCACGAATCATAATGGTGAGACAATTCAGGAGTCGATCGCAGAAACCGATCGGTTCCTAGTTTTGTCTCAAACACTCGATCGGTTATGTTCCGGCTCCACACAAGTGATTCAGGATTTGGGCGAAATTGATATTGTGGGACATCGGGTGGTCCATGGAGGCCGGGATTATCGGGAGAGTATTGTGATTGATCAGCAGGTGAAGGCAGAGATTGATCGACTTAGTTTTTTTGCACCTATTCATAATCCTGCCAATTTAGCAGGCATTGTTGCAATCGAAAAAAGATTGGGTAATATTCCACAAGTTGCCGTTTTTGATACATCTTTTCATTCAGATCTACCGGATGTTGCCAAAGTTTATCCTTTGCCCTATGAATGGTATGAAAAAGGAATTCAGCGCTATGGATTTCATGGAATTAGTCATGAGTATTGTGCCCATCGATCGGCAGAACTCTTAAATCGAAATCTCAGAGATTTAAGATTGATTATTTGTCACTTAGGCAACGGTTGTTCATTATCGGCGGTTCGCAATGGCAAAAGTATTGATACCACCATGGGATTTACACCCTTAGAAGGTTTGATGATGGGAAGCCGATCGGGATCGATCGATCCTGGAATTTTGATTTATTTTTTACGAGAAGAACACTATACAGTAGAACAATTAGATCACCTGCTGAATTACGAATCAGGTTTACAAGGCTTGTCTGGAAAATCCAGTGATATGCGACAAATTCTAGCGGCAATAGCCCAACACGATTCCCGTGCACAATTGGCATTTGATATCTATATTTATCGACTCCGTGCCCAGATTGGTGCAATGCTCGCAAATTTAGGGGGATTAGATGCATTGGTATTTACAGGGGGCGTTGGAGAACATCAGCCTTTGGTTCGATCGACTGTTTGCGAGGGATTAGGCTTTTGGGGCATACAGATTGATTCCGATCGTAATCTCGCCCAGCCGATCGATCAAGTCATTTCACCTGAAGAATCACCCGTCAAAGTTCTGGTCGTGAAAACCCAAGAGGATTGGGCGATCGCATTGGAATGTTTTAAATTAGGGGATGGGACGGGTATTTGTGTATGAAGCAGGACCGCTACTTGTCAAAATAAAAATATTTACAAAAAATTATTCAGCTTCGATTCTTTAACATGAGCAGGTATTTCCATGGTCAAACGATCGCTTCAAGCAGGTCTAGTAGGAATGAAACAGGCTAAACGGTCTTTTTCACTTAAGGGCTGGACTCAGGAGAATCTAGCGGGTGAAGTGAATTTAAAGACCCGTCAACCGATTTGGCGATTTTTTACAGGAAAACCCGTCGATCGTCAGATTTTCTTAGCAATTTGTGGAGTGCTTGATTTAGATTGGCGTGAAGTTGCACGTCAACCCTCCACAGAATTTCCAAATGTGGATGCCCTGTCTAATGTTATTCCAATTCATTTAGGATCTCGATCGATCGATGAACTAGTCCAACTAGTCCGATCGCAACGCCGCGAGACTATTCAAACTCAATGTGGCATTTTGAACCTTCTCGATACTAATCGTCCGGTCAAGATTGACGACATTTATGTCGATGTTAATGTTTTAGAAGAAATTTCCAGCCAACAATGGTTTGAGATTGCAGAATTAGAGAACATTGACCCGGTACAATTCGATCGTATTGGTATGGGATCTGTTGAACAACAACAAATCTCTGGAATGCAGGCTGTAGCGACCTATTCTAAACTCAGAGTTCTTGGGAAACCAGGTGTGGGGAAGACCACTTTTTTGCAACATTTAGCAATTCTTTGTAATCGAGGTGAATTTGCGGAAAATCAAGTACCGATCTTTATTGCATTGAGAGATTTTGCAGAAGAATCTAGAGATAACGGTAAATATGGGCTTTTAAATTATATTCATCAAACTTTTTTGGCTGAGGGGATCGGAGATCCTGCGATCGTTGATACTTTACTCAAAACAGGGCGAGTCATACTTTTTCTAGACGGTATGGATGAAATTCTCAATCAAGATAGTACGGTGGTGCTTAAAGAAATTCGTAAATTTCTCGATCGATACCCTAAAAATCAATTTGTAATCTCCTGCCGTACTGCGGCGAATGAGTTACAACTTCAAGGCTTTATAGATGTCGAAATTTCACCATTTACCGAATCACAAATCAATACCTTTGCACAAAAGTGGTTTGGGATATTTGCTAAAACGCCACTTCAGTTAAGCCTAGATCAATCCATACAATTTATCCAAAAGTTGGAGTTGCCAGAGAATTGGCATTTTCGGCAATTGGTGAGAACACCACTATTTTTACATTTAGCTTGCTGGATGTTCCATGGTCAGAGTGTATTTCCAACAAAACGGGCAGAGTTTTATAAACAGGGATTGGATTTATTGTTGGGCAAGTGGGATGAGGCCAAGGGACTGGGGCGGGAAGATGGATATCGTGGGTTTTTGTTGCCTCAAAAGTTACGATTATTAAGTCAACTGGCGACTATCACCTTTGAAAAGGGACAATACTTTTTTGAACATCAAGTGATTGCACAATATATTGGTGATTATTTGCGAAGTCTACCCAATGCGACCTTGGACCCGGAGGAACTTCAATTGGAGAGTGAAGCTTTACTGAGGGATATTGAGACCCACCATGGCTTACTGACGGAGCGGGCAAGGGGAATTTTTTCATTCTCTTATTTGGTCTTTCAGGAATACTTCACGGCCCGAAAAATTGTGGCGAGTCATAATTTATCAGCTTTGGATCAATCTTTAGATAGATTGGTTAGCCACATTACCGATCGCCGTTGGCATGAAGTATTTTTGTTGACGGCTACAATGTTACGAAGTGCAGATTCATTAGTACAATTAATGCATCAATCTGTTGATGCATTGGTGGCTCAAGATCCTTATTTGCAGGATTTTTTGAGGTGGGCTAGACAAAAGTCCCAGATCGCATCTCCGCCCCAGATCTTCACCACGCGCGCCTTTTGTCTCTCTCCTGCTCAATTGCCAAATTCAACAGTAACTTCCACATTGTCCAGTACGCTGGATCAGGGTGTGCTTTTAGATTCTGCATTGCAGGATTTACTTTTAGAGTTTCCGATCGATCGCAATCCAGATGTTCTGTATCTGAATACTTGCTATGAGGCATTGACTACTATTTTAGTGACAATTCCGGATACTGGATTTTATAAATCTCTACAACAATTACGAGATCAATTGCCTCCTGTCAATCACAGCTTACAACGCCGACAGGATTGGTGGCAGAGTCATTATGTGAATTGGCTAGACCAGTTACGAGGGACGATCGCCCAGTACCGTAATATCAATCATCCTTGGCAGTTTAGACCGGAGCAACAACAAGTTCTGGAAGGTTATTATTATGCAAATCAATTACTGATGGATTGCTTGAATAGTAATTGTGAAATTACGACGAAAATTCGACAGGAAATAGAGGCGGGTTTGTAAAGTAGTTTGTGTCAAGTGTTAATTAGATGCTATCGGAAATTAGTCTAATGAGCTAAATTCAGAATACTAAGGTCCTAGATAAGGTGTGACATCATGAAAATGAGCTATAGGGATCTAGAAGGAAAACCAAAAACGCTGCAAAGCCTGACAGGTCTGAATCCGCA
>JAPLHZ010000293.1 GCA_026389365.1 Cyanobacteriota bacterium
GCACTCCAGCAAATGTATCTGATGCCGTTGGACTGATAGAAATGTTCACGAATAATATTGAATATTTCAAATCAAAGCCCGTCAACATTCCAAAGATTACAATTTTGTTAGACCATGGATACCCGATTGATCATTTGGTTGAAGAACTGCAAAAAGTGTATCCTCAAATCATGACAAAATGTATCCTCAAATCATGACAAAAAAAGATTTGAGGGTTCAAAGAAGCATTCAAAACAGGAAAAAAAGAACAAGGAACGTCAGGATTTATCCCAGCGATTGCCCGTTGGGTAGTGGAACGGTCGAATGCATGGGTGGAACGGTGCAAGATATTGGTAAAAAATTATGAAAGAACATTAGGAAATGCGATGACCAAAAAGAACCTCTGTTTTGTTAGGCTAATGATAAAGCGGCTTTCAGCCTCTGATTAGGATGTCAAATGGGTTCTACAAGGGGGATCGGGGGATCGGGTCTTTTGCCCCAATGAAAGGACGATCGTAATTGACTACTAATTCAGGGGAAATGTTGAAATCCTTGATTTAAAGAAAGCGATCGAATCCCCCCCATATCGTCTTGTATCAACACATTTTCTGTGTTTGTAATAGTCCCGATCGGAATGCTTTTCGTTAGTTCACAGAATTCATTCGCTTGCTCTGGCGACATACACAAAATTAATTCAAAATCTTCACCACCATACAAAACCCAATCCAACGCTTGTTGTAATCCGACAATCGTAATCAATTCTTTAATTTCGGGATGATTCAAAATACTAGACTCTGCAAGAACTGCCCCCACACCACTTGCCCGACAAATCTGTAGCACTGCATCCGCCAAACCATCACTCGAATCCATGCCAGCAGGTGTCGGATTAGGGAGTTGCGAAACCAAATCTAATCGAGGTTGCGGATATTGATGGGCCTTAATCCATGCTGCCCGATCGGACAATGACAAATCATGTCCCAACAGCAACGCTAAGCCCACTCTGGATCGTCCATGAATTCCCGTCATCACAATCCGATCGCCCACTTTTGCACCATTGCGCCGGATAATTTTCGCAGAATCAACCGAACCGATTGCCGTAATTGCCAATGACAACTGCCGCGATCGCACTACATCGCCGCCCACAATAGACACCTGCCACGGCTTCAAACAATCCGCAATCCCTTGATAAATCTCCTCAATCCATTGCACCGGAATCTCTGACGGCAGACTCAACCCGATCGTAATACTCTGCGCCCTTGCACCCATAGCGGCCAGATCCGAAAGATTTGCCGCCGCCGATCGCCAACCCGCAGCATGGGGAGGAGTCGTAACGATCGGATTCTCCAACCCAACGCTAAAATGGACCCCATCCACCAACACATCTGTCGTCACAACCAATCTCGCCGCACCGTGGCCTACAATCTCCAACACCGCACCATCATCGCCAATCACGTCCGCCGGACAAAAGCGCTGGAGACGTTTTAACAATCCCTGCTCACCAATATCTTGAAGTTTCAAACCGGGATCGATCGCCATAATGTAAACCCAATACTCTAGACCCAATGCCTAATTCACTCTCTATGATAAATGTAGAGTCCCGACATGGGATAGAATCATAAGTCTGGAATCTTGATAGGAAATCCCAACGTCATGGCACGATCGTCGCAATTTCAACGGTTGATTAGTTATTTGCGACCGCATTCCACAATGGCGCTCCAAGGGGTCTTTGCATTGATGCTCGTGAATGCACTCGCGATCGTCATTCCCTTGGAAATTCGGAAGGCACTTAAAGAATTGCAAGTGACATTCACCATGGATAGCCTGATCTATCACGCCGGATTCGTGGTCGTCATGGCCAGTATTATGTGGGCGATTCGCTTGTTTTCGCGGATGCGACTATTTGGCGTGGGTCGGTTCGTGGAGTTTGATTTAAAACAAAAAATATTTGAACATTTGCTGCGTCTTGAACCCTCTTATTTTGCCAGTAATACTATAGGAGATCTAATCAACCGTGCCACTAGCGATGTCGATAGCATTCGTCGGCTGATGGGTTTTGCATTGCTCAGTACGGCGAATATTGTCTTTGCCTATGCGTTCACGCTTCCGGCCATGTTCTCATTGAATATTAGATTGAGTTTACTCGCGCTCAGTGTTTATCCATTGATGTTACTGGTCGTGAATTTGTTTAGTAATAAATTGCGAGTTCAGCAACAGGAAGTTCAGGAATCACTGTCTAATTTAAGTGAATTGATTCAAGAAGATCTCAGCGGCATTGCATTGATTAAAATATATGCCCAAGAGGAGAATGAACGTCGTGCATTTGATGAGATGAATGAAACATTATTTGATGTGAGTTTACGATCGGCCCAAACCCGCACATTTTTGTTTCCACTCTTATCGGTCTTGGCCTATGGAAGCACATTAATTATCTTATGGTTTGGTGGCCCAGCCATTCAAAAGGGTGAAATTGGGCTTGAAGATTTGATTCCCCTATTGATTTTTGTAGGCCAATTGGCATTCCCCACTGCACTAATGGGATTCACAATTACCGCCTATCAACGCGGCACCGTCAGCCTGGATCGGATTGAAGCCATTCTATCCGTTGAACCCAAAATCAAAGATGCTGATGATGCCGTTGTGGTGTCTCCTGAACAAATCAAAGGTGAACTTCGCGCTCAAAATCTCACCTATTATCATTCTGGGACTACAACCGAAACCCCGCCTGCCTTGAAAGATGTTACCTTTACAATTGCACCGGGCGAAACGGTTGCGATCGTGGGTGAAGTGGGTTCGGGTAAATCGACATTAGCCAATAGCATTCCGCGTTTGTTAGATATTGCTCCCGGTCAATTGTTTTTAGATGGCATTGATTTGACCCGGATTCGATTGCAAGATTTGCGAGGTGCGATCGCTTACGTTCCGCAAGAGAGCTTTTTGTTTGGTACTTCAATTCGAGCCAACATTGCCTACGGAATGCCAACCGCGACTCAAACTCACATTGAACTGGCAGCCAAAGAAGCTCAAATCCATCCTGAAATTTTGAATTTTCCGCAGCATTACGATACGTTGGTAGGAGAACGAGGAATTACGCTTTCCGGTGGCCAACGTCAGCGTACCGCCTTGGCTCGGGCATTGTTGGTCGAAAGTCAAATTTTGATTTTAGACGATGCACTTTCCAGTGTAGACAATCAAACAGCAACACAGATTTTAAATAATTTATCCGAAGGCACCGATCGTAAAACAGTAATATTTATCTCGCACCAACTCTCTGCCGCCGCAATGGCCGATCGTATTTTTGTGATGAGCCAGGGCAGCATTGTACAATCGGGTTCCCATAGTGAACTATTGAATCAATCGGGTATTTATCGAGATCTTTGGAAACAGCAAGAACTAGTCGCTGCAATAGAAGCTTAACTATAATCCACTCACTCGGACAACTTTATGCTACCCACCGACCTTTTAATGAATCGTGTGAATGGTGAAACAGTTGTGCCTAAGCGAGTGGAATTAGATGAGGCTATGGTGACGATCGCATCTGAATTAATTAATATCTTCACCCTTTCCAAAGGCAGTACCCGCGCTGAATTAAATCGTCATTTACTAGAACTCGAAGGCGAGGAAACAGACTATCGATTTAAACGTGGATTAGCGCATTTACTATCGAGTTCATTTAGTGAATTTGAAACCATATCGCCGCTTGAACCACCGATGCTACGAGAACGAGTCTTTGCTGCATCAGCCTTGGTGGTGGCTAGTTCTCAAAGTACGATCGACACCCTAAAAATGGTCGCCGACCAACTTACTCAAGAACTCGAAAAAGAAGTTCTCCCCGAACAGATCAAACAGGGGCTTTACGCTGATTTGCCGGACAACCAAATTCTAACTGAATTCAAAGCGCCGACTCCCGAAGCCTTACTCCACCGATACAATCTCTCTCAAGTACAAGGTATTTTTTACAGGGCTAGCCATGTCCGCATTGACGCACACCGCAATGATCCGGGTGAATATAAATTGCTTTTCCGCTATACCAAACTCTTTCAATTAATGACCTATATTGAAGGTGATGCGGACCATGGATTTACGTTAACGATGGATGGTCCCACTAGCTTATTCAATGATTCAACTCGATATGGTTTGGCGTTGGCTAAAATGCTTCCAGCACTCTTACATGTCACGAAATGGACTCTCACAGCAGATTTACAAATGAAAGACGTATATTCTGGTGAGATTCGTAAAACACGATTTGCAATAGATTCTGATTGTGGTTTGGTGAGCCATTATCCGCCAGGAAAAACCTATGACAGTATGTTAGAAGAAGGATTTGTCGATCGGTGGAATAAAACTAAAACTGAATGGAAATTAGAACGAGAAGTAGATTTAATCCCGATTCCTGGAAGTGTAATGATTCCTGATTTTCGATTGGTTCATCCTGATGGGCGAACATTTTTATTCGAGATTGTGGGCTATTGGCGACCGGAGTATTTGCGTAAGAAGTTTTATCAAGTCAAAATGGCCGATCGCACAGATTTGATTTTGGCAGTATCAGAGCGATTGAATTTAGAAAAAGCAGGCGTGAAACTACAGGACATTCCCGATCGGGTGATTTGGTTTAAAGATAAACTTCTCCCCAAGTCAGTGTTAGCACTTTTAGATTGAGAATAGTCCTGCATATCTTCTAGCTTTTCAAATACAAATCACACCAACGCACCATTTCCCAGAGTGCATGGCCCACTGCTTCCCGCGATCGGTAGCCATGGTCTTCTAGTGGCAACGAAACATAGCGAACCTGTGCTCCCAATCCTTTTAATGCCTCAAACAGTCGCTCAGTTTGAACTGGATAGGTTCCAGGATTACTATCGCCTGCGCCATGAATGAGTAATAATGGTGATTTAATTTTCGCAGAATGGGTGAATGGTGACATATGAATATAAGTTTCCGTTGCTTCCCAGAAATCCCGCTGTTCGCCTTGGAACCCAAAGGGCGTGAGGGTTCGGTTGTAGGCTCCGCTGCGGGCAATGCCGAGTTTGAATAAATCCGTATGGGCCAAAAGATTGGCTGTGGTAAATGCTCCGTAGGAATGACCACCAATGCCAATTCGATCGCGAGATGCAATACCCCGATTCACCACATAATCAATCGCTGAATTCGCGCTGGAAATCAATTGTTCAACATAAGAATCATTGGGTTCTGCATCGCCTTCGCCCACAATCGGCATACTAGGATTATCCAAAACAGCATAGCCCTGCGTGAGTAAAAACAATACTGAAGTAAAGTGTGGACGGCTAAAACTATGATGAGAACTCGTAATTTGTCCAGCTAGCTTTGCATCTTTGAATTCTTCAGGATAGACCCAAAAAATAATCGGCAATGGTCCATCCCGATCGGCGACATACCCGAATGGTAGATACAACTGTGCTGAAAGATTCACTCCATCCGATCGTTCATAGGTAACGAGTTCTTTTTGAATTCCGGAGAATTGTGGAGCGGGATCCCCATAATGAGTAATCTGCGTCAGAGTTTGGTCACTGAGCCAAAAATAATTGCTTGGTTCTGTTTTGGATTGACGACTCAAAATTAGCTGAGAAGCATCTGGCGTAAGAATTCTCGAAATCCCAGAATAGTAAGGATCTTGGCATTCCCAAATCCGACGTGCTTTTTGATTTTCGGCCAAATCTTGACTATCTCGAATATCTAGAAACGGATGAACACCTGCATCAGATGCGCCTTTTCCAGCATAGTAAATGCCGCTATTATCAGGCGTGAAATGTAATAGTTGCCAATGATAGGGACCAGGAGTTAAACAAGGACCGCCGGGATCATTGTAATGATCTTCAAGACTACGATCGAAAATCAATTTGGGCTTATTAGTCGGCTCACTCGGATTGATTTGCCATACTAATTTACGCCGATCGTCATACCAACGTTCGGTCACAAGTGCGAGATTTTCATTCCCCCAACGCACCTGACGGAACCGGAATTCAGATTCCCAAAGTTTTGTTGGTTCGGTATTAAATGGAGCCGCTAAACAGGAAAGCCGATCGCGCAAAGTGGCTTCTTCTTTCGGATCGCCATTATCTAGGGCTTCAACCCAATACAATGTGGCAGGCTGATCTGCACGCCAGGAGATGCTGCGTCGTCCGACCCGTACAGAATCAAATTTTGTTGAAAGCCGATCGATTAAGGGAACTTCTGCAACCGTATAAACGGGATCTCCAGCTATGGTAATCACTTGAATCAATCGAGGAAAATATCCAGAAGGCAATTGATAGGAATAGGGTTTTTGAACAGTAGTGAGCAGAATATATTGGTTATCTGGTGAGGGAATGGCTTCGTCAATGATTGCTGCATTCCAAATACATTTTCGCATTCCTAATCTAGAATCATCTAATTCAATAATTTCTAAGACCGATCGGGTATAGTAATCAAATAGATTTTCGTCATGAGAATTCTTGAGAAGATGAGTATAGGTTCGGCTTGGCGTCTTGGTTCCAAGGTTTTCTTGAACGATCGGTCCGATCGGAATGTGGGGGGCGATCGGGGCTGAAAGTTGGGTTTCATCAATCATCTTGCAAAGCAGACGTTTTTCATCAATCCAGCGATAAGGTGTCCCATAGGCAGCATTCAAAATAGGAGCAGTAACTTGTCTCGCCTGTTTAGTTTCGGCATTCAAAACCCATAGTTCTAATCCATTCGGTTTAATCCAAGTAAAGGCCAAAAGATTACCAGAATCAGACCATTTAAAATTAGTTAACTTCGCATCATCCGGCAAATCTATCGTAGTTCTATTTTCTCTATCATTCAGTAATTCCCCAACTGCAATTTTAGTATAAGGATTACTGCGGGCACTAGTTCGTGTTTTAGGATTAATCCGAAAGCCAGCAATACCCAGTTCAGGTTCTGCCAAGGCCTCGATCGGAACCAGTTCACTTCTCCAAAATTCCACAAGCCAGCGGTGATTCGGAGAGATAGAAACGGCTGGAGATCCAGGATTGTCCAGGATTTCAGCGATCGGGCTGGGCGGATTTTGCCAAGTGGTCGGGATAACCTGGGGTCGATCGGAAGCCATCGGGTGATGCTGCATAAGGAAAAGGTTGCGCTAGGAGAATGTTGTGTCTAGCGTAACGCAGATCAATTCTAAATTTAGAATTTCCTATTGAATCCGATCGCCTCACCCATCGCTAACCCAATAGTCACCCCCGTGAACTCCCGGACCCAATCGAATTAGCATATTTGTCTGAATCAAGTTCTTGAAACATTATCGGAAATTGTTTTTTAGAGATTCAAAGCCTTGCTAGAAAAGGGCTGTAAATTCGCAAAACCCTATTTCCGATTAAGTCTTTGGAACAAGCCTTGCAGTGAGTAGTCAGCAAAACCACTCTCCTCACCCTTCTGCAATTCCTGTGTCAAGTCTTGTACCTTGAGTTCATGCTCTTCTAGCAATCATAATCCTGCACGTTTTGCCTCACTCGCCGAAGCAAAACGTCCACGATCGATCTGCGTAGAAATAAAAGTCTCAAAATGCTCGCCCAGAGTCACACTCGTATTTTTTTGCATAATGCTTTCCCAACCATTGAAGTACCATTATATATTATTTATTGGTACTTGAAATCCTCACTGCATCCGATCGATCGTCCGATATTGAATTGCTTCTGCCACATGGGGAATACCAATTTCTGCATCACCATTTAAATCTGCGATTGTCCTAGATACTTTTAAAATTCGATCGCTTCCCCGCATAGATAAACCCAATTTTTTAATTGCATTTTCCAACAATGTTCGCGTGCCATCATCGAGCTTGCACCATTCGCGCATATGTTTACTTTGCATTTCAGCATTACAACGCAGATTTGTATCTTTGAATCGGTGTTGCGATCGGCTTCTAGCGGCCTGAACACGAGCATATACAGAACTTGATTCTTCACCTATTGTTTCTTGAACAATTTCTTCTGGTTTCAATCGATTTACCCGAACTTGTAAATCAATTCGATCCATCAATGGACCGGAGAGCTTTGCCCAATACTTTTCGCGGACGATCGGAGAACAAGTACAAGCCTGAATTGGATCGCCATAATAGCCACAGGGACAGGGATTTGTACTAGCAATCAATGTGAATTGGGCGGGAAACGATACTGATTGTCGAGTCCGCGAAATAGTGACCTGACCATCCTCCAATGGTTGTCGTAAGAACTCTAAAACATCCCGTTTGAATTCAGTAAGTTCATCTAAAAACAAAATCCCACGGTGTGACAATGAAATCTCACCCGGACGAGGAAAACTACCGCCACCGACTAAGGCCGGACCGGACGCAGAATGGTGTGGACTGCGGAATGGTCGAGTGGCGACGATCGAACCCTTATTTTTCAGTAAACCTGCTACTGAATGAATCTGCGTCACTTCTAAGGCTTCTTCAAAACTCATCTCCGGCATAATCGACGGCAATCTTCTCGCCAACATTGTTTTCCCACTTCCCGGCGGTCCCACAAAGATTAAATTATGTCCGCCCGCCGCCGAAATTTCTAATGCTCGTCTTGCATGGGCTTGTCCTTTCACATCTCGCAAATCAAACTCAATATGTCGGCCTTGAGTCAGTTCTGCCATCCCATCAACTTCGGCTGGAAGCACCGATTCCGGAGCATTCAAAAACGCCGCTACTTCTGATAAATGTTTGAATCCATACACCTTCACCCCCTTCACCACTGCCGCCTCGCGTACATTATCTGCCGGAATCACCAATTTTTTAATCCCTAATGATTCAGCCGCCGCCGCGATCGCCAACACTCCCGCCACTGCCCGCAAGGTTCCATCAAGCGACAATTCACCCAAAAACAATATATCGTCCAACCCTTCGATCGGAATCTGTTCCGATGATGCCAACATTCCGATCGCGATCGGTAAATCATAAATCGGCCCTTCTTTCCGCAAATCAGCCGGAGTCAAATTGATAATGATTCGGCGCATCGGGAAAACAAACTCCGAATTCTTAATCGCCGTTTTAACTCTTTCCCGACTCTCTTGAACCGCTGTATCGGGGAGACCCACAACGATCGTCCCCGGCATCCCATTGGAAACATCCACCTCAACCCCCACCTTCACCGCATCTATGCCAATCAGCGACGCACTCCAAATTCGGGACAACATAAAGATTCCATGGGGTTTTAAGGCTCTCCTTAAGATTGCCCGGAATGTCGATCGCAGTAACGCCCTTGACCGGAAAGGCGATCGTAACTCTTACTTTTTATCGGTTTCCTGCTCTTTCTTCTGATTTAGCACAGCCAATCCACCTGCGCCACCCAGCAATCCCATCGCGCCCGTGAACACCTTATCAGCAAGAGTTGAGTCTTTGTGGACGATGCCGTAGCCCAATGCTGCCGTAAATGCAAAGGTTACGACTCCGATGACGATGCGAGTGGTTGTTTTGTTGGATTTGGATTCTTCTGTGAGACGGGTTTCGCGTTGGGTTTCTACTTTTGTTTTGTTGTCGAGTTCTTTGCTGCGGAGATCGAACTCTTGGCGTTGGCGATCGTCTACTAGTTTTCGGTCCAGCGCTCTATCTTGGAGGAGTTGAGTCAGAAATTCTAGCGCAAATTCTTTATTGTTGTTGATGTGTGGAGCGAAGGCTGAAGCATAGGTTTCAAAGACAGAAGACTGCTGCGAAGTTGTAGGATAATTGGTTTCTATACGTTGGAGGCTGGAGCGTTCAGTAGGTTGATCTGCGGAAGTTTTGTCGTCTGTCATGGGAAAGTCCGTGTGAAGGCGCGATCGAAGTTTCTTTTGTCGTTGCGTGAGTTGCTTTCGTCGCGATTTTTGGAAAGTAGCTACGAGGATTCTCGGAGGGCAATGGTCTACGAGCGACCTTCGGTCATCGGGAATTTTGTAGAAAAGTTACCGAAATGGGTTGATTTTGAGGTGTAGAAAGTTACAATGCAAGAAAATAAAATTTGTAGCTTCTATGATCATTGAACCTTTAACCGCTGTAGCTTGGGCTTTTTCGACCGTAAAGACGATCGCTCAGACGGAACAGGGCAAAAAATTTATTGACAGTACGATCGGAAAAGTTGCGGAGAAGATGACTGAGGCTGGGCTTCAGAAGATTGGGGAGTTGCGATCGGCGATCGTTCAGAAATTGCAGGGAAACCCGGTGGCGAAAGCGGCGTTGGAAAAGGCGCAGGTATCCGGTTCTCAGGAGGATTTTGAAGACGTTGCAGATTATTTAAAAATTGAAGCGCGGAAAGATGTAGCGTTTGCGCAACAGGTGCAGAGCTTGGTTCAGGAAATCAAAACGCTGGTGCAGTTTGATGATGTGAATGCTAAGAATGCCCAGCAGATTTTTGGTGGGACGGGGCAGCAATTCAACAACGAGAATATTGATGCACCTGTTCAGCCGGGGACGATTACAAATCATAACTACTATGGAGCAAAACCTAAGGATTGACTGGAGCCGTCGGGAGAGGTTCCGCCGAAGGTAAGTCCTGCATCAGCAAACCGATCGGATACTCAGGCAAAGTTGCTGGGGTTGGTCGCCATGGAAATCGAGGGGCGGCTGGATCAGTCGTTGTATAATGCGGTGTGGTTGACGCTTGGGCTGGAGCGGCAGGACTTTCGGGTGCGGCAGCCTTGGGGTGCGACGTTGAAACAACCGAATCAACAACCGCAAGTGTTGCCATCGGAGACGCGGGTGATGGCGGTTTTTGAGGAGACACAGCGGCAATTGTTGATTTTGGGAGAGCCGGGATCGGGGAAAACGACGATGCTGTTGGAGTTGGCGCAGGCGTTGCTGAAGTTGGCGCAGACTGATAATCAACAGCCGATTCCTGTGTTGGTGAATTTGTCCTCTTGGAAAGATCCCAAGCAATCAATTTTGGATTGGTTGTTGGGGGAGTTGAAGCTGAAGTATGGATTGCGGGCTGATTTAGCCAAGGACTATTTAAAACAAAATCAACTTTTGCCATTGCTAGATGGCTTAGATGAAGTGGAGACTGGGCAGCAGCGCGCTTGTGCGATGGCGATCAATGCCTGGATGATGGATGATCTGGAGCATAAACCCTGTGGATTGGTGGTGTGTTGTCGGCGGGAGGAGTTTGAAACGGTGGTGCGGGAGCCGTTGAGTTTGTATGGGGCGATTTATTTACAGGCGTTACAGCCAGAACAAATTACCGCGTATTTTCAGCAGTTTGGGTTGGTGGCGGTGGATGAGGCAGTGCGGCAGGATTTGGCTTTGCAGGATTTGTTGACGAAACCGTTGTTTTTATCGATGTTTGGGTTGATCTCCGTGCAGGGGAAGTTTGCGTTGGAGACTTGGCAAGAGAGATCGACCTCTCAAGAGAAAGTCCGTTACTTGTTTGATACCTATTGGGATGCTGCGATGGATCGGGAATTGATTGATGATCCAATATTGCGGAAATCGGGTTTCTTGAGCAAAACCTATGGAAAACATGCGGTGCCGAGGCGGAAGGCGGTGCGGCGGGCGTTGGTGTTTGCGGCGAAGGCGTTGGAGCAGGAATCGGTAACAGAATTGCTCATTGAGAAAATGCAGCCGAGGTTGCTACAGACTCAAAAACAAAAATGGATGTATCGTCTGATTTTTGGTCTGATTTTTGGTCTGAGTGGTGGTCTGATTTTTGGTCTGATTGGTAGTCTAGGTAATATAAGACCTGTAGAGGAAATTTCAATTTCGATGTCATGTGAAGCGCGACGAGAAATTATAAAATCACTTCGTAGCAATCTGATTTTGGGTCTGAATTTTGGTCTGATTGGTAGTCTGATTGGTGGTCGGATTTTTGTTCCGATTTTTGGTCTGATTGGTAGTCGGATTTTTGTTCTGATTTTTGTTCTGATTGGTGGTCTGAAGGCTGACATTCAAACTCGGATTGAGCCAAACCAAGGCATCAAAGGCTCCGTGAAAAATACGATTATTCTAAGCACGATCGCCCTCACGACTGCATTGCCCTTTAAGCTATTACTAGAGCATCTTCTGGTTACAGGACAGGTCGATGCCACGATCATTCCTAGAATCGTTGGATCAAGTCTATCTTATTGGGTTCAGTTTCCTAGAAGGTGGCGGTCGGGCAGTTCTTCAACACCTTGCCCTTCGTATTGTCCTCTGGTGCAACGGCTACGCGCCCCCACGCTACGATCTGTTGCTCAACTATTGCACCGAGCGGTTACTCCTTCAGCGCATCGGCGGTCGTTATCGGTTTATGCACAAGTTGCTTCAGGATCACTTTGCGGCCATGGAGTTGGAGTGAAGAAGTGAGAATGAAGAATTTAGAATTGTGAATGGAGAATGGGGAAGGGGGAAGGGGCTAACTTCATCTGTGCAAGGTGCTCATTAACCAAAGTAGCCTTATTTTGATTCTGCTTTAATAAATCATCCTTCGCAACAACCGATCGATTAATACTCTGTAACCCTTGCATCGCAGACTGATTCGCTTCCACAGCCTCCGAATATCGCCCCATCCCCTGCAAAATTTGCCCCCTCAACTCAAACGCATTCCCTCCATCCTCCATCTTCAACGACCATTCGACTGATATCAACGCCGCATCCAGATCCCCCGCTTGGAACTGCGATCGTGCCATCTCAAGCCAAATATTCATCACAGCCATCGGGATTCCTCAACCACTACGTCCTCTTATTCTATTAATCAACGTCAGTTCTGTTTAAGCCGTAGGAGCTAAAACCCAATCCAGCCTCAATCCTGGCTTTTTCGGCTGATGACAATAAGCAATTAGTCCACAGAGAATATTAATAAAGCAGTTGGTTGGGCTGCGATGGCGAGAATGTTCA
>JAPLHZ010000341.1 GCA_026389365.1 Cyanobacteriota bacterium
TCGAATGCCTGGGTGGAACGCTGCAAGATATTGGTAAAGAATTATGAAAGAACATTAGGAAATGCGATGACCAAAATGAACCTCTGTTTTGTTAGGCTAATGATAAAGCGGCTTTCAGCCTCTGATTAGGATGTCAAATGAGTTCTATAGAATCTAGGACTAAAAAGAATTCAACAAAAATAGTCAAAAAAAGAGTCTAGCTAGGGTTTAAAGTTCCCTAATCTAGACTCTTTTATCCAGATCGATCGCCTGAAAATCCGAACGATCGTGATTCGGTTCTGCCATATCACGGACGGAGTTACCACTTACGCTTATCGCTTACTAAAAACCCCCATTTCAGCCAATCCCAACCAAGAGATCAAGCTGAATGCAATAGCGTATAACAAACTGCCCAGCCCAGTTCTCAGACGAGCTTTCATCGCTTCACCGCGTGCGCCATCTTCAGTCTTCTTCGCGCCTTCACGCAGCTTTTGCAACTCTTGGTCGGTTGCATCTTTAGCCATGACCTGCAAGTAGTTGGGATCATCTTTTAGTTTTTGAAGATCTTTCTGAGATTTTTGAAGAAACTCTAATTCCTTCCCTTCAATTTTTTTCCCATTCATCTGCCCGCTTGTGATCACATCGTTAATTTGTTTTAACTCAGCATCTAGCTTTGTCTTATCTTTGACTTGTTCTTGTAACTGCATCAAACGCTGTTGGACTTGAGCGGCGATCTGTTGCTCTTGTTGTTTTGCCTGTTGGGCTAAACGATCGACTCCTGTGGTTTCAAGCTGTGTACTCTTGACGAAGTATGCTGGACCTGCAATCAGAAAGCCCAACCCCAACAGTCCTGAAAGTACAACGGCGAAAAAGCGCCCCGTCAAAAATGGATTACGCCCTTCAGCACGAAGAGATCCCGTCTCCAAGAAGCTAGACATGTAAATGAAGCCTATCCCAATCAGCGGCATCATTCCCCGATCGAACAATTGAGGCACGGTGGTAAAGACCCACTGATCGTCTTGCCATTGCAATGGAATCAAAAAAGTCAGATAAGTAATAATCGTGGATACCAATAAGGTATAACCAATGACTTTGAGCACAAACGGTGCTGACAGGGCTGAGGTGGTTGATTTCATGGAGACTATTCTGAAAATAATTAAAAGTTCAGTTACGAGACAACACCGTTAATCAAAAATCTCTGGCAATTACTCTAGTCATTAACTCTAGTAATATTAAAAGCTCAAGATTTTTGGTAAATACTATGTGAGGATACCCCATATTGAAGAAAGAAGTCGCATTTACAAATCTTCCATTCTCTAGCAGGGGCAAAACAGCCTATAATAGTGCATACGAACTACTAAATATCCGTTTCAACTTCAAGAAGATGCGTTACATTACACAAATCTGTAAGTTTCTTCTGAAATTTACTCCATCGCCCCCTAACTTCCATGACTGCAAATCGATTCACATTAAGTTCTATTGCCTTTGGCGTTAGTTTTGGAATTACCTTGGGATTGAGTCAGGGCAATTTTCTGGGAGCGATCGGATCCGGCAGTCTGACTTTTCTATCTAGCCAAATCGGTTACGTTATCGCCAACCGTCAACCCACGGATTCGGATGAGGAACAATTGGGTTGGCGGATTGAGGAAGTGCGCGGCCACATTCGATCGTTACAAAGCCGTCGAGCCGCTGCCTATGAAGATCTCACTCAGATCTCTCAAGAACGCGATCGGGTGAGTACGACGTTGCGGGCATTGCAGGGGCAAGTCCATCAGTTGCAATCAAAAACTAATCTCAGTAGCAATGTAACTAGCAATGTAACTAGCAATTTAAGTCAGCCTGTCTCCCCAAGCTGGAATCTCTCCTCACCGTCGCCGCGCCGCACCATGGCCGAACTTCAGTCCTCTGAAGCGTTAATCAGAAATTCTGAAGCTCACATTAGCAACCTCGAACGGGAAGAAGCTGATCTAACCCGATCGCTCTCCGCCACCCTTGCTACTCAACAGCGCGCCGAAGCTCAGCTCACCAGCACCAACATTGAACTCAACGCGATCATGGCTCAGGTCACCCAACAAAAGGCAAACAGAACTCAAATTCTGAAAGAGATCACTCAGCTCGAAACCGAACGTAAATCGATTAAAAAAGAACTCGTAACTTTGCAAACTGAGATTCAATCTTTGGATCTGTACCGCCAGGAACTTAGTCGCCTTGCCAAATCTGCCGAGCCTGTACGCGATCAAGTCACCGCTGGAACTGCATCACTACAAACCGCTATTGTCCAACTCCAAGATCAAATTGGCTCATTACATGATGAACTCGAAACCCTCGAAACCCAAATCCTCGATCGGCGCACCCAAAAGAACAGCCTTGATCTCGAATTGGTCACGCTTCGGACTCAAAAAGAAAATGCCGAGACGAGTGCTGAGCTAAATAATCTAGCAAGTTTTGACCCATGGCAAGATGCGATCGTCGTCAACAGCAAATCCAATGGCAGGTCTAACGGCAAATCTAATGGCAGCTCAGACTCCACCGCGCCCATCGAACTAGACTTCAGCCAAGAACCTAATCTGGACGCAACCTGGACCAAATTTGCGACGTTGTTGCCAAAATATGAAGTCCAAGCCCTCACTGCCATTGTCCGCCATGCCCGCCCAGCCCAACGCCTCAAACAAATTGCTGAAGCTAACCTAACCATGCCGGAGTTATTGATTGACTCCATCAACGAGAGGGCACTTGAAGTAGTCGGCGACATCATCCTAGAACCCAGCGCCCAAACTGGTGTGCCCGTTATTGCTCAAGAATACGAGGGTTCGATTCAGGCGATTTTACGCGCATACGATCGCACCAAAAAGGCCGAAGCTTAGATCAAGCCTTTTTCCGCTAACCATTTGCGGTTAAACAGCCTAGATTGGTATCGACTGCCGCCATCGCACAACACCGTCACAATGGTGTGTCCCGGTCCCATTTGGTGGGCAATTTTCAGCGCTGCCCCGACATTAATTCCAACGGATCCACCGACAAATATTCCGTCTTTTTCTAAGAGCTGATAGACAAGCCGAACCGCTTCGCGATCGTCAATTTGCAGCGCATCATCCACCGGGACATCGACCATGTTGGCGGTGACTCGGCTGTTGCCAATCCCTTCGGTAATGGACGATCCCTCAATCTTCACTTCACCTGTTTTGAAATAGCTATATAGGCCACTTCCCATCGGATCCGCGAGAATACATTTCACATTTGGGTTCTTTTCCTTTAGGTAAAGTGCAACCCCCGCATAGGTTCCGCCCGTTCCTGTCGAAGCCGTCCAAGCATCCACCTTGCCGTCTGTCTGAGTCCAGATTTCAGCCCCAGTTGTTTCGTAGTGGGCAAGGCGATTAGCCAGATTGTCGAATTGATTGGCCCAGATGGCGTTATCGAGTTCGGCGGCGACACGACCGGACAATTTGACGTAGTTATTTGGGTCTTTGTATGGAACGGCGGGAACCGTTCGGACTTCGGCTCCGAGGGTTCGCAACAAATCAATTTTTTCTTGAGATTGGGTATCCGGAATGATGATTAGGCATTTGTAGCCTTTTGCCTTGCAAATATGAGCTAGCCCTATGCCTGTGTTACCCGCCGTCCCTTCTACGACAGTTCCCCCCGGTTTAAGTAACCCTTTCCGTTCTGCGTCTTCGATGATGTAGAGTGCGGCGCGATCTTTGACGGAGCCACCGGGATTGAGGAATTCTGCTTTCCCTAAAATTTCGCAGCCCGTTTCGTCACTGAGACTATTGAGCCGAATTAGGGGCGTATTGCCCACAGCACCGACGAAACCTAATTTGATGGCGGAAGTAGGCATGGGGATTTTTGGCTACGTGAGTAAGGGTTGTCATTAAATAATATTTTACCGAATTTTACCGAGAAATTGGGTCTAAAGCCCCGCCATTTTTTTAGAGCGGGTTTCAAAATTTTTGTTAATCAGCCGCTATTCTCATAATTTATTTGTGATCACATATTTATGGTCACAACAGGAGGAGCAAATCCCCCTATTATTGATTGAGTTCTCTCCTTTCACGGCGATATGTTTAATTCAGTCTAGCTACTTAATTGAGCAGGAATGAGCGGTAGGATATAATAAACTATCGTCCCGGAGAACTTGACCGATCGTATTCAATCTTTTCCCGGCCCTAGGTGAGATAAGAGATATGCAGCGAAAGATTAAAATTATTGCCGTTGGAAAAGTGAAATATTCCTGGATTCAGGCCGGAATTCAGGAATATGGTAAGCGAATTCCGGGGCTGAACTTACAAGAAATCAAAGACAGCAATCGCCGCACAGAACTATCGGAAATTACGCCGTACTTAAAGACCCACGATCGGCTAATTGTCTTGACGGAACGCGGTCAACTGCAAACTTCACAAGACTTTTCCCAGTTCCTAATCACTGAGACATTGAATCATTCACTAGTGTTTGTAATTGGATCATCAGATGGTATTACACCTGAATTAGAACGATCGGCCCATATCCGCCTCGCACTTTCGACCATGACCTTTACCCATGATTTAGCACGACTATTATTAGTCGAACAAATTTATCGTGGTATTTCGATCGCGACAAACGGAAGTTACCATAAGTGACTCAGCGTATTTGATTTAGAGTATTTGATTTAGAGTATTTAACAGGGCCATTCCTACTGGAGCCGGAATCATCTCCCGCGAGTCTAAAATTTGCACCACAATTAAATACAGAATTCCTAATACAAGTGAAATGGCTCCCGTAACGATCGCGGTTAACTTTGGGCGTTCCATGGTTAGACTCCAGAGGCTTAGGGGTTAAGTGATGTTTTATTTTATCGCAGACGTGTTGGCTTTGAGGGGCGGCGTGGATTGCTTTGAGCTTTGAGTTGATTGAGTTGGTTCAGAATACGCGATTTGATTGATGGGAAGCTCTATTGTGAAGGTGGTTCCTGTATTTGGGACCTGGGTTTGGGTGGTGCAGGTGAGCTTGCCGGCGTGGCGTTCAGTGATGATTTGATGAGCAATAGCCAATCCTAGCCCAGTTCCTTGACCGACGCGCTTCGTTGTGAAAATTTGGTCTATTACCGCATTGGGAATGCCTGTACCATTATCATGGATAGAGATATGAATCCGATCGTCGCCTGCCATCGCGGTGATGATTTCTAAAGTAGGTGGATTTTCTCTCAATTGTTCAGCCGAGCAATCATTTATGGCATCAACGGCATTACTCAATAGTGCCATAAAAACTTGATTGATCAATCCTGCATAACACTTAATATTGGGAATGGTTCCAAATAGCTTTTTTAAGATGATCTCTGGGCGACGATTGTTGCTTCCCAATCGATGCCGCATAATCGCAACAGTACTCTCTATGCCTTCATGAAGATTGACCGTTTTCCGTTCTGATTCATCCATTCGAGCAATGTAGTGGTATTGCTCCATACCTCAACGATCCGATCCCTAGCAATTTTGTGCCAAATCCGGTAAAGATTGTTATTCTGCTCTTTGATCCTCTTGCCTGCATTGTTCTCATGGAAAGCATCTCCAAAACTGCATTTAGTCCTGAATCCACCGTTGTAATTCAGACCCAGAAGTTAAGTAAGACCTATCGCACGGGGTTTTGGCTCACGCAACAGGTCCGATCGCTCTCTGCATTAGATTTGACAGTGTATCAAGGCGAGACGTTTGGGCTGTTGGGACAAAATGGGGCAGGGAAGACGACGTTGCTCAAAACACTCTTGGGTATAGTGCGTCCGAGCAAAGGCAGAGCGATGTTACTAGGGAAGCCGTTGGGCGATCGTGGAGTAAAAGCTCGCATTGGTTATTTGCCAGAAAATCCTTATTTCTATGACTATTTGACGGGATGGGAAATTATGGAATTTATGGGCGGGTTGTTTGAAGTTCCGTCTAAAGTTCAAAAGAGTAGGATTCCTCAGCTTTTGGATCTCGTTGGACTATCGCTTAAAGATGCAAAGAAAAAGCAATTACGACAATATTCCAAGGGGATGCTGCAACGCATTGGCATGGCGCAGGCATTAATCAATGATCCTGAATTAGTATTTTTAGATGAACCGATGTCGGGACTTGATCCATTGGGACGTTATCAAATGCGCAAAATTATTCAATCCTTGAAACGTCAAGGTAAGACAATTTTTTTCAATAGTCATATTCTGTCAGATGTGGAGAAGATTTGCGATCGGGTGGGGATCTTGGATAAGGGCGAAATGATTTGTGAGGGTTCATTGACGGATTTATTGGGCGATGTTCGATCGTACATTGTTAAAGTGAAGGGTGGTAGTCCTGATATTTTGCAGCAGCGATTAGCAAATTTACATTTTCAAGATGGGCTGTGGGTCGGCAGTCTTAGGGGTGAACCTCAGGACTTTATGGCTAGTCTTCGATTAATTCAAGCCCAATTAATTTCAATTAATTTAGCCCGTCCAAGTTTAGAAGAGTTCTTTATAAAACAGTTGAGCGATCGGGGGGTGAATTAAATAATGCCTATATCACGCGTGGTTTTAGTTCTAGCGGGTTTGATTGCAATTCTAGTATTCACATTATGGTTACTAGATTCGTTGTCACGGCTATCTGGATTGCTCGCCACTTATCCTTATTTGGGTGGTGTGTTGATTGCTATTGCCATTACGATCGTTATCACTTTAATTGGACTATTAATCTGGTATTTGTTCATATTACCAAAGCGAACCGATCGTCGCCGTCGTAAAGCAATTCAAAACGCACCGATCGCCCCTAAAGACAAAACCGAAGCTGCTGGGCGTAATTTAGAAGCCGTTCGACAACAACTGAATCAGATTCAAGATGAAATTTCCAAACAAGAACTAATTGCCCGGTCAAAAGATATTGAACACAACCTCGCTAAAGGTGAACTTTCGATCGTTGTTTTTGGAACGGGGTCCGCTGGCAAAACCTCCTTAGTTAATGCCTTGGTCGGACGGATGGTGGGCAGTGTGGGGGCGGCAATGGGCACCACCACTATGGGCGAAACGTATCGGATTCAAATCAAAGGAATCGATCGTGAAATCTTCATTACTGACACGCCTGGAATCCTTGAGGCAGGGGTTGCGGGAACGACAAGAGAAACGCTAGCGAAAAAATTAGCGACTGATGCAGATTTGCTTTTGTTTATTGTAGATAATGATTTAAGACAATCGGAATTTGAACCGTTGCAAATGCTAGCGCAAATTGGAAAACGATCGCTTTTAGTATTCAATAAATATGATCTTTATACTGAATCGGATCAAGCTTTAATCTTAAAAACATTACGCGATCGGGTTAGTGGTCTGATTGCAAATACTGACGTAATAATGGTTTCGGCGAATCCCACAGAAGTCACTTTAGCAACCGGAGAACGGGTAAAGCCTGATGCGGATATTATGCCGTTAATTCGTCAGGTTGCTGCGGTACTGCGATCGGAAGGGGAAGATTTGCTAGCTGACAATATTTTGCTACAGTCCCAACGTCTTGGCCAAGAAGCTCGCCGAATTCTGGAAACCCAACGCAGACGAGAAGCCGAAAAGATTGTCGATCGGTTTCAATGGATTGGGGCGGGGGTGATTGCGGTGACTCCGGTTCCGGTTATTGATCTGTTGGCAACGGCGGCGGTAAATGCCCAAATGGTGGTGGAACTGGGGAAAGTATATGGCTGTGAAATTAATAGCGATCGGGGCCGAGAATTGGCGATGTCTCTGGCTAAAACATTGGTGAGTTTGGGGATAGTTAAAGGCGTTATTTCCTTGGTGGCGGCGGTATTACAGGTGAGTGTGGTGGGGTTTCTGGTCGGTCGGGCCATTCAGGGAATTAGTGCAGCGTATTTAACTCGAATTGCTGGGCGCAGTTTTATTGAATATTTCCGCCAAGATCAAGATTGGGGCGATGGGGGGATGGCGCAGGTGATTCAGCAGCAATTTCAATTGAATCGTCGGGATGAGTTTGTGCGTGAGTTTGTGCAAGATGCGATCGATCGAGTTATTCGGCCTTTTAAATTAGAAGATGAATTGAAAGAATCACCGTTGATGCGCCCGTTTATAAATGGTTTTAAAAAAGAGGATGATCGGTAATAGTAAATTACAATTCCTTCTCGCCCTCAACTATCTAACTTTCAAACTAGTAAATTTCAGGTAGTCCTAAAAAGGAAAGGATGTAGGAAAATATCTAGATGGTTGTTAGAAAGTAAATCAATGTCAGAGTCAAGCCCATCCTGCCCATCCTGCCAGTCGGTATCAGTGGTTAAAAACGGTAGAACAAGGCATGGGAAA
>JAPLHZ010000060.1 GCA_026389365.1 Cyanobacteriota bacterium
ATGAGCATTTATTAGACTTATTTATCGCAATGTTTGGTTTGGACCCGACTTTGGTTAAATTAAATCCAAACTACCAGAGACTACTGGAATACGGCTCTCTCAGGGCTTGACCGACTGAAAATCTGTCCGGAGTGTTGCTTCGATACAAACTACCCGAGAATAAAAGATTCTGTTTGCAAATTGCCAGAATGTTTCGTAGTACTGCATTCAGGCAGTTCTCTAACAGAATGACTCATGATCCATGAGTGGCAACAACGAGAAAAGCGATCTCTCTTTTACGAGCTTTTTTATCCTTTTATCCCCCTTGACAATTGGACGATTTTCTCAGCCCGTCTCCCATCCCTGTCTGATAGAATTACAACATAAGTTATTCTGTCTGAAAATTGCTTGAATACTCACTACGAGGCATTCTAGCAATTCGCCAACAAAATCTTCTACTCGCCGGCGGACTCGTGGGTAACGACTTTCTTAGAAATCATCTGACCATTTCTGTGGACCCGTTTTTCAAGTTAAATATTTTTTTAAACTCACAAATTGAGAGAATTCGGAATGCTTTACCTGGCTCAGGTTCATAATGACAAAAATACTCCAGGACTCTCTAGCTTCCTGTTAATCGCCGTTCAAGAGTCCGAAGAGGTGTGGGGATTGGTGGAGGGGGGAGGAGGATCCAAGATTGAGAGCAATCGCGCTTTTGATTCCCACTCCGGGGCTTGGGTGATGGTCAAGACCAACGATCGTAAAGAAGTATTGCAAGTTGACGATGCCAAACCTTGGATCATCGCCTTGATTCAAAATTATTTAACCTTCGGCGTAACCCCAGAATTTCTTCGTAAAGAAACAGAACGAGCTGAGCAATGGCGACAATCTCTCACCCTCCAGAGCCAAGAACTCGATCGGCGCGCCCTAGAATTGGAAGCCCGTCGTGAACAGCTTCAAGCAGTAGAGGCGGATCTCAAGCGAGAACGGCAAGATTTAGAAGACCCGAGTAGCAGCAGTGACATCTCTTAAACTCCCATTACCGAACCTACCCCCAACTCCCCCCAACCACAAAGAATTCTCAAAAAATGTAGTCTATTCCTCTTGCACCGTGATCCCTGTAGCCGGAAACTAGTAACCTAAGGTGTTAATCAGTCCGCGTTAAAATGGCAAGAGGTTGCGAGTTGTGAAAAAAGTTTTAGGCATCATTCTAGGCGGCGGAGCGGGTACAAGACTTTATCCTCTGACGAAGCAACGCGCTAAGCCCGCCGTTCCGCTAGCGGGAAAATATCGCCTGATTGACATCCCTGTCAGTAATTGCATCAACTCAGAAATCTACAAGATTTATGTGCTGACACAATTTAATTCGGCATCGCTCAATCGTCACATCTCGCGGACTTACAATGGTGCGGGTCTTGGAGCTAACGATAGTTTCGTCGAAGTCTTAGCTGCCCAACAAACCCCCGAGAATCCTAACTGGTTCCAGGGGACAGCTGATGCGGTTCGTCAGTACATTTGGATGCTTCAGGAATGGGATGTGGATGAGTATGTCATCTTGTCTGGGGATCATCTGTATCGGATGGACTACCGGAAATTTGTCGAACGTCACCGCGAAACTGGGGCCGACATCACTCTTTCCGTTGTCCCCATGGACGAAAAACGTGCATCTGACTTTGGGTTGATGAAAATCGATGCCTCAGGTCGTGTTGTGGATTTTTGCGAGAAACCCAAAGGCGACGAACTGAAGGCCATGCAGGTAGATACGACGGTGCTGGGCCTGAGTGCAGACGAAGCCGTCCAGTCGCCCTATATCGCGTCTATGGGCATCTACGTCTTCAAAAAAGAAGCCCTAATCAAGCTTCTTCATAAAAATCCTGAGTTTACCGATTTCGGCAAAGAAATCATTCCTGAAGCCGCGAAAGATAACAATATTCAGGCCTATCTCTTTAAGGGGTATTGGGAAGACATCGGGACAATAGAATCCTTCTATGAGGCCAATCTAGCCCTGACCCATCAACCGCGTCCTGACTTTAGTTTTTACGAAGAAGACGCTCCCATTTACACCCGTCATCGCTTCTTGCCGCCTAGTAAGTTCCTAGATGCTCATGTTACCGAGTCGATTATTGGCGAAGGATGTATTCTGAAAAAATGTCGGATTAATCACTCAGTTTTGGGGGTACGATCGCGGATTGATGAAGGCTCTGTGATTGAAGACAGTTTGTTGATGGGCGCGGATTTTTATGAAAGTACGGCTAACGACAAATCGATTGGTGTGGACTCGGCTGACTATGTTCCTCTCGGAATTGGTCGTAATACAACAATTCGCCGTGCCATCATCGACAAAAATGCTCACATCGGTTGCGATGTCCAAATTGTCAATAAAGATCGGATTGAAGATACTGATCGTGAACATTTGGGCTTCATCATCCGTAATGGCATTGTCGTTGTGGTCAAGAACGCGATTATTCCTGACGGTATGATTATCTAGCGCTACTCCTTGATCCGCTCTGGATTCCTATTGCATTGACCTAGAAATAGTCTGGGTTAATGCAAACCATTGATCTATGGCGATCGGGCTAATCAGTCTACAGGCTCACTTTTGCTTGAGCCTCATAGTGCGAAATGACTTGTGCGACCGTTACGTTTTCGATCGCCCCGTCATTTCCCACGTCATTTGCGATCGCCTGCAAGGGTCGAATTGCGCCCAAGACAATCTGTGAAAAAAAACGTCTGAAATTGCCATCTTGAGTTTCCTGTAAGCTGGGATCGCTGTGGATCCAGTCAGTAATGGTCTCCTGGGATAGACTTTTGATGGTGCAGTTTTGCTGGGTGGCGATCGTTTTGAGCGATCGTAATGCGTAAATTGCCACTCGTGATGTGAACTTCTCGCGAGAGGTCAAGAGCGCCGCATCCACCTGATGACATTCTTCAACGGTTAAAAATTCAACAAGACTTTCCATAACTCACGGCCTAAAACTTTATTGTTGTAAAATTTAACACATGTAAAATTTTACATATCTGAACAAGCCCGCTCTCAACCATGAAACGTACCTCAAACGAAACGCTACCGGATCTGGCGCATCAGCCAGATCTGGCTCACCTCGTCCAAGACAGACCGATCGCAGAAACGTGCCACCAGCTCGAAAGGCCGTCGTCGGGTAGTCCTAAAAAGGAAAGGATGTAGGAAAATATCTAGATGGTTGTTAGAAAGTAAATCAATGTCAGAGTCAAGCCCATCCTGCCCATCCTGCCAGTCGGTATCAGTGGTTAAAAACGGTAGAACAAGGCATGGGAAA
>JAPLHZ010000081.1 GCA_026389365.1 Cyanobacteriota bacterium
GCGGACATCCGGTAAATCGAGTGGAATGTGAATCTGATTCTCCATGAGGCCCCTCGCTTGCTGGCTAACATCTTGATTTTACAGCCAATCGATGAACGCTATATCTGGATGCCGACCACGGCAATTCTAGGAGAACCAGAAAAACGATCGTTGCACAATTGAAATATAACCGTACTTTTATGGATGCGGATTTAGTGACAACTCAAGGCTCATGCTGCTCGTTCGTTGGGGATTGGCTGGTAAATTATGTCTTTTTTAATTCGGTTATTGTTGGGCGCGGTGTTCGTGATTGGCGGGCTATTTAGCTATTACGGGCAAACAGATATAAATCCGGTGACGGGCGAAAAACAGCGGATTCAGATTTCTCCGCGCCAAGAAATAGTCTTGGGGCTGCAAAGTCGTCAAAAAATGGCGGCGCAGTACGGCGGGCTTTACCAAAATGAATCGATTCAAGCCTATATCAACAGCGTGGGCGATCGGTTGAATCAAGAACCTCGCCGCAAGCGGACGAGGTATGAAACAGCCACTTTTGGGTTTCTTCAGACGTCCCAAGGGACGGGGAATTTACCCGTGACAGATTAAAAATTCAACGGCTCAAAAATCACCCTATCCCTTTGAGTTTCATTTACTCAAAGATCCAAAAACGATTAATGCCTTTGCGTTGCCCGGTGGTCAGGTGTTCGTCACCGCTGCACTCCTGAGCCGAATGAATTCCGAAGCTCAGCTTGCGGCGGTTCTCGGTCATGAGATTGGTGATGTGGTGGGGCGACATGGGGCGGAGCATTTGGCAAAACAAAATCTAGGATCGTCGTTAGTCAATGCGGTGGGAATTGTATCTAGTGGAGGAAATGATGGTGGACAGGGAGCGGCGACGATCGCGGGGGCCGTCAACCGTCTCGTTGATTTGCGGTATGGTCGCAAGGATGAATCGGAAAGCGATCGGTTGGGGCTACAGTTCATGACGCAGGCGGGCTATAGTCCTGTTGGCATTTTGCAGGTGATGAAAATCTTGGCGGCGGCGGGCCGGGGCAGTCGGCAACCTGAATTTTTGACAAGCCATCCCGATCCCGGCAATCGCTTTGACACGTTGAACGCCTTGATTAATAAGACGTATCCCAACGGTGTCCCCAAGACATTGGATGAGGGGCGCGATCGGTTTGCCCAGTATGTGCGAATCTCAGCTTCCTAAAAGGGGCTTTGAAAATCTAGGGTTTGAGGAGTGAGACCGATCCCCCTAGCCTCCTTAACAAGGGGAACCAGAATTTAACGAAAGAATTTTTAGTTTTTTAGAGGGCTTTGTCATGGCAATGTTGGCGCTGTATGGGATTTTGGTGGTGGTGATGTTGGTCGGGGTTGTGGGGGCAGTGGTGCCAGGATTGCCGGGGCCGAGCTTGATTTTGGCGGCGATTTTGGTGTGGTGTTTTGTGACTAAATTTGCGATCGCATTGCTGCCACTTTCTTTAATTTTTTTGGCCTTGATTCTGAGTGCAGCGGTGGAATGGCTTGGTGGCTACTTAGGCGCAAAACAGGTTGGGGCGAGTGCTTGGAGTCAGTGGGGCATGATGGGGGGAATGGCCATGGGGTTCTTTGGCTTTTTGCCGGCGCTGCCGATCGGTGGCCCGATTGTAGGAATTTTGGCGGGCGGGTTGTTCGGTGGATTTGTGGGGGAGTTTTTGTATCGGCGGGATTTGCCTATTGTTCCTCGACTCAAGATGGCGGGGAAGGTCTGCCTTGCGATCGGATTGGGTTCGGTGATTGGAAATTTGATTGAAATGGTGTTAGCGATCGTTGCTGTGGGGATATTTCTCTGGAACACTTGGCCAGCCATGCTGTGGGGCTAGGATTTAGACAAACTAATACTATTGTTTAAACTAAGTTTCAAAAAAAGTCGTGCGTTCTTTGAAATTCTATGTACTATCGCTTATGGGATGGTGTTTTCGCTTTATAGGTCAACTCAAACAATTATGTTTGAGCTTTAAAATTCAAAAGCAAAAAGAGGAAAGGTTCAGATTTTATCGTGAATTGACTGTTTTGAATAAAAACATTTATCCATTTTTGAATCCGTTGTGTACTATTCAGTAGCGTTACTCTCGATTCTGTCGAAAAAGTTAGCTCTGATCTGGAGAAGATTCTCCAACTTAGTGATAGCCGATGTTCGCTTGTTTTGCTGGGTTTAACCTAATTCATCTTGGATTATCAGTGCTGTGGTTAGTTTAAAAGGTTTACTTTCAAGAGGATCTAAGGGGGTTGGCATTGAGCTGTCCCCCGATCGGATTAACATCGCCCAACTTAGCTCGAAGGGTGGGAAAAAACGGCTTGTTAAATATGCAACCGTTCCCGTTCCTGAAGGCGTTTTCCAAGAAGGGAAGATCATTGATCAATCTGCGATGGCGGAGCTTATTCAAACGGCACTTGCTGAGAATAAAATCAAGGCAAAACAAGCAGCGACGGCAATTCATGGCGGTCGAGATACGGTTACTCGCATCATTCCGGTTCCATCAGAGTTGGACGATGGGGAACTTCGGGACATGGTTTTAAACCAAGAAGCGGGTCTCTATTTGCCTTTCCCACGGGAAGAAGCGGATGTGGATTATCAGAAACTCGGGCTATTTGTTGACGAAGATGGCATTGAAAAAGTGCAAATTCTTCTGGTCGCAACTCGTCGTGAGGTGACTGATTCTTATCTCCAAACCTTCCAGCAGGCGGGCTTGACATTGGATGTTTTGGAAATTAGTAGTTTTGCCCTGATTCGAACGATTCGCGACCAGCTTCGGCAGTTTGGATCTCAAGAAGCAGTGGTGATTGTGGATATTGAATTTGAGAGTACGGAAATCTCCATTACGGTAGACGGCGTGCCTCAATTCTCTCGGACTGTACCCATCGGGACATTCCAGATTCAAAGCGGACTATCGAGAGCCATGAATCTTCCAGCCTCGCGCAGCATTGATTTGTTGCAGGGCATGACAATTCCGCTAAATGTGGATTCGTCAGGTCGGCCCAATGGCGGGAATCCTGGAACTGCCGCCATGTTGCGGATTTTGGGAGAGCTGTCAGATGAACTTCGCCGATCGATCGATTTCTACACCAACCAAGGTGAAAATCTCGAAGTTGCGCAGCTATTACTAGCAGGTCCAGGGGCCGCTATTGGTCAAATTGATGAGTTCTTTACCCAACGATTGAGCTTACCTTGTAGCCTCATTGACCCGGTGGAAATACTCTCATTAGAGACGACAGCAGACCTCCCCGCAAGCCTCCGACCGGGGCTGGGCGTGGTTTTAGGGTTGGGTTTACGGGAGGCTTAAGGCATAATGTTTAATCTCGATATTAATTTTCTGAACGATCGTCCTGACCTGAAACCCGGTGCGGCATCTTCGCGGGGCAGGTCAGCACGACGACCGGGTGGTGCTGAAAGTCCAGTTCCACTCTATGCCGGAATTGTGACGGCCTTGCTTCTGCTTGGATTAACGGGCGGGGCGTGGGGGTATTACACCTGGCAAAAAGGCGAGTTGGCCACTCGAGAAACCGAACTAGACTCTAAGCTTGGGGCGATCGCCTCTAAGCAAAAGGAACTAGATGCGGCGAATAAAAAAGTGGCGGATGCGAAAGGTGAAATCAAAGCCCTCGCGACCGTATTTGATCAAATCAAGTCTTGGTCCGCAATGTCACAAGATCTGCGGGATAGGCTTCCACCTGGGGTTCAAATTGCCTCCATTGTTCAGGCTTCGGTCGCAGCCGGCGCGCCTGTTCCGGGTACGAATCCGGTCTATTCACTGAATGTCACCATTAAGGGTGAAGCCAATGATTTTGACAAGGTGAATGATTTCTTAGCTATTTTGAAGAAGTCAAACTTCCTCAAGCCAGAAGACACCACAATTATAGAAACCACCCGTTTACCTTCTCAACCTTTGCCTGCAATTTCGCTTCCGAGAGCCGTTGAGCTACCTGTGAAGCCGGGACAAGAAAAACCAAAAGATACCAATAATCAGGCCATCAAACTGCCTGGAAGGGTTACGTTCACGGTGCAAAGTAAGATGTCGGAAACTCCCGCATCTGAGATGGAGCGTGAACTCGATCTTAAAAATGCAGTGGGCTTAGTCACCCGCCTCAAAGCCCTCAAGAATAAGGGAGTAAACCCATGAGTATGAGTGGAGATTTTCTTCCGCCTGATGCGGATTTTAATAATGAACCGAATTATCCCAGTGCTTTTGGCATTACTTTTACCCCCATTATTAGCGGCATTTGCTTGGGAGTATTAGGGATTGGATTGGCGGCCTTTGGCTGGATGACCTTTGTTGAACCATTGCGCCTGGAAACTGAAGTGTTGGATGCCAAGGTGAAGCAAAAAGAGAGCCAACTTGGTGATTCACAGAAGATTGAGGCGAACCTGAAAAAGGCGAGAATCGATTTAGCCGAGGTCCAGAAACAGCGACAACAGGTCTTGTCGTTGTTTGCTCAGCAGAAAAATATGGATACGCTCCTTTTCGATTTAAACCAATTGATCAAGCGTAATAACAGCGGCCTCTTGGATAGAAAAGTGGCGAAATTAGCGAGTTGTCCCGATTGGGTCAAGGAACAATTCACCACAACTCCGGATGGACAACGGTTTGAGGAGACGATCGGGCCATTAAGCGTTGAAGCAAAATTACGCCGTTATAAGCCAGTAGTTCCGGCAGCAGGGACAGCAACAGCGACAGCAACAACGGTGCCTAATGTCGTGACAGATGGCTCATTGGGACTCGAACTCAATAATAAATTAAAGCGGGATACGGTTGAGGTTGAGGTTGAGGGCAACTTCAATCAAATTCAACAGATTTTCCGCGCCATTGAGCGTTTGCAACCGTTGCTGGTATTGCGCGATATGAATATTACGGTAGACCGTCAAGGTGGATCGCCGATTTTGTATGAAATCAATTCAAATTCGCCTGTTCCAGAAGCGTTACGGAACTGTCAGCCTGACACCGTATTGAAAACGTCTTTCAAGATGGATGCTTTGATTCCTGTTAGCCCGGAAGAAGCAAAGTTGCTAGTTCCAGTTCCGACAGCGAGTCCAAGTCCGGGTGCAACTCCAAGTCCATCTACGCCACCTAAGAAATAAGGTTTGCGTTCATTCATCTATTAAGTCTGATTTTTTTGAGTTTGAGTTTTTTGATTTCTTAGGAGCGTCCCCGTGAAAGATTTTTTTAGCATGAGCGGAACATTTGCAGTAACAACAATGTTGGTTGCAACGGTTCTTCCAGCGATCGCCGCTGACATTACCCAAGTGACGAATGTTCAATTGAATCCTGCCGCAAACGGGATGGATATTGTGCTTCAAACCAAAGCAGGCAGTAAACCGCCTCAAGTATTTAATACCAATCGCGGTAATACTTGGAATGCCTATGTATTCAATACAAAATTGGCTAATAATCAGCCCTATCGGCAAAATAATCCTGCTCCCGGTATTGCCTCGATCTCGGTGATTCCGGCGGGTCAGGACGGGGTTCAAGTGACGGTTGTGGGCGAAGGTACAACGGCTCCAATTGGTCAATTGGTCAGCAAGAATGGCGATGGCGTTGTATTGAATGTCGTGGGTAAAGCAGGCGAAACAGGTCGTTTGGCTCAAGCGATGAGTATGCCCCCAGCCGAAACAATTGCTCAAGCGACTCAAGCGACTCCACCACCACCACCGATCGGAACTCCGATTGTCCCATTCATCCCTAGCCCCAGCGCACCTCGCACCGCACCCCAAGCGCCTAAGAACATTGCGAACATTGCGCCCCCATTGATGCCCCGCGCATCGGCTCCACCTGTGGGCGATATGGCAATTTCGCAATTGGATACAACGGTTTCGGCGATTGATCTGGGAACCAATGAGCGAATTCCTCGGTTGGTGTTGCGTGATGCGCCTGTGCGTGAAGTGTTGTCACTATTGGCTCGTGCTGCGGGGATGAACTTGGCTTATAGCGAAGGTCCGAGTAGTGGTACTTCGGGTGGCGCTCCTGGAGCTTCTTCTTCGGGTGGTCCGACGATTTCTTTGGATATTGAGAATGAATCGGTTCAGGATGTTTTCAACTACGTCTTGCGGATTGCTTGTGTTCCTGCTGGCGGCGGTGGCGGTGGCGGCGGTCCAGCTTGTGCCAGCATGGAAGCCAATCGCGTTGGTCGGACAATTTTCGTCGGTAGCAGTTTGCCCGATGATGCGCGGAACGTGATTTCCCGGACCATTCGGTTGAACCAAACCACGACGGAAGCAGCATCTAATTTCCTGACGACTCAAGGGGCTGAAACCCAACTTCCGATTACTCAGGTCACGGTTCAGACTGTGGATCCAGGTACAGCAGCAGCTCGGAGCGTTGAAACTCGGACTCCGACTATTTTGGCCTTGCGCGCAAGTGGTGGTGTTGGTCCGCTGTTGCTTCGTGGTTTGTCAGTTTCGGCAGATGCTCGGACCAATGCAATCACGTTGACAGGTCATCCTCGCAAAATTGAATTGGCAACTGGATTCTTGACTCAACTTGATGTCCGTAAACGTCAAGCTGCTGTGACTGTCAAAGTTATTGATATTGACTTGAATGGAATTGATCGAGCAAACACAAGTTTAAATTTTAACTTCGATAGTGTGGGCGCCACTATCACAAACGGCGCTCTTACTTCCAACTTTGGTTCTGGAGGGCGAACTACTTTTCCTACAGGCTTTAATTGGTTGGCTCAGATTGCTACTGCGATCGAAAACAAGAATGCAAAAGTTCTGACTGACCCGACTTTGATTATGCAGGAAGGCCAAAGTTCTGGGGTTAGAGTAGTTGAGGATGTTGTCACAAATTTTACTTCCACGACTACAACGACAGGTAATACTTCCAACACGACGGTTACCGTTCAAAAGGAAGATGCCGGACTTATTCTGAACATAGATCTTCGTCGTATTGATGACAATGGCTTTATTTCTATGGAAATTGCCTCAAAGATCTCTGCACCAAAAAATCAACAGGCTGTTGGTATTTCAGGAGTTACAGGCGGAAACTTTATTACATTGCTTCAAAAGCGTGATACAAGTTCTGGCCTAGTCCGTATTCGGGATGGTCAAACTTTAGTCCTCACGGGGGTGATTCAGGAGACCGATCGGGCAACTGTAACAAAGGTACCTATTTTGGGAGATCTGCCCATCTTAGGTGCTCTCTTTCGTAATACAAGCCGTGAAAAGCAACGTCGTGAAGTGATTGTTATGGTAACGCCTAAGATCTTGGATGATACCGATCGGTCTGCTTTTGGTTATGGCTACAATCCTGGCCAAGAAGCCCAACAATTCTTACAACAAAATCGTTAAGGGTTTGGAATTGGATTGAATTTGTAAAACCGATCGTTCTTCTTTTGAGGAACGATTTTCTTTTAGAAAGGCTTCGCCAACGTTTTTTGTATTAAAGAGGAAGTTTAGCAATCCGATCTCCCCATTCTTTAGCATTAGATACAGCCCAAATTAAAACTAATTCTTCAATAACAATTTCAATCGGAGTTTTTCTGGAAACAATGATCACACCAGCACTTTGATTTTCAATAATAAATCGAGCAAACTCAGCAGGCATTGTTTTACGATCGTGAGTGATTAGAATTCGAGATTGTTGGGCCGCGAGGGATAAAACCTCAGGATCTTTAATGCCCTCTAACTCGCCCTGGGTAGCAGTCTGAAAATCAATTCTAGGTTCACGTCGCAATACACCTGTTACGATCGCCTGAACTAAATCAGCATCAGCTTGATAACGGACATTCATGAACTCACCGAATGCTTTGCGACTTTAGCGATCATAAGTTTATTGTATAAATCAGGAGCCGTAACCTGAATGGGTTGAGGCATCGCAGCAAATTCAGCTTCTTCCGTTGTCAGATAAGAATCAATAAGATCTCGATTTGCCAAATAGAATGTAATCGCGCCATAGACCTGTTCAAGGTTTAAAATCGGAAAAGATTGAACAATACTCTCGGGTGAAGCTCCATTCTGAAAGGCATAAACCACAGAATCCAAGGATATGCGAGTATTGCCGACCCAATAAGCATCCGATCGCTGTTTGACATACGTCTTAACTTCTGCAACTGTCATAGACCATGCTCCATTACGGTTCTTTTTAGTATAGCGAAATATCTTCCTACTTCGATCGTTCTTCATCTAGAGAACTTTGGCGAAATTAAAATTCAGAGACCTATTCAATCAGAAACTAAATTCATCGACATTTACTTCACTCCCAAAATGCCCATTCCAACAGATGCTCAATTGGGGTTGTTTTCTCAATGCGTGGGCAATGGTCTCCGACCGACCATAGGTCAATGGCTAGAGGACAACGATTAAAGTCACAATAAACAGCAATTCCAAATTCAAACTCTGCAACTCGGGAGCTTGGCGGTTGAAAAACCGCAGCTACACAAATGAAGTCCACCTACAAGTAGACTCAAAGCGTCATGACTCTCCAATTTGGAAGTCTTAACCCGCCCAGGGCGGGTTTTGTTTGTGTAGCCGCGACTTTAGTCGCCAGGTATTTTGGATATGACCCTTGAATTTGGAATTGCTGCACAATAAATTCTAACAATCTGCTTAGACCCAATAAGCGCTACACTGTATGGCTTAAACACTAAGCATTGGCAATCGTATCGCCGATCGCTTTTCTGGAGAACATTATGTCTGAATCCGAAAAAATCCATCTTCCAAAAACTAGCGAATCTGAAGATCTCAAAAAGATTCGCCACACGACCTCCCATGTCATGGCGATGGCAGTGCAAAAGCTTTTCCCGAAGGCTCAAGTTACGATCGGTCCTTGGATCGAAAACGGTTTTTACTACGACTTTGATAATCCTGAGTCATTCACTGAAAAGGATCTCAAGACCATCAAAAAAGAGATGATTAAAATCATCAATCGCAAACTCCCCGTCACTCGTGAAGAAGTCAGCCGAGAAGACGCACACACTCGAATATCGGCCCAAAACGAACCCTACAAACTCGAAATTCTCGAAGGGTTACAAGAACCAATTACCCTGTATCACCTAGGCGATCAATGGTGGGATCTGTGTGCAGGTCCCCATGTTGAGAATACTGGCGACCTTAATCCGAAAGCGATCGAACTTGAATCCTTAGCGGGAGCGTATTGGCGCGGCGATGAGAAAAAAGCCCAGCTTCAACGGATTTACGGCACCGCTTGGCAAACGCCTGAGCAACTAGATGAATACAAACGTCGGAAAGAAGAAGCCCAACGCCGCGATCATCGCAAGATTGGTAAGGAAATGGGATTATTCATCTTCTCAGAAGATGTCGGCCCTGGATTGCCCTTGTGGACCCCGAAGGGAACGTTATTACGATCGATCTTGGAAGACTACTTGAAACGCGAACAAACCAAGCGTGGTTATCTTCCGGTTGTCACTCCACACATCGCCAAAGTTGACTTATTCAAACGATCGGGACATTGGCAGAAATATTCTGAAGACATGTTCCCGATGATGGCAGAAAGCCAAGAAGAGAAAGACAAAGAAATAGGTTTTGTAATGAAACCGATGAACTGTCCATTCCATATTCAAATCTACAAATCTGAATTGCGATCGTACCGCGAATTGCCCATGCGATTGGCTGAATTCGGTACCGTTTATCGCTATGAACAATCGGGTGAATTGGGCGGACTAACTCGCGTCCGAGGCTTTACGGTCGATGATTCTCACTTGTTTGTTACTCCAGAACAACTTGATGCAGAATTTATGAGTGTTGTGGAACTTATCCTCAGCGTATTCAAGAGTTTGCAATTAACAAATTTCCGCGCCCGCCTGAGTTTCCGCGATCCGGAAAACCCCAGTAAATATCTGGGTTCCGATGATGCTTGGAACAAAGCTGAAAATGCTATTCGCAATGCCGTCGAAAAAGTTGACATGGCGCATTTTGAAGGCATTGGTGAAGCAGCATTTTATGGACCAAAACTAGACTTCATTTTCCAGGATGCTTTGGAACGGGAATGGCAATTGGGAACGGTGCAGGTAGATTACAACTTGCCCGATCGGTTTGATTTGGAATATGTTGCAGAAGACGGCACCCGGAAACGCCCAGTGATGTTGCATCGCGCACCATTTGGCTCATTAGAGCGATTGATTGGCATCCTAATTGAACAATATGCTGGCGATTTCCCGACTTGGCTCGCTCCTGTACAAATTCGATTGCTTCCTGTAGGCGATGATTTTGTCCAATTTGCAAAAGATACGGCAGCGGCAATGCAATTACTCGGGATTCGAGCAGAAGTGGACTTGGGCGGCGATCGTCTTGGCAAGCTGATTCGTAATGCTGAAAAAGACAAAATTCCTGTCATGGCGGTTGTCGGGGCAAAGGAAATAGAATCTAATTCCCTAAGCATTCGTACTCGTGCCGAAGGTGAATTGGGTTCTATTGATATTGCTACCGTGAGCGATCGGCTAGTCAAGGCAAACGACACCAACGGCAACTTCTAGGCTTTGATTTAAATCTTGTTAAATCCTCCTCAATGCAGGAGGATTTTTATTTTATTATAAAGAATCAATGAATCAGATCATTCAAACTATGCATTTACGATCGATTTCGTAGGTTTAAATAATTTTACAGTTGTGCAAGAAATCAATACAAACCATAATTAGAAAAGCAATTTACCGTAAAACTCTAGAACCATAGATTAATCATGACACGACAAAACATTTCCACCGGCTCAAAATGGGAACCCCTGATCGGATATTCCCGCGCCGTCCGTATCGGATCTAGCATCCAAATTTCCGGCACCACCGCTCCCGGCAGCAACGCCTACGAACAAACCGTCGGTATTCTTAAGACAATCAAAGATGTGCTGACCGAAGCTGGAGCAAGTCTCAACGATGTCATCAAAACCCGCATCTACCTCACCAACATCGACGACTGGGAAAGCGTCGGCAAAGCCCACGGGGAAGTCTTCGGGGAAATTCGGCCCGCAACCGTCATACTTGAAGTCAGCCGATTGATTGATCCCGCGCTATTTGTCGAAATCGAAGCCGAAGCGATCGTCCAGTAACCCCCATTCAGCCGATCGCGCTTAAATAAATTCTTACCCTATTTCAGCGCGATCGTACCCCTTCCAAGAGTCTTATCCCTCTCGATAACTCCACAAAACTCACGAGATTTTTACAAATCAACTGAGATCATAGGAGTAAGATTAAAAAATCCGCTAAAGTGAAGTTCTTAATTCCTTACATTGGGTAACAATCAATCTATTGATCCTAAGCGTAAGACACATCGCGCTAACACTTTTAGTTTTATCCCAACGGACAGGTTAACCATGGCAGAGCAATCAGAACGGCAACAGATCGTCATCATCGGCGGAGGATTCGGCGGACTCTACGCAGCCAAAGCCCTCGGAAGTTCTGATGTCGATGTCACCCTAATCGACAAACGCAACTTTCATCTCTTTCAACCCTTGCTATACCAAGTGGCCACCGGATCGCTCTCGCCATCACACATCTCCGCACCCTTGCGATCGATCGTTAGCAAACACAAAAATGTTCGCGTTCTAATGGACGAAGCCGTAGACATCGATCCCGCCACCAAAACCGTCAAGCTCCTGAGCCAAGAGGTTCACTACGACAAACTAATCGTCGCAACCGGAGCTAGCCATCACTACTTCGGTAATGACCAATGGAAAGATGTTGCACCGGGGCTAAAGACGTTGGAAGATGCCGTCGAAATTCGCCGTCGGATTTTCTCAGCGTTTGAAGCCGCCGAAAAAGAATCTGATCCCGCAGCTCGAAAAGCCTGGTTAACCTTTGTCGTCATCGGGGCGGGACCCGCAGGCGTAGAAATGGCCGGGGCGATCGCTGAACTGGCCTACAAAACCATGAAGGATGACTTCGCATCGATTAATCCTTCAGAGACCCAAGTCCTGCTCCTAGAAGGACTCGATCGGGTTCTACCGCCCTATCCTCCAGAACTGTCTGTCAAAGCCGATGCTGGCCTTGTCCGTCTCGGTGTCACCGTCAGCACCAACACCCGAGTCACTAACGTCACGGATGGCCAAGTCACCTATCTCAAAGACGACAAAAGCCATGACATCCCGGCGAAAACCATTCTGTGGGCCGCTGGCGTGAAAGCATCGGAAATGGGCAAAATCTTGGAAACTCATGCGGGGGCAACGCTCGATCGGGTTGGTCGCGTTATTGTAGAACCCGATCTCAGCGTCCCAAATCATCCTGAAATCTTCGTCATCGGCGACCTCTCCAACTTCGCCCATCAAGGGGATAAACCGCTGCCCGGTGTGGCGGGTGTGGCCATGCAACAAGGCGAATATATGGCTGAATTATTAGTCAAACAGGCCAACGGTCAAGTCTACGATCGGCCTTTTAAATATACCGATCTCGGCAGCATGGCGGTAATTGGCGATAATGAAGCAGTCGTTGACCTAGGCTTTGTGAAGTTTGGTGGGTTCCTTGCTTGGTTGGCTTGGGTCGTGGTGCATATCTACTTCCTGATTCAATTCGACAGCAAATTGGTCGTCATGGTTCAGTGGGCTTGGAATTACTTCACTAAAAACCGAGGCTCACGAATTATTACACGCACCTCTTTGCAGCCAGACGATGAACCGATCGTTCCCAATAATGAACAAATTCCGGCAATGGCTAGCAAGTAGGTTTCCATAGTTGATCTAAAAGAGAGGGTTTGCCGCCTTCTCTTTTTTATAATAATTGAACTGAACTATTCTGATATGGAATCTATTGATGCAAGTTATTAATAGATGCTATCGGAAATTAGTCTAATGAGCTAAATTCAGAATACTAAGGCCCTAGATAAGGTTTGACATCATGAAAATGAGCTATAGGGATCTAGAAGGAAAACCAAAAACGCTGCAAAGCCTGACAGGTCTGAATCC
>JAPLHZ010000108.1 GCA_026389365.1 Cyanobacteriota bacterium
GCGTTTTCCCGCACTACGCCTTGTATCAGTCAAAGCTGAGAAGGCTTCGACAATGGCGAGTTCGGACATGAAACCCTCAAGTTTAGGCGAGATTAGTTGACTAGCATATCAGTGCCTAGACGAGAATGAAATAGCCCTGTAATTTAGGGTCTTAATTCCTATGAAGATTCACCTAAGATTCATCGAGTTCAGCATCTCTTCTAACGATCGGGATTTCGATAGTCCCTTTCTTTTGTATTTTTCTATTTATAGACTCTTTCTGGTTCTCCTTTATTAAGGGGTAGGGAAATCTCTTGTATAATACCGCTAACCGAGTTTCATCCCCATTCGTCAAATCCATGACCACCCCGCTGCTTTCCGTCGAATCCGTCCATGCTGGCTACATCAAAGACGTAGATATTCTCCAAGGAATCAGCATTAACGTCTATCCGGGCGAACTCGTCACAATCATCGGACCTAACGGAGCCGGGAAATCAACCCTCGCCAAAGCCATCTTCGGACTGATCACGCCACACACCGGGACTATTGTTTTTGACGGCGAGTCGATCACTGGACTCAAACCCGATCGCATCGTGCCCAAGGGAGTTGGCTACGTTCCTCAAATTGCCAATGTATTCCGATCGCTCTCCGTCGAAGAAAATTTAGATATGGGAGCATACATCAGCAACACACCCACCAAAAAACTAAAACAAGAAATGTACGATCGGTTCCCAAAACTGGGCGATCGACGCAAACAACGGGCCGGGACGCTTTCGGGGGGGGAACGGCAACAATTGGCTATGGCCAAAGCACTAATGGTTCAACCCAAATTATTAATCCTCGATGAACCCTCTGCGGCATTGTCGCCTTTGATGGTGCAATCAGTATTTGAACAAATTCAAGAAATAAAAGCATCGGGCATGGCGATTTTATTGGTCGAACAAAACGCCAAAAAAGCATTACAAATATCCGATCGCGGCTATGTTCTTGAATCAGGCCGCGATCGATTTGAAGGCCGAGGAATCGATCTTCTCAATGATCCCCAAGTCGGTGAACTGTACCTTGGCCTCACTCATTAGGGGCGGGTGAAAAGCGTAGATTCAAGGTTAGCCTAGGTTATTTAGGCGTAGTTTTAGGCTGATCTAGCTTTTGTGGATTACAGGCCATGTCCAACACCTCATAACCGCTACTACCAGGCCGGGGCTGATTAAGTGTACCTTTTTCACCGTATTCAAACTTTTGAATCAGTTCTCGGTTACTGGTAAACGCATTTACTCGGCGTAGACGTTGGGTCTTCGCACCACAATCAGCAGACCATCGAATCACAACGCCATACAACGGTTTAGCAACGTCATTTTCAAGAAATGCATTATTGGGTTCAACAAATTCCCGATATTCCCAATAGCTAACGGTCTGTCCTTTTTTCTGAATTGAATCCGTATCAATAAAAAATCCGTCTTTTGCAGCATTTTCCGTAACCTTAACCCAAGTGACAGCCATGGCACTCTGAGTCAGCGACATTGAACCGACGATCGCCAAACTCACGGCGGTTAAAGATGGCAGTAGAGATTTGAACATATTAGTAAGGATTGAGTTAATAAGGATTGAGTTCACTGAATTGAAGGATACGGAAGCTAACTAGTTTAACTACTTCGATTCAGTATTCTGAATGGCAGTAGTTGCATAATTGTCGTTGGGGCGCTCATCCAGAGCACGACGGAAAAATAGCAAGGCTTTGGAAGAATCCTTTTTCTCATTAGCTTGGTAGCCAGCTTGCATATATCGATCGTAAACAGTACTTCGACCCGCACTCACCGGAACGATCGTTGCAGGTTTTTTAGCCCCAGTTTGCTTGGCCGATTCGATTACAGGCTTTTTCTCCACCTTCATCTCAACCGGAGTTGCCCCGATCGAACTTTTTGAAGCTTTCTCGTCGGAATTCGTGGCGAAGGCTTTGCCCCCATTTCGCTTTTGGTAGGCTTTAAGAATCCGATCGGCGTAGGTCACCGTTTCCGGTATCTCATAGGTATTCGCATCACCCGTACGCCACCAGGACGACACGCGACGAATTGCTAAGGCTTCATCATTGTTAGCCGTTTGGTATTCAGTCTGAAATACACCATTAACAATGCACGTCACAACTTTGGTCACGGTCTCAGGATCCCGATCGAAGTCTTGGGGAGTCAGCTCCCTCTGAAGACATTGCTTTGACCAAGGTCCAATATTCCGTTCACTGATCCGCCAATCACTGTGGAGCGTTTTCGGTTTACTGGTGGACTGCTTCGCAACATCACGAAATGCCTCCACCAAAATTGTCACTTGTGTGGGGGTTACTTGAGCCTGCGCAGCGGACATAATTGACATCGGGGTCAACAGTGGTAGCGCAAGTAATGTTCGAGTTAATCCGGTTCTAAATTGAGCCAAGGTCCAATGCGATCGCATAATTCCCATCCAAGACATTCTAATTATTCCTAAGGGTATTCCTAAAGTAATGTAGACCAACACTAGGCTCCTTGACTATTGTGCAACGGACGTGGGAAAGGTTTTAGGAGTTCCACACCTTGGTAGACAAAGATTCGATTGATCTCATAGCCCCCCCGATCGAGGGGAATTTCACCAATCTTCTTCACCGTTTTAAAGTATTCCCCATAGGTTGCTACAGAATTTTCCTTGATGTGCATCTCTTGTGTGGTTAAGTATAACCCCGTCTTGCCCACCCAATCCTCATTGCGTGACCAGTACGCAAAGCCCCGCATATCGTCAGGGTCAAAACAGGTCATAGGCTTAGGAAAAATTGGGTCGAGAGCCATAGCAAAGTGGCTCGCCAAGTGATAGCGATCGCTGAATAGAAAATCCGATTGTTGCAGTGCTTTTACCATTTCAGGTTGTTTGCGGAAATTTTGGCGCAATTGAACTATATCTAGAAGTTGGGTTGATGGATCCGATGCGATCGGAACTAATCCCCCAAACACTGTATTTTGGCTCGGTTTTTGAGCAATTCCGAAACTAATATGGCCCAAGGCAATCCCTAAAATCATTGGAATGGCAATCGTGCATCCAGTCAGCCAACGTCGGGTAATATTCGGTGTCTTTTGTTGCCAAATTGCCACACGACAGGCTAACAACAGCGTCGCGATGAACCAACCCGGCATCGTCCAAGTGGGTAACACCTGACGATATCCGCCCACAAATGTAAAGATCAAAATAACTGGAGCCGATAGCCACAAAACTAGACGCTGTTTAAGCAGAAAATCCGGTTCTACTTCGCGTCGGCGTCGGTTAAATGGACTTCGTAATTGCTGCAAAAGCGATCGGGCCGTCACCCAAATCAATGGCACGCCCAAGAACGGGAACAAATACAAACTCTGCACGCCCAAGGCTTCGATCGCCCGCACAATACTGAATTGGGTCGCTGGAACACTCCGTCCCGCTTGGAAGGTGAATGATTCCCAGTTATGATTTGCATTCCACACAACAACAGGGGCGATCGTCATTCCAAAGCCCAATAGCCCCAACATCATCCAAGGCGAGGTCAATGCCTTACGAAAGGGCGGTGCGGTCAAACAAAATCCGATTAACCCCGCACCCAACAACAATCCGTGATATTTACTCAAACAAGCCATGCCCACCAACACCGAGATAATCGCCAGTCGGTAGGTCGGTTTGTAATTTTCAGACGGGCCAGATCCGAAGAACTCTTCGACGGCTCCCCACAGAACCGCCACCCAAAAAAACATCAACGGCACATCCGGAAGAGTCAATGTCCCAAAGGCAACGATAAAAATTGGAATTAAGGAAGCCAAAATCAACGTCAATTTACCAATGCGTTCATCGAAAAGACGACGAGCCGCATGATACAAAATCGCCAAGGTTGCCGTATGAATCAGCAATGTTCCAATGCGAATGGTGAACTGGGAAACCGTCTCAGAACTCAACCACAGCCCGATCGCGGTGGTAATGGCTACAAGGGGCGGATGGTCAAAAAAGCTCCAGTTCGGGTTTCGCGTGTAAATGTAATAGTAGGCTTCGTCGTAACCTGGTGGCAGCCACAGGGCAATAATTCCTCGGACGAGTAGCCCCAGTCCCAGTATCCACAGTACAGATCTATTCATCTGGCCTCAACCCGAATGTCGTCACTGAATTCATGCATTAATGCATCGCGGATTTGTTGAGCTACAGCATCAGGATGTTCGACCATGGCCAAATGACCACAGTTCTCTAATTCCAACACATTCTCTCCGCAATGCTTAAATAGCGCATGGAAACTGGCTAAGTGTCGCACATACCGAGGCTCCATGATCTTATCTTGCTGGCCTGCGATGAAGTAAACAGGTTGATTCAATTCTGACAAAAGCTGTGGCAATCGATGAACTTCAGCCTCTGTGGTGGAGCTAAGCAAGCTTTCACGGGCAGCGATCGGATCGGCCACAATGAAGTCTACAAGCCGTTGATGACCCATTTCCCAACCAATGGACTGAATCACCGATGCACGGGCAAATAAATAGTCGAGTCCAGGAAATTTCAGCATCCAGGGCGATCGGAACTTTAGAATTTGCTGTCCTGCACTGCGGAACTTCTCAAACTCTTCTTTTAAATAAATACCGCCACCCGCATTGACACAAGTCACCCCCGCAACCCGGCTCCCCATTTTGTGGGCGGCCCAAAGCGCAATACTACCGCCTAAGGAGTGACCCACTAGCCATACCCGTGAAGTCCCCAATTTATTGATAATCTCTTCTAAATCTTGAGCATAAGCCGCCAAGGTATAATTTTCAGGAGATAAATAAGAGTCAGTCGTGGCTGTTTTTTCAGTTGACACCGATTCACCAAAGCCTCTCAAATCGTAGGCTAGGCAGGAAAATCCCTCTAGTTGCTGAATTACGGGTCGCCAATACGCTCGACTTAGAAGCCAACCATGAATAAACACTATGGTAATGGGTTCAGGCGATTTAGTTTTAGGCGGTTTAGCGTCAGGGTGTGTGTGGATAGGGTTGTTATGAGTGTCGTCGGGTTGGGTGCGATCGTAATGATGCTCAATACCCCGAACAATTAACTTCATCATGATTTGGCATAGTTCAATTCACAGCGCCATATAATCCTAACGCGGATCAGGGACTCACTAACTTATAAAACCTTATAGGATTCTAAACTTAGGGGATTCTAAAATTGTCGGCCTAGCAATCGTTGTCGGACTCCTTCAGCGATTTTTTGACCTAAATACTCTGGAATTAAGTTTTCATTCGGACCTAATAAATACAAAATCAAGCGCGTTCGCCCTCGCCATACCAATAGATTTGCATTCACCACCAGCAAATCTTCCTGCCAAATCGCATACATCACTTTATAAAAAAGGCCGGGTTGGTTATCGGCTTCAATCAAAAGTGCTGGAAGATGAAAAACAGGATCCACATAGAATTCAGTTTCAACTTGTTCTAATCCTGCGTCCAAATTGAATTCAACCGCCAGCATTTCTTCCACCTCAAAGCGTCCTGCCAACGCCTCCCGAATGGCTCGACAGACGTTTTCTGATGTTTTTTCGGTGAGTGCTTTGCCACTACGGGAAACAATTAGCTTAATGAACACCAGCATCGGCGGACAAATTTGCCCATAAAGGCTCAAGCTATGAATCGTCAGACCATAGGCCGCCAATACCCCAAAAATATCGCTGAGAAGAAAAGATTGGTTACGGTAAGCAAAGTGAAGGGCGCTTTTTGTACCTTCGGGCTTCATCTCAATAATGGTCTGACGGGTGCGGTAAAGCTGATAGGCAAGGCGAAGATTTTGCAGTTGAATTTCACTGCTGACAAATTGCTCATAGAACTGTGGAAACGCACGATTGAAGCGCTTCAGAAGTTCCAATGTTGTTGGTTGCAGACCCAGAGCCATAGCGAAAATTGTGTTTTTGGAACTGTGCTAATCCTATGCCCTAATCTGGACTAATGTATTCGATTTTTTACAGAGCCTGATTATAAATCGATCGTCAAATAATATTCACCCCCCTGTAGCACCCCATCCCGAGATACAATAGGTTCTAGTTCATTTCGTGCTTTGTGCTGCGTCCGCATGGGTTTTTGGAAAAGCTTGTTCAGTGGAGGTTCATCTGATGTCTCAACTGCCTCTTCGGCAACAATTGAGAACTATACGGTCATAGGGGATGACGATCGGGCAACCCGTATTTTTTTCAGCACTGAACGAGAAATTGACCTATACGAGTTAGAAGAGTTATGCGATGCGGTCGGTTGGGCACGTCGTCCATTGCGCAAGGTCAAGAAGGCCATGCAGCACAGTTTTTTGGTTACGTCGATGTGGGAACAGCGTGGTGTCAAACGCCGAATGATTGGGTTTGCTCGGGCGACCTCTGACCATGCGTTTAATGCGACGATTTGGGATGTTGTGGTGCATCCAGATTACCAAAGCAAAGGCTATGGCAAAGCGCTGATGAAATTCACGATTAAAAAACTAAGAAATGAAGACATTAGCAACATCACCTTGTTTGCGGATCCTCAAGTGGTGATTTTTTATAAGAATATGGGATTTGTCCCCGATCCAGAAGGAATTAAAGGCATGTTTTGGTATCCCGAATGACTGACTGACGCGGATTTCGCGATTATGGTGGCGCTTAATAAAATCAATGAATAACAACCGAGAAGTTTTAGGTCACCTCCTTGTTGAGTGTTGAGTTAAGAGCGTTGGGTTAAGAGTTTTGCTTGCTGGATCCAAACTCCAATTTGTCCGGCATCTGGGCATCGATCGGAACTTTGAAAGGTTGCCACTTGAAGCTTTAGGATTTGTCGATGGAGTTGTCCCGCAGGCATCAGTGCTAATTGGTTAAGCGTCGCAACTCCTGCATGAAGAACGAGTCCGGCAAATTGACAGCCGATCGTTGGTACGCGGGCTAAATCTGCTAGAGCAACCCATTTTTGAAGGTAGCGCAACTGGATTCCCGATCGTCCAGCTAAGTCCATTTGACCCGGTTTAGTGGCAGCTTGACGCAATAGTCCAAAGGTTGTGGTGATCTCGAATTCGGCCAAACGGTCAAGATCGGTTTGGGTCAAGCCGGGGAGATTCTTCAAAGACCAATTGGCTGATTTTAAAGGAGTCGATGGCATGATATGTCGAGATTGGGTCACAGAATTCGATCGCTAAATTAGCTAATTTAATTGTAAGGGGGGATGACGCTCAAAGATAGAATTAACGATGCAGCCTAATTTAATTGAGCTAAAAAATGGGTATCGAAACACAAGCAGAATTTATATCACGGTTGGACGAAAGTCTAAAGACACAAGAATTCGTTAAGTTGACCTTAGCAAAATATCGTGGAACAGACGCTGCGCTGAATCGAATTGTGATTAGAGCAGTGCAGCTTAAATCGGGACTGAAGCTGTCGTTTACCTATTGCTATAAAACCCAAGAAATTGTCAAAAATTATCTTATAGAACCCGGCATAGAAATTATTAATAGCTTACTAGGTAGTGAGTTTATGAGCGCTAGATTGTTTACGCCTGACCAAGATATTCAAGTTGAATATAATAAAAGTAAAAAAATCACAATCAACCTGCTCAAACCCTCTTCAACCAATCTCTATAAGACTATTCCTCAAGTTCACGATCGTAAAAAAACGCGGTGGATTGAATCTGAGAATAATCTTTATCTCACCGCATTAGGGGTGACAAATGAACAAGGCGGCATCGTTAAATCGATGGAAGATAAATTTAGACAAATCAATAAATTTATTGAAATTGTCCATAGTCTATTGGAGTCTTCGGGATTAAATCAGAAAAGTGAATTTTCTATTGTCGATATGGGATCTGGTAAAGGCTATTTGACCTTTGCGCTTTATGACTTTCTCAATACAATTTCAGACAAGCGTGTCTCTGTAACTGGAATTGAGAGCCGAAAAAATTTAGTTGACTTTTGCAATCAAGTTGCAGCGTCGGTTGAGTTCGAGCAATTGCGTTTTGACCATGGAACCATCAAAGACCATCGGACTGAAGCCACCGATGTCACGATCGCACTTCATGCCTGTGATACCGCAACGGATGATGCAATCTACCAAGGAATTCGATCTAAGTCTTCACTCATTATTCTTGCGCCCTGCTGCCATAAACAGATTCGGAAAGAGATTCAGCCTTCTGGTCGCTTAAAAGAGTTGCTGAAATTTGGGATTTTGTTAGAGCGACAGGCTGAAATCGTCACCGATGGATTGAGGGCGCTATTTTTGGAGCTATCTGGCTATGATGCGAAGGTGTTTGAGTTTATTTCGCCTGAACACACGAGTAAAAATCTGATGGTGGTGGGCGTGAAGCACGATCGGGCCATTGAGACCGCTGCCATTTTGCAACAGATAAAGGATCTAAAAAATCTCTACGGCATCAAGGTCCATTATTTGGAGTCCTTACTATTTCCCGATGTCTTGCTGTCGCCCAACTTGGCTGACCTGATTTGATGCTAATTCACAACTTCAGTCCTAATTTTTTAGGAAACCATCGCCACGATCGAAAGATGTGTGATATATTATATTTAACGGATTGATTGAGAAGTCAGTCGGTCTTCGGGATGTAGCGCAGCTTGGTAGCGCGCCTGCTTTGGGAGCAGGATGTCGTAGGTTCAAATCCTATCATCCCGATTTTTTAGAGATTCAATAAATGCTTTCCCTATCATCTGTGATCACCGGACCACTGACGGTTGAAAAGTTAGACATAGTTATTGAGTCTTTACCTAGATCTCTTAATGGTCTTAGATTGATCCAAATGTCTGATTTTCATGCAGATGCGTGGGGACTTTCAGATCAATTACTGAGTCAGGCGATCGGTGCTAGTAACCGAGAATATCCAGATCTCGTTCTTCTTACAGGCGATTTTATTACGTCAAGGCCGGAACCGATCGATCGGCTTGCGCCCCAACTTAAAAAACTGGAAAGCCGTTATGGAACTTATGCCATCCTGGGAAATCACGATATTTATCCACGAGAAAACCGATCGCGGGTGATTAACACCCTGACCGAAGCTGGGATTAGGGTTCTCTGGAACGAGATTTGTTACCCCTGTGGGCCTGGATTGGCATTAGTCGGGTTTGCGGACGTGCGATCGAGGCAGTTTTTCCCAGATCAAATCATGCTCCAGATTCCCGACGACATTCCTCGTATTGTTCTGGCCCACAATCCTGACTGTGCCGCCCCACTCAAGGCTTGGCGAGTAGACCTTCAGCTATCCGGGCATACCCATGGCGGACAGATTTATATTCCGGGATTGGGAAGTTTGCCTGCGATCGCGGCTCGGTCTTACGGTAAAATTCCTGGCCCTATTCAACGGCGAATTCCCGGCCTACAGCGCCTCAGTGGAAGTAATCAGAATTGGGAATGGGAACGAGGCTACCATGAAATTGAGAGGGATGGTCTGTCTGCTAACGATCGCGCCGCACCTAATCGTCTCTATATCAACCGAGGGCTAGGCACCTATCCACCCGGACGGCTTTTCTGTACCCCTGAGGTGACGAGAATTTGCCTGTATTCCAAGTCAAATTCCACGCCTCCAGGCTTAGGCTAAGGCTGAAGTTATTAAGAAATTCAAGTTAAAAATCAGATCTGTGGCTGAACTGGACCAGACAGCCGATACAATCAGTTAGTGAGATTTGAGAATAAGTGGATATGCTTAAGGCGTGAAGCTCCCTAGAGAGTTTCGGTGAAGCTATCTGGCTGCCAAATTATCTGTAAAAGCCCCGATCGTTGCTGTTTTGAGTCGAGTTTCTTAAATGACCGCCTTCATGACAAATTTGAATAACGCCTCAGAAAGTAAACGGGAAGAGTTTCTCGCTGCCACCGAAAAAAAACAACTGGTACTAGTTGAGACCTTAGCTGCCGAAGCATCGGGACAGCAGATCTTAGTTGACTATTTACAGGATTACAAAACAAACAGTAGCGAAGTATTCAGTAAATATGGTGCAGTGAACGCCGTCGCGGCTAAAGCCTATCAGTCCCTTTATTCCCTGCAAACTGAAGCGACACAAGCATTTCTGACGGATGTATTTCCTACGGGGATCGTTCCCCTGAAGTCTGATTTGGATGTAGATTATCTGCCACTTCAGAAATTACTGGCAGATCAGAAGTTTCTCGAAGCCGATAAGCTGAATAATTTAAAGCTTTGTGAATTGGCCGGGGAAGCCTCACTGGCTCGAAAGTGGATTTATTTTACTGAAGTCAATGGACTGCCGACAACGGACCTTCGCACCTTGAATGCACTGTGGTTAGCCCATTCCAACGGCAAGTTTGGGTATTCTGTGCAGCGGGAATTGTGGATTGCGGGAGGGCGAGATTGGGTTAAGCTATGGAGCAAAATTCTGTGGAAAGATGGCAATGTCTGGACGCGTTATCCCGGTTCCTTTAATTGGACGTTGGATGCTCCTAGGGGACATCTGCCCTTGACAAATCAATTGCGCGGCGTTCGAGCAATTACCAGTTTGCTAACCCATCCAGCTTGGGAATAGAAAACCCGATCGTTGAGGAAATTTATCTGTCAACGGTTGCTGTTAGATAAATACGTTGCTCGCATCTTTAGGGGCGCCCCATAATTCATGAGAAATCTGTGGGTTTCGATAGATAGGGATCACCTGTGAATGATCCAGTTGTTGATCCAGAGTCAACTCCTTCAATCGTAGCGTCAAGCTGGTAGAAATAGGTGTACTGGCCAACGTCCTGAATTCTACAGGCTACTTGGCAGCAACAAATTCTTCTATGGTTAATCCAGCAGTGCGAATTAAACTTCGCAAAGGTAAAGCGCTTGCTGAGTAGGACTTTTAATACATCGATTTTTTGAATTGGGAATTGCTGATTGAATAACTACAGCAATTCCAAGCTCAAGTTTGATATAAAAGCTTTGCAAATCATGCCGATCGCGATCTACACTTAAAGTGCGAATGTACTGATCACCACGTTTCATCAACGTTTGGATTAGTTTTATCTCGCATTCATGGTTCGCACTTTAGATATGCTTCGGATAGTTGCATTGAACTCGGCATGATTCCCATTCAGTTAACGCTGCGTAATTTTTTGAGTTATCGGAACGCGACCCTAGATTTTCGGGGGTTGGAAACTGCTTGCGTCTGTGGGGCAAATGGGTCAGGGAAATCGTCGCTGTTGGAAGGAATGGCTTGGGCAATTTGGGGCCGAAGCCGGGTGGAGAACGAAGATGACGTGATTCATCATGGGGAAACAGAAGCCCAAGTGGAATTCACTTTTCAGCTTCATGACAACCTTTACCGCATCATTCGGACGCGATGTCGGCGACAAGGAATTGCGTTGGAGTTTCAGGTTGCGACGCAGTTTGATGCAGAAATTAGCCGATCGACCCAGCCCTTACCAAAAACCTTTAGACCCTTGACGGAGAAAGGCGTTCGATCGACCCAGCAGTTGATTGTTCATCATGTAAAACTGGATTACGACACCTTTGTGAATTCGGCCTATTTGCGACAGGGACGGGCCGATGAATTCATGCTCAAACGTCCGAGCGATCGTAAACAAGTTTTGGCCGATCTCTTGAAGCTAAACCATTATGATGATTTGGCCGATGCCGCTAAAGAACAAGCGCGACAAGCCAAAGCACGGGTTGATTTGCTGGAGCAACAACAAGCCAGCCGAATCGCTCAACGACTAGATCTGACGCAGCTTGCCGCGCAACAGCAGATCTTAGAAACCACGATCGCAAATCTGCAACAAAATCAAACTAGTTCTCAATCTAAATTACAAACCTTACGAGCCGATCGGCAACAGAAAGACCATTGGCAATCTCAATTGCAATGGCATCAAAAACAACAACACCATCAAAAACAAGACAGCGATCGTCTGACTCAGGAATACCATCAAGCCGAGCTTCAAACCCAGACGTTGGTTGAGCTTTTAGAACAAGAAGAAGCCATTTGCTCTGGATATGTGCGATGGCAACAGCTTCAAGCAGAAGAAGAATTTTTGGGCGATCGCTTTTCCGCCTATCAACAGCTACAAGCGCAACGCCATCATTATCAACAGCAACAGCGCGATCGGATTCATCAGCTTCAACAGGAACAACGTCAATTGGAGACCCAAGAACATAGTTTTTTGGAGCAACTGAATGATATAAATCTGGTGTTGGAAAAGCGATCGGAAATTGATGAGGCCTTGGTCAAACTCAAAGCCGCTAAGCAAGATTTACAACGTTTCGATCGAATTCAACTCAAAGCCTCACCTCTGTTGCAACGTAAACAGCAAATTCAACGAGAAATCGATCGGGCGGCTGCAACGGTCGGTGCACAGCTCACTACGCTGAAAAATTCTGTACAACAATTTGAACAGCAACAACAAGCCCAATCGTATTTGAAATCCCAGGCAATAGAAATTGGCGATCGAATCGATGAACTTGAAAAATTGCGTCGATACCAAGAACGAGTCCGGGATAAGGGCTTAGAGCGTCGGACCTTTATGGAACGACTACAATCTAAACAACGCGAAGCAGAGGCTAAACTTGCGGAAGTGAATCAAATTTTGAGTTTGCTCAAGCATCAAACAGAAGACTCGGAACTCAATGCAAAACTTCGCGAAGTCCTTGCTAAACATCATGCAGATTTGGGTTGGGAATTGCAAGTCGAACTGGAACGAGTTGAACTGGAACGAGTTGAACTGGAATCTGGAGCAGGTGCGATCGCTGTTCAGACTGTCGTAAAAAAGATAGCTAAAGAGACTGTTTCAGACTACAAAACAAATCTATTTCATAATCATTCTTTAAATTCGATCGATGATCAAGAATTCCCGCCTTGTCCATTGTGCGATCGGCCTTTGGATGAACATCATTGGCAAGTTGTAGTTCAAAAACATCTCACCGAACAACAAGAAATCCTGGATGAAATTTGGATTGTCCGAGAACAACTTGCCGTATCTGAACGGGAAATACAAGTGCTGCGTCAGGAATATCGTGAACTAGAAATCAAACTCACCGACTATCCCGAAACCCTTGAACAACGTGGTCAACTTCAGGCTCAACTACAATCTGGTGAAGAATCTGTATTGCAACTCAATCAACTTAGCCAAACCGTAATTCAGCTCGAAACTCAGCTTTTAGAGCAACAATATGCCCCTGAATACCAAGAAGAATTGCGACTTTTAGATCAAACCCTAACAGAACTCGACTACGACGATCGTAATCATGCGATCGCACGGGGGGCTGTCGAACGGTGGCGATGGGCTGAGGTGAAATCGGCTAACTTGTATCAAACTCAACTGCGCCAAAGTCAAATTGAAGCCAAATTGCCGGATATTCGATCGCGTCTTGAAGCCATTGCCTTAAATCTTGAATCTGTTGAGACAGAACTTGCAGGCGGACTTGCGGAATTTAATCAAGCACTAGTGGCATTGGACTATAATCCAGAACAACATAATCAGTTACGATCGCATTTAAAAGCGGCTCAAGTTTGGCAATTGCGCCATCAAGATTTTCTAAAGGCCCAACTTCAATTGCCCGAGCTTCAAAATAGGCTTGAAAACTTAGCTTGCAGTCTGCAATCCAGGCTTATGAGTTTAGAAGCCATCAATCGAGAATGTCAGCAATTGCAAACTTGTTTGCTGAACACAACCGACACCAGCACCGAAATCAAACAACTGGAAACCCAACTCCACCAAGAACGCCAACAACTTGACCGATCGCTATCGCAACTAGGAAGCCTGCATCAACAACAAGAACAACAACGGAATTTACAACAGCATTTAACTCAAGACAATCAGCTCCTAGCCCAAGCCCGTCAGCAGTTCACCGTATATCAAGAACTGACCCAAGCCTTTGGCAAAAATGGCATTCAAGCGCTTCTAATTGAGAACATCTTGCCCCAGCTCGAAACCCTCACTAACCAAGTTCTCACGCGCCTCACCAACAACCAACTCCACGTCCAATTCGTTACCCAGCGCCGCACCGGAAAAGGCAAAACCGCCCAGCCCAAATTTGCTGAAACCCTAGATATTTTGATCGCCGATGCCCACAGTACTCGGCCTTATGAAACCTATTCGGGCGGCGAAGCGTTTCGGATTAATTTTTCCATTCGGTTAGCATTAGCCCGACTGCTGTCGCAACGATCGGGAACAGCGCTGCAAATGCTAATCGTCGATGAAGGATTTGGGACTCAAGATCAAGAAGGCTGCGATCGCTTGATTGCGGCCATTAATGCAATTTCATCTGACTTTGCTTGCATTCTCACCGTTACGCATATGCCCTATTTCCGCGATGCATTCCAAGCCCGGATAGAAATCGTCAAAACCCATGAAGGTTCACAAATTTCCATTTGAATTAAAGTTTATATAAATCTACACCGATTTCCAGTGTCTGACTAGACGAATCTAGCGATATAATTTTCTTTGAGTGCCTATCTATCATCTTATTTTTAGCAGAATTTAGTGTCTATACTTAATTTTTATGGAACCTAACCAATTTCCTATGGTAAATATAGTGTCCCACCGTCCGTTAACTGAGGCTGAGCTAACTGAGGCTGAGCGTGAGAAAATCTTGGTCACCTGGAATAAAACAGCAGATTATCCAATTCCCGATCGCTGTATTCATGAATATATTGAGGACCAAGTTTTACAAACCCCCGATGCGATCGCCCTCATTTCCACAGATGATAATGGGGCAATTCATCAACTTACCTATGCTGAACTAAATACAAAATCAAATCAATTAGCTCATCATTTACGATCGTTAGGAATTAGCTCAGAATCCACTGAGATTACTCCAATTATCGCCGTTTGTCTTGAACGATCGCCTGAAATGATCATTGCATTTCTCGGTATTCTAAAAGCAGGCGCAGCTCATCTTTCCCTCGATCCGCTTGAACCCGATCAGCGTCGTGCCTACAAACTTGAAGATTCAAAGGCCTCATTTCTTCTAACTCAAGATAGTCTATTTAATTCGGTTGTGCCGGAAAGCTTTGCAGGCGGTGTGTTCTGTATGGATCGAGACTGGCCCACAATTTCAATGTCGCCTATAGACAATCTTCACACTCACACCAATGCCCAAAGCCTCGCCTACGTCATCTACACCTCCGGCTCCACGGGGAATCCAAAAGGAGTAATGATCCGACATCAAGGCCTATCGAATCATAGCTTTGGTATACGAAATCTGTTTGCATTGAATCCAGATGATCGGGCATTGCAGTTCTCTAGTATGAGCTTTGACATTATCATTGAAGAAATCTATCCGACCTTGATTAGTGGTGCAGCATTAGTATTACGATCGGCCACCATCACCTCATCTATTGCTCAATTTATTTCTTTTATTAATACCCATCACATCAGCATTCTTAATTTGCCCACCGCCTTTTGGCATGAACTCGTCATCGGCATGACTACACTCAATCTCAGCCTTGCACCAACATTGCGGCTAGTGATTACGGGCGGCGAAAAAGCATCCAAACAACTCTATCAACAATGGTGTGAACGCGTTCGGCCAGAGGTTCGCTGGATTAATTCCTATGGGCCAACCGAAGCGACCGTCAGTGCAACCATGTATGAACCCGCTGCCGAAGGATTTCAATGGGATCAACCCGAGATTCCCATCGGTCGGCCCAATTCAAATGTCCAAATTTATATTCTAGATTCCGATCGCAATCCTGTTCCTATTGGTGTTTCAGGTGAACTGTATATTGGCGGAGCGGGAGTGGGAGCCGGGTATATCAATCGTCCTGAGCAAACCGCTGAAAAGTTTATTCCAAATCCATTTTCCGATCGCCCGACCGATCGTCTCTACAGCACGGGGGATATTGTGCGTTATCGTCCTGATGGCGCGATTGAATTTGTCGGGCGGCGCGATTTTCAAGTTAAAATCCGGGGATTTCGGGTCGAACTAGGGGAAATTGAACAAGCTCTCGAATCTCACCCCGATGTTCAACAGGCGATCGTGATTGCTGTAGAAGGAGCCAGTGGAGAAAAAAACGTAGCGGCTTACTATATTCTTCGATCGGCCTTAAGTATTGATGATTTACGAGTATTTATCCGCACGAAAGTCCCGGATTATATGGTGCCGACGTTCTTCATATCTATGGACGTATTCCCGCTTACTACTAATGGAAAAGTCGATCGCGCAGCATTACCTCAGCCAAAAAATGAACTCAGAGCAAATACTTCTAACTTTGTTGCTCCAAGTACCGCCACGGAGATTCAATTGGTCGAAATTTGGCAGAAGTTCCTGGGCATTTCCAATATCAGCATCACCGATAATATTTTTGATCTTGGAGCCTATTCTCTTTTGATTCTACGAATGATGGCTGAACTAGAATCTACTTTTAAAAAAGCGCTCCCTATTAACATTTTATTTGAAGCCCCAACCATTCAAAAACTAGCGCCCTTACTGTGCAACAGCGACCCGATCATCGATCGCCCTAAAGCGATTCCCTTCCTAGAACAGGGTAATAAATCACCTGTTTTCTGTATACCTGGTATGAGAAACAATTTGCTTTTTGTTCATAATTTTGTCAAATATTGGGGCGATCGGCAGCATCCGATCTATGGCCTACAAGAACCCCTCAAAGAAGACTCTCGGCCACTTCCAACCACCATTGAAGACTGTGCTGCTTATTACATTGAACAAATCCGATCGGTACAACCGGAGGGACCATACTATCTAGCAGGCTATTCAATTGGTGGATTAATGGCCTATGAGATGGCCCAGCAATTAGTCGCCCAAGGTCAGGAAATTGCCCTCCTTGCTCTTCTCGACCCCACGCCACCTTATGGCGCGATCGGATTACGTCGTCTCGTCAAGAAGCTACCCAGAAATTACTTCCCAACTTTTGCCATTCAAGTAAGTTTACTAAAGCTTCTGACTATCCAAGATATCTACAGTCTGAAGCTAAGCGATGTCCCGCTTCACCAGATTCCCAAATATCTAGTTAATGAATGGAAAAGCTGGTTTCAAACCGAAGAGTTCGATCGGCTTTGGTCACTATTTTTACGTAGGGCCGGAATTTCAGGTAGAAACTCTAACCGATCCGCCAGATCAGAAAAAGCAGAATCAGATGAATTTATCGAGACTAATGGAATGGTGATGAAATACGATAGAGCAAATCTATACTATTTACCAAAGCCATACGAGGGAGTGATTCAATCTTTCTATTCTGAAGAATGGGAACTTGACCAGACAACCTGGAAACTCTGGAAACGTCTAATCAAAGACGATCGACATTTGCTGTCAGGCGGGCACAAAACCTTCTATGACATCGATGGTGAAACAATCGTGCAACAGATGATCCCATTGGGAAATCACGTAGACCAACAATAATTTTCTTTGAATTATGACCATGCCAAGCTCTATCGGTTTATAGCGAAACCCTGGCGATCGAAAGATCTGACTTTAACGGTAAAGAAAGCTCTTGATTCCTATGAGTGCGATAGATTCTCAGTCAGCTTAAGGCTGATTTTTTCCATGCGGCTTAGCACGATTTACGGACTCCTATGGGTTGAGTCCCTCGTCTAGTCGTAAGATAATATAAAGCACTGTTAAGAATTATGATGAACATCACCTGGTTAATTGTCCTAGGCGCGGCGGGTTTGGCGGCGATTTATTTACTCAGTCCCCGGCAGTATCAATCTGGCGAGTCGGTTGCGACGGCCTACGATGAGTGGACAGAGGATGGGATTTTAGAATTTTATTGGGGGGAGCATATTCACCTTGGGCACTATGGAAATCCCGTGGACCGTAAGGATTTTCTGGCGGCGAAGTCAGATTTTGTCCATGAAATGGTGAAGTGGGGAGGATTAGATCGATTCGCGGCGGGCACGACGGTTTTGGATGTGGGCTGTGGGATTGGTGGAAGCAGTCGAATTTTGGCGCGGGACTATGGGTTTGAGGTGACGGGAATTACGATTAGTCCGGGACAGGTCAAAAGAGCGACGGACTTGACACCAGCGGGGGTGACGGCGAAGTTTCAGCGGGATGATGCGATGAATTTGTCCTTTGCGGATGGCAGTTTTGATGTGGTGTGGTGTATTGAGGCGGGTCCGCATATGCCGGATAAGCTTGGGTTTGCGCGGGAGTTGATGCGGGTGTTGAAACCGGGTGGAGTGTTGGTGGTGGCGGATTGGAATCAGCGGGATGCTCGCAAGAAGCCGTTGGTATTGTGGGAGCGTTGGGTGATGAAGCAGCTTTTGGATCAGTGGGCGCATCCAGAGTTTGCCAGTATTGAGGAGTTTGCCGAGTTATTGGCGGAAACGGGTCTATCGCAGTCGGGCATGGTGACGACGGCGGATTGGACAAGTGAGACATTGCCGTCGTGGTTAGATTCGATTTGGCAAGGGATTGTGCGTCCGGCGGGGTTAATTAAGTTTGGGCTTCCAGGGTTTGTGAAGTCGCTGCGGGAAGTGCCAACGCTAATGCTGATGCGTCTTGCATTTGGTCAGGGGTTGTGTCGATTTGGTATGTTTCGATCGGTGCGGTTATAGCCAAATTAAGAATGTTGAGTTTAGCAATGTTCACTCAATGTTCTTAATTGAATTACTTTGGGGTCGATCGCGCACAACAATCGAGGCACTGGGGGCATTCCTCGCACCGGATCCAGAAAATGAGCTGATATCCATCAAGCGGCGATTATCTGATGATGAGAAACTGTTGGAAGGGATGCGATCGGCTAACTCACCCGATGTTTACTCGCTCAAAGTGCCGAAAGCTGTTGACAGAATGGGTCCGGTCCGATCGCTTTGAGTGGCGTAACTGTCCTGTGTCCTGTAGGACGGGTTGCAGGTGTCCTACAGGACAGATGATTTTTGCAAAAATTGATTGAAGAATAAGATCGGTGAAGCTATCGGGACACACGCTGCTGACAGTCCTGGAATCCAGCGATGCAGTTGATTGATTTTCAATTACGAAATATTGCTTCTTCTGCCAGATTATCGAGTGTCGCCTAATATAGTTTTTTGAAGTAGTGAAATAACGGAATGAATTAGAACTCATGAAGAAGCAATTTATTTTGGTCGGATTAAGTCTTGGACTTCTCAGTGGTCTTTTCAGCAACAATGTTGAAAACCGAATTGCCTCCGCGCAAACCGCCGCCCCCACGCCCTCACCTACTCCCGCCACGGCTCCTAACTGTCCGCTGCCCCTTGAAATTGCGGCCACCTTTCTGAATTCTCAATGTAAGGCAGTCAAACTCAAGATGCCTCAGACTTTTTTCCGGTATCACAGTACCGATCAAAATAAATATGGTCGTTATTTGACGACCGATCAATATCAAACCAACGCCGAAGTCATCCGAAATTTGGCGCTGAACCAAAGCTGGGGCAACCAAGCCACTACGATGTTATCCGTTACCTTGCCCGCTGGAACCACCGTGTATCAAGGCATTGTGGGTCCTCAAACCCCACCCACTTGCTATCCCGGCGGCGGTCAACAAACCTTCATCGTAGATTCCAAAGATCCTGCTATTCTTTGGGTTCCCGGACCCGCCATGACGATCGCAGCCTTTACCTGTCCGAAATAATCCATGGATAGTCACAACCAAGAATTTATTCAACTCATCGACCAAGCGCTGAACATCGCTGAACAACTGGGTGCATCTCCACAGGGTGAGGGCAATAGCAATGCAGAAGGATTAAAAAAATTGATCCCCATTCTGCAAACCTTAAAATCCCAAGTCCTGGAGGATTCCCTAGAGGCCTCAACCCAGAACTCGACCCTGGGTCTATCCCGTGGGGTCGCCGACTGGATTACACCCCTAGATTCGCCCCTTCTCAGCGCCGTCGGTGCGATCGAAGCCCATTATCAAATCAATGCCTAAGAGGGTGTTTAAAAACTCTCTGCATTGGTATCCAAAACACCCGATCTCCCTAGCCCCTACGCCCTCCGGGCAGGCTACGCCACAAAAAAGGGGAAACCAGAATTCGGCTCAAAGTCCCCCTTTTTATAGGCGTAAGACTTCCCGAAGGGTAGGGGGATGCACGGGGGGATCGGGTGCTTAATATCACCACGGGACGGTTGGCTGAATAGCTCGATCGAGAATTATGAACAAACTAGTAGAGTGTCAAGGAATTATTGACGGATAAAGGCGATGCAATTTAATGCGCGCATCAGCAGTAGTAAATTGCCAGTTGACTTTACAAGAGAGAGAATTCCTGCGATTTTCCCAAGCCGAGATTTCCTGAATCAAAAGCTGTTTATCAGGAATACGACGGTCGAGACATTGGCGATTTAA
>JAPLHZ010000196.1 GCA_026389365.1 Cyanobacteriota bacterium
CCTTGCAGCTAGCTGGTTTTCTTCATTTTCTGGCAGAAAGCGGTTTTGCTAGGTAGGCAGGCTCTACCACTGATCGCAGAGTAACGGCTTCCTTCAAAGCCAAGTATCACGGGAAAAGATATCAAATGGGTTCTATAGACATTCAAGGCGTCGCCATGTCTTCTCCCTTTCCCGGAATGGATCCTTACCAAATATTGAGTGGCAATCGACCAACGGGTTTACCTGATGAGCGAAGACGATTGCTGCTCAATTTTTTGGACCACAGATGATCGCATCATGGCGATAATGAATAGCCCAGGAATAATGACCATATGAATGAGGAGTTTGATGGCAATTCCGGCATATTCTAGGGGAATAGCGATCGTTTTGACTTGATGGTAAACAATGCCCATCAGGAGCGAAATCAATCCCCCCAAGAGCAGCCACGATCGATTAGTGATGTGTTGATGTGTGATCTGAAAGGGTTGTCGGAGCCATTGTGAACTCCATCGGCTGGCTTGGGTGACAGAATGCACAATAATACCGGGCTTAATCAGTTCGGGTAAAAACCAGATCAGCAATCTCAAACTTGGTTGGACACTTTGGCTATAAACCGGAAATAGGAACGATCGTAGTTCATCTACACGGGCGTAACTAAGGGTGATCGGCAGTTGGATCATGAATTGTGGGATGCCCAGAATCATTGCGGGATGGGCGATTAGTTCATCAAGACGATAGAGCATTCCAACGATCGTGTATGCAATGACAATTAGGATCAGATACAGTCCTGTGATTCGGAAAAATGTAGTGAGGCGAGATGGATGATGGATTGCATAATGAATGACTGGAAGAATCAGGCCGGTGATTAGAATGAAATCGGTGGTCGATCGGGCAGGGATTTTCCCAGTCATTCCTAACGATAGGAGTAGAAGAATTGTAGTTATTATGATGGATCTCGATCCCCCTAAAGCCCCCTGACCGAGGGGAACTTTGAGATTGAGTTTGTTTCTTAGGGTGTAGCTTAGGATTAGCGTGGTGCCTAGGAGGAGAATGATTTGGCTGAGAATGAATCCCGGCATAATCATGGGTTGGATGGGTGTTTTGAGATTGAATGATTGTCTGGCCCATTGTGCTGATTCGTAGATTAATGTGGGGTCGAAGGGTTCAATTAAATGATCACTGGTTGGAGAGATGATGAGTTTGCGGGCGGTGGTTTGGGTGAAGTCGCCGTAGAGGTGATTGGGTTGGGCTAATTTGTTGGTGCCCTGTTGTAACATCGATCGCATGTCGTAGGGGGTTGAGAATTGTTCATATAATCCAATTCCCATGAATAAATTCGGTGGGTTGAGCCGATCGATATCGGCAGACATGCCCAAGACTAGAGTCGTTTTGATTTGGTTGTCTTCGTTGGCTAAGGCTAAAGCGGTTGCGCCGCCCATGGAATGTCCGCCGACTCCCAGGCGTTTTGGGTCGAAGCGATCGGGATGACGATGGATGTAGGTGGCGATCGCTTTGGCCTCAAGGAGGTTTTCTTCTGCACTGTAGCCTCGCTTATAGGATTCTCCAAAGCCCCCGCTATCGGTTGCAATGACAGCGATGCCTTGGCGGAGAAGTTCTATAGACCATGGTTCCATTGTTTCTTTGCTGCTCTGAACTCCGTGCCATAGCATAATGGTGGGATAGGGGACAGGCGTTTTGGGTGGGATATAGAGCCTTGCAACTAGTGTTTTTTCGGGATTCAAAGGGATGGTGAGGAGTTCACTTTGAATGGGGTTTGGACTATAAATCCAGTTGAGTAATAAGCTGAGTCCGAGGAGAATGCATCCCAATCCTAAACCGAGTCGCTGATTAAAGGGTTGTTTGTACATCATGCTGTTTGTAAATCATTTGTAAATCATAGGGTGACAGGGCGATCGGACTATTATGGAAATTGTTGCGATCGATCGGTTGATGGCTTGATTTTACTAACTTGATTTAGATTCACTCCACTTGATTTAGCATTCGTTATCTTCTTTAGTTTTTAAATGATCCACTGCATCCCAAGATGTCGTCTGAATCCGACTCATAATGTTCTCCTAAGTTACATTTTTCAAAATTTTCTCAAACCAAGCCTCAACCCGATCGCCCATCGCCTCCAACGAGTAAAACTCTTCCGCATGACACCGACATCGACTCCGACGGATTGTCCCCACTTGCCCGATCGCATCAGTCAACGCCGCCACATCATCCGCTGCCACCACAAACCCCGTCTCCCCCGATCGGACAATCTCCGCTGGACCACCGCGCTCATAGGCCACCACAGGCACACCACAAGCCAACGCCTCGATCGCTACATTGCCAAACGCTTCCACCCATTTTGGGGTCATAATTAATGCCTTTGCCGGAGCCATCGCGATCGCCAGTTCAGAGGTCGGCAAGAATCCTTGATACTCAATGTTCGCGTTTGGATAACGGCGCAAAATATCATTCCAGTAGGGTTCATCCTGAATCACACCCCATACCTTTAATACAGCCCCCAAAGAATCGATCGCCGCTACTGCATCTTCCAGCCCTTTCTCGGGTGCAATCCGGCCCACCCAAGCATAAAAATCCTCAGCATTCTCGCAAAATGGATATAACGACAAGTCAAATCCATTCATTACACAATGGGCAAAATCCAATCCACCTTTAAAACTTTCTGCCTGAACTTTACTATGCACTGCAATAGTATGGGGATAGGACGAAGCCACCGACGTAATGATCTGATCCATCGCATCCGACAGAGAACCCATACTGACCAAATGTCCAATGGGTGTTGTGAAAAATGGCGTGAGATAAAACGGCAACCAATCATAGGCAAAATTAACAATCACGTCATAATTCATTTGCACCGATCGGGCGTAGTCCCACATATTCGACAACACTGCATCTTGTGGCATCGTAATCAATGCATCGCGGCCTTGACTTTGAGCAATAATTTGTAAATTGCCAGCAATCTCAACCACCGAAAATCCATCCAATTGTGACGTTTCGGGCGCGACTACTGTAATGTAATGGCCTGCATTCATAAGCGCTATTGCCAAATTTTGCAGTGTCAGTTCCACACCACCGCCAAGCCCCGTCCCCAGCGCACCGACAGAAGTAGAGACAAACAACAATTTGAGCGATCGCATAGAGGCTATCCAATTCATTTGGGACTTACCGCGCAATCATACAGGGTCCCTTCCCTCGGTGCAATTATCTTGAACCAACCTTGTCCTGACCAACCTTGTCCTGAATCGTCGTCCCACACCAAGCCAATTGCCGAAGTCCAAGAATAGATCCTTGAATCAGTCGTAAAGCCGCCCTCGGACGCACTAAAAAAGCACGAGCCAGCTCCATTGGTCTCAGCGCGCCATTGAGATCAATGACCTGTGACAAATCCGGTAAGTCTCCCACAACCGCATCACTTACCACTCGAACCACGCTCACCCCAATTCCCCGTTGTTGCATAAACTCCAAAATCCATATACTTTCCATATCCACTACATCGCAATTAGTCTGAGCATTCAGGTGTTGTTTATCCGTCGCCTTTGTAATTACATTATCGATCGTTACCGCATTCCAATTTGCAAACTCATATCGGATATCAAGATAATTACATTGGTATTCATTTCCCGATCGATCGCAACAGATTTTATAACATCCCAGTTGCCCCACAATGGCATCATTTGTTAATCCCCCACACAATCCCAAAATAATCACCTGAGTCACACCTTGTATGCGATCGAATTTCTGCTCAAGAAACGCTTTAACCGCAGGCCCAGCCGGAATAGCTAGAACTTGTAAAATAGGCTTAGACTGTGATTTTTTCAATCCGTCCCTAACTGCTTTAAATTCTGCGCCCTGTGGGACTAGGATGAGTAGTGTCATGGCAAATTTTTATTAATACATTAAAACGATGAAAGCTTTTGTTACAGGCGCTTCGGGATTCATTGGAACTAATTTAATTCATTTACTTCTGAATCAAGGCTTTGAAGTCCGATCGATGGTGCGTTCTAGTAGTTCTATTTCTCATCTTAAAACGCTTCCTGTCGAACTTGCCTATACTGATTTAAATTCACCCCGTTTAGCATTTCACTTAGAAGGGTGCGACGTGTTATTTCATGTTGCGGCTCAATATTCCCTTTGGCAATCCGATCGTGACCTACTTCATCAATCCAACGTCGTCGGCACTCGCAATCTCCTAGCCGCTGCTAAACAAGCCGGAATTCAGCGAACCGTTTACACTAGCTCCGTCGCCGCAATCGGTCTCAATCCTAATTTAACTCAGGGCCAATTCACCGACGAATCGTACCAATCCAAACCTGAAAACCTAATTAGTGCATATAAACAATCCAAATATTGGGCAGAACAAGAAGCGATCGCGGCTGCAAATTCAGGCCAAGATATTGTCATTGTTAACCCCACAAGTCCGATCGGGCCTTGGGATGCAAAACCTACGCCCACGGGAGAAATTTTACTCCGATTTCTACGTCGCCAAATGCCCGCAACGGTTGATACTGGATTGAATTTTGTCTCCGTCGAAGATGTTTGTTGGGGTCATTTACTTGCATTACAAAAAGGAATCGCAGGCGATCGATATATCCTCGGCCATCAAAATCTAACCTTACGAGACTTTTTAACCCGTCTATCCGATTGCACAAACATTCCTGCCCCGCGTTTGCAAATTCCCCACTGGCTCCCACTAGCCGCCGCCTGGATTGATGAAACGGTATTAACGCAATTTGGAAAACAACCTACGATCGCCCTAGACAGTGTGCGAATGTCACAACAAAAAATGTATTACAATCCAGCCAAAGCAATCAATCACCTTGGCTTACCGCAAACAGATTTGAATACCGCGATCGAATTAGCAGTGAAGTGGTATCGCGATCGAGACTATTTCTAAAACACGATCTAAATTCTAGAACTGCTTCAAGAATCGCAAATCACTCGTATACAAACGACGAATATCATCAATTTGATGCATCACCATCGCCAATCGCTCAACCCCAAAACCCGCCGCAAAACCCGTATAAATTTCCGGATCATAACCAACGGATTTCAATACATTTGGGTCCACCATTCCACAGCCCAAAATCTCCAGCCAGCGCCCTTTCCACATTACATCAACCTCCGCCGACGGCTCCGTAAACGGGAAGAAACTTGGGCGAAATCTCACCTCAATGTCATCGCCTAACAATTCCTGCAAAAACACCTTAATCGTACCCTTCAAATCATTAAACGTCAGACCCTCATCTACCGCCAAAATCTCAACTTGATGGAATACCGCTGAATGGGTCGCATCCACCGTATCGCGGCGATAAACCCGACCCGGAACCACAATCCGAATCGGTGGATCATTGTTTTCCATATACCGAACCTGCACCGTAGAGGTATGAGTCCGCAACAAATTCCCATCCGGTAAAAACAATGTATCCTGCATATCTCGCGCCGGATGGTCAGCCTGGAAATTCAACGCCTCAAAATTGTAATAATCCGTCTCCATCTCCGGCCCTTCGGCCACCAGATAGCCCAACCCCACAAAAATATCCAGCACATTATCAATAGTGCTATGCAAAGGATGGCGACGACCCTGCGGACGATAACTTCCCGGCATCGTCACATCCAAGGTTTCCGCATCTAGTCTTGCCTGAATCGCAGCGGCCTGAAGACGGGTTTTCGATGCATCAATTTGGGTTTGGATCGCATCCTTGACTTCATTGGCCAACGCCCCAAGTTTTGGGCGATCGGCTGGATCCAGCTTTCCCATGCCGCTTAGGACTTGAGGAATTGGCCCTTTTTTCCCCATATACTTCACCCGGAATTGCTCCAGCGCATCAAGGTCGTCGGCTTGGGCAATCAGCGCGATCGCTTCATTTCGGATTTGCTGTAATTGAGCTTCAAGTTCTGACATAACCGGGGAAAATAAGAGTGACACAAAATTTCGTCCCTTTAGTCTAAAGGAAAACACTCGCCCTATGCGCCTTCTCATCAGTAACGACGACGGAATTTTTTCAATCGGGGTCCGTACTCTCGCCAACACCCTCGCCGCCGCCGGACATCAGGTTACGGTTGTTTGTCCCGATCGCGAACGATCGGCCACAGGCCACGGACTCACCCTCCACCAGCCCATCCGCGCCAATTTGGTGGAGGGAATCTTCGACCCTAAAATCACGGCCTGGTCCTGTTCCGGTACGCCTGCTGACTGTGTAAAACTAGCACTCTGGTCATTGTTGGATGAAAAACCGGATTTTGTGTTCTCCGGAATCAATCATGGCGCAAACCTCGGCACAGACGTTCTCTACTCCGGCACCGTTTCTGCCGCCATGGAAGGCATCATCGAAGGCATCCCCAGTCTCGCCCTCAGCCTAACCAGCTTCAGCGCCAAAGACTTCCAACCCGCCGCCAACTATGCCCGAGATCTGCTTAAGCATTTAATCGAAAATCCGCTTAAGGAATTGTTTCTCCTCAATATTAATGTACCCCCTGTGAGTGAAGCGGAAATCAAGGGTGCAAAAATTACTCGCCAAGGAATTAGACGCTATATTGAAGTCTTTGAAAAACGGACTGACCCCCGTGGCAAGATCTATTATTGGTTAGCTGGCGAAGTGGTCGAAGAACTGGAAGATCCAGACGGCGATCGGGAGACTCAGACCGACGTTGAGGCCATTCGAGAGAACTACATTACCGTCACGCCATTGCAATATAATTTGACAGACAAAAAAGAGCTACCTAAATTAAAATCTTGGCTCCCCTCTGGAAAGTTCTAAAAACTCAAAGCCTCCATGCCAGAATGTCGAAATAATGGATTCCGTCACTTTTGATTCCGTCACTTTTAAAGCCGTGCTAAAGCCAACCGTCGCAGCTCTAGGTAACTTTGATGGCCTTCACCTAGGTCATCGTCAGGTTATTCAACCCATTCTCACCTATCCTATTGAGCATTCCCTGCTGGGTTGTGGCGATCGGACTCATCCGACTGTGGTGAGTTTTTCGCCCCATCCTGTCGAGTTCTTCTCTGGGAAACCCCTTCCCACCTTGACTCCTGGCGATGAACGCGTGAATGAACTCCATCGTTGGGGGGTCGAGCAACTCATTCTCTTGCCGTTTACAGAAGAACTGGCCAAGCTCACCCCATCTGCCTTTGTTGAAACAGTCTTAGTCCAGCAATTGCAAGCGCGATTTATCAGTGTAGGTGAGGATTTCCGGTTTGGTCATAAGCGGCTGGGGGATGCAAAAATGCTCAAGGCGTTGGCTGCCCAACACAATATCGATGTTGTTCTCGTGGCCTTGGAGCGCATTGGGCACGATCGCATCAGCAGCACTGCTATTCGCAATGCCTTAAAAATTGGCGACTTGTCTACCGCCAATCGAATGCTGGGCCGACCCTACAACCTCGTAGGCACCGTCGTCCAAGGTCAACAACTCGGTCGCACATTAGGCTTCCCAACTGCCAATCTCGCCCTCCCCGTGAATAAGATGATTCCGTGTCAGGGTGTGTATGCCGTGCGAGTTACTATGGATTCGATGGATTCGGGCAGCTCGACCTTCACCAATTTAGGCGTGATGAATATTGGTAATCGCCCTACGGTGAACGGCTTGACCCAGACTATTGAGGTTCACTTGCTAGATTGGTCCGGAGATCTTTATGGTCGCCAGCTCAATGTGGAATTGTTGAACTTTTTACGATCGGAACAAAAATTTGGCAGTCTTGACGATCTCAAACAGCAAATTAATCACGACTGCACGATCGCCCGCCAACGCCTCTCCTGCGTTGGTTAAGGTTTGATAGATTCATCAAATTATATTGCCTCAAAAATTTAAAATATTCTGGCTATGATGAAAAACCGAAAGTAAATTTTTTAGTAACATCCTCCAAAGCCACTCCAGAATCACTTAAGAGCCACTTATGCGCGATCGTCTTCATCGTCTGACTGAAAATCTCCACCATGCGATCGTGGGCAAAGACCATGCGATTCAACTTGTGTTAATCGGCTTACTCTCTGGGGGACATGTGTTGCTTGAAGACGTGCCCGGAGTGGGAAAAACGCTACTGGCCAAATCATTAGCGAAGTCTATTGATGGCATCTTTCAGCGGTTGCAATGTACGCCAGACTTAATGCCAACAGATGTCACGGGGACGAATATTTGGAATCCAAAACAGGGGGAGTTTGAGTTTTTGCCCGGTCCTGTGTTCGCTCATATTTTATTAGTTGATGAAATTAATCGGGCTACCCCTCGAACCCAGGCCGCGCTCTTGGAAGTGATGGAAGAGCAGCAAGTCACAACAGACGGTGTATCACGATCGGTGCCGACGCCCTTTTTTACGATCGCCACCCAAAACCCCGTGGAATATCAAGGCACCTTCCCCCTGCCCGAAGCCCAAATGGATCGCTTTGCCTTGTCTCTATCCTTGGGCTACCCGGACGAACAAGAAGAACTTCAGATGATCCAGCGGCTTCAGTCGTCTGCAAAAGTCACAGAAATTGAACCCTGTATTACCCCACTGGAGATTCAGCAACTCCAGAAAAATTGCCGAGAAATTCGAGTCGAGCCAGGGCTTCAGGACTATATTTTGCGCCTAGTACGAGCGACCCGAGCGGATGGTGAAATTACCTTGGGTGCGAGTCCTCGGGGAACGGTGGCTATGGTGCGATCGGTTCAAGCCTATGCCTATATCCAAGGGCGTGATTATGCAATTCCTGATGATGTCAAATTCTTGGCTCCCTATGTGTTGGCCCATCGTTTAATTCCTACTAGTGGTCGTCAGGCGAGATCCATTGTCGATCGGTTGCTCACTCAAGTCCCCGTCACCGCAAAATGAACACGACTCAAATCCCTCAAACCTCTAACGAAGAATTCCTCGCCTCTCGGGTCCAAAAGTTAGGTCTCCAAGATATTCAGCGCCATCTCTTAATTTGCGCCGATCCCAGTAAACCTATCTGTTGCAGTCAAGCGGAAGGAATTGTCGCTTGGGATTATCTGAAGCGCCGCCTGCAAGAACTGAAACTAGATGTGCCCCAAATCGATCGTCCAAGTTGTGTGTTTCGGACCAAAGCCAATTGTTTACGCGTCTGTACCCAAGGGCCAATTTTAGTTGTTTATCCAGATGGTGTCTGGTATCGCGCCACCACTCCAGAGGTGATTGAGCGGATTATTCAAGAGCATTTACTGAATAATCAAATTGTTCAGGAATACGTATTTTTGACTCATCCTCTACCACAAACTCAACCTATGATAGATTTACCCTAAGGTTCAGATAAATAATGAGGTTGAGACGTGTATGATATAACTCAGTAATAATTACTAGTAATTATTAGAATTTAGTTCTGTGTTGAATTTCTTTCTCGCTTTGTGAGGTTCGTAGGCTCTGTTCCACTAAGTCTGCTGTTTAAGCATGAAGTTATAACTTTTATTTTACCACTGTGAGATATTCTTTGTCACTATGTGGGTATTTTTTTAGATATTCGTTTTATCATGGCAGAAAATCTGTAGCGCAACATCCTTAGTCCTCTACGATGACGCAATGATACAGATAATTGTGGGAATTTCCTACACCCGTAAACCTCTTTAAGATCCAGGTAACGCAAGTCAAAATGAAGGACACCAACACTGGGACACAGAAAAAGCTACTGCTCATCGACGATGACCCCAATCTGATTTTGTTGGTGAAAGACTACCTGGAGTTTCGAGGTTATGAGGTTGTTACGGCTGAAAATGGCCGAGAAGCCTTGGAAGTCTTAGATCAGCAGACCCCGGATATGATCATTTGTGATGTCATGATGCCGGAAATGGATGGATATTCCTTAGTCAGTGCCATTCGATCGGACCCAAAAACCAGTTGGATTCCAGTTCTTTTTCTTTCTGCAAAAGGACAAAGCCAGGATCGGGTCAAGGGGCTGAACATTGGGGCTGATGTCTATATGGTCAAGCCCTTCGAGCCAGAAGAGCTAGTTGCTCAAGTTGAGTCTTCGTTGAAGCAGGCATCCCGTCTGATTCAACATAAAGATTCTAGGGGAGGAGTCTCCTCCCCTAGAATCAAAGTTCCATTTGATATCGAATTGACTCCCACGGAACTTCGGGTCGTCCAATTTGTAGCTCGAGGCATGGCGAACCGAGAAATTTCTGAAGAACTGAATGTGAGTCAACGGACTATTGAAAGTCATGTCAGTAATATGCTGGGTAAGACTGGGCTACATAACCGGACGGAGCTTGCTCGTTGGGCGATTGAAAATGGAATGGCTTATTGACTGGGGTTAATTGCATGGCTAGGCGATCGTCTGTTTAGTCTAGATTTAATCCATTCAAAACGGCCTCGTTTTTATCATTAAAATGAGGTCGTTTTTTAAGAAATCTGTGTCACACGACTAGCCCCTCGGGAGGATTTAGAGGGCTAGGTTTGATTTTTTACGCGCACTTTCAAGGCGTTTCCGAAGTGGTTGGATTAGATCGGGGCTAATGGCAAGGCGTTGGGCAATCGCGGTTGCTTGTTCATAGGCGACGATCGCACCGGGATAATTTTGCTGTCGATCGCGCATTTGTCCTAGTGAATCTGAGGCTTTCATCGCATTGTGTAAGTTGTAGACGGCTTGTTCTGAATCAACTAGAAAATCGTAAACCTGTTCGGCAGCAGGAAACCTCTCGGTGCGGCGATACAGATCTCCCAGAGCAAACAGTGCAGTACTACCGTAGGAATTTTGACTTAGAGTTTGGCTGAGCGTAAAGGTTGCTTGATAGTTCTTTTCGGCATTGCTAAAGTCTTGAGCTGTGTCGTAATTTTCAGCAAGACGCAAGGTTAAGGCGGGTTGGACTTCGGGTCGGGCAGCGTAAAGGATAATCAAATCTTGTAATGGTCCGATCGCATCTTTAGGCTGATGATTTTGCTCAGCAAGATAGGTCAGTTGAATTAAAAGATAGGTCAGTTGACTCAAATAGAGTGCCTCGCTGGCCGGGTTTTGTGCGAGGCGAGAAAGTTCCCGTAGATCTTGATAGGTCCGCTGAGCTTTGGTATACCGAAACCAGTCGAGGTGAATCAGTCCAATAGAATTGAGGGTTTTAAAGAGTTCGATCGGATTATTGGGTAAGGCAGTAGGCAAGCTATTGGGCAAAGCATTCGAGCGCAGACTTTGGAGCCGAGGTTCATAGATGGAAAGTGCAAGCTGAGGCGCACGCAGGACTTGATAGGCGATCGCTAAATATTCGTTTAGTTCAGGAAAACTAGCTTCATCAAATATAGGACTCGGAGTAACTGGATTAGACTGCGGCTGGATTTTAATCTGAATCACTTGAAGCCGTTCAGTGATATCCCGTAAATCGGGAGTTCGATTATTTTGCCAAGCAATTTCACCGATTTTAGCCAGCGCAAAGATTTCTTCTCGAAATCCTAGAACTCGCCGCAGTCGAAGCTCCCGAAACCAAATTAGAAATGCTTCATCGGATTTTTTCTGGGCAAATTGTGCCTTCCCCTCAATATGGAGCGCATCCAAGGCCGATCGTAATTTTTCTTTCTCTAGATAATTTAGAGATCGGCGTGGTTCGATCAGTAATTGGGGATCGCTTATTAATGGATCCGGTAGTACTTTTTCTAGTGGGTTTGGGGGGAAACGCTGGGGATCGGGTGCTGTTACCGGCGGATATTCGACCTCACGGGTGACCATCGGTGTAGCGGCCAAGCTATTGGATCCCAGTAGCAGACTGGAAAGGAGCAGCAGGAATGTTGTTGTTTTTGGCTTCATGCAGTCTGTGGGATTCTACATCTGTTAAGATCCGATGATACTATTGATTAGCTTTGAGTGATTAGCTTTGAGTAATGAGCTTTGAGCGCGACTCGAAGTTCCTGGATTGGTTGATGTGAAGTGAGGAAGTCTGTGAAAGTTTTGCTGGTGGGTAACGGTGGACGAGAACATGCGATCGCGTGGCGGTTGGTTCAAGACGCATCAATCCAGGTGATATGTGTTCCTGGTAATGGCGGAACTGCAACGCTTCCCAGGTGTCAGAACCTTCCTTTAACTCAGGATGATTTTGAAGGCATTGCCCGGTTTTGTACGGTGAATAATGTTGCTCTTGTGGTAGTTGGCCCCGAAATTCCGTTGGCGGCTGGCATTACAGATTTCTTGCAACGTAAAAATATTAAAGTCTTCGGCCCTAGTCAAGCCGGGGCACAAATAGAAGCGAGCAAAGCTTGGGCAAAAGACTTGATGCAGGCCGCAAATATTCCCACGGCCAAATCTGCTGTATTCACGGATCTTCCATCTGCCCGCGCTTACGTGGAAACTGAAGGCGCGCCCATTGTAATTAAGGCGGATGGTCTTGCGGCGGGTAAAGGCGTTACGGTTGCCATGACGGGGAATGAGGCGATCGCAGCACTAGAAGGTTGCTTTAGCGGACTCTTTGGGGCGGCTGGTGAACAGGTGGTGATTGAAGAATGCTTAATAGGCGAGGAAGTGTCTGTTCTAGCTGTGACTGATGGCGAAACCATTATTCCCTTGTTACCTGCCCAAGATCACAAGCGTATCGGCGAAGGTGATACGGGCGAAAATACAGGAGGCATGGGCGTTTATGCTCCGGCCCCGATTGCCACGCCCGAAATTATGGCTCAAGTTCAAACCCAAGTTTTGGAGCCTGCGATCGCTGAATTAAAACGACGCGGTATTCAATATTGCGGGATTCTCTACGCTGGATTGATGATCAGTCCCACGGGAAATCTCAATGTCATTGAATTTAATTGTCGCTTTGGCGATCCTGAGACTCAGGCTATTTTGCCGCTTTTGGAAACCCCGCTGCATGAAATTATGTTGGCTTGCGTAGAAGGTCGTCTATCCACGTTTGGACCTTTGACCTGGAAGTCTGACGTATCTGCTTGTGTTGTGGCGGCTTCTGGCGGCTATCCCGGCGCATACAAAAAAGGATTAGCGATTACTGGAATTGCTGAAGCCGAAGCTCAAGACTCATTGGTGTTTCACGCTGGAACGTATCAGAAAAAAGATGTTTTAGTCACCGATGGTGGACGGGTTTTGGGGGTTGGGGCGATCGCTCCAACCTTCGATGCAGCCTTCAGTAAAGCTTACGCTGCGATCGAGTCCATCCAATTTGATGGGCTATACTATCGCCGAGACATTGGACACCGGGTCCGATCGGGTTCCTAAATCTAATTGTATTGAGATTGTATTTAATAATTTACGTTCCGATCGTTAATTTTCTCTTTCTCACATCAAATTTGCCATGTCATCATGGAAACTATTGCGCCCTATCCTCAAAATTTCTAGTTTATGAATAGCTGCATCATCATGGCGGAAGTCATCCGTCCGCCTCAATTGCGTTACACCCAGGACAACCAAACAGCCATCGCAGATATGGAAGTTCAATTCCCCGGACAGCGTCCAGAAGACCCACCTGCTAAGCTTAAAGTTGTGGGTTGGGGGAATCTGGCCCAAGAGATGCAAACGTCTTACCAACTTGGCGATCGGGTCGTGATTGAGGGGCGGCTGGCCATGAATTCGGTCGATCGGCCTGAGGGTTTCAAGGAAAAGCAGGCTGAATTGACGGCCTCAAAAATTTATAGTCTCGGCATGATGGATATTAGTGCGCCCCCAATCGTCGATCGCCCTCCAGCATCGACAGAGCCTTCGGCCTCCACCCGATCGAAGGCCCCCAAAGCTAGTCCCCCGCCTGCGGCAGAGCCTGACTTCGATGATATTCCGTTTTAATTAGCTAAGTTTTTATTCTTACAAGAACCGCTATCCGATCGTTACGATCGGATAGCGGTTTTAAATTGACGGTAGTGCTAAAGATGTAAGGATGGCTAAAAAGTCCAGCCAGAAACGAATCTATGGCTCAACTCTTCAAGAAAAGGGTAGAAGTTCTCCAAGTCTAGAGGCGCTGAAACGCGGTTGTAGCTCAAGTCAATGAGCTTTTAAACCAAAAGCAGCCCGTATACTCAAGGCATCCAACTTCTAACTATATGCCCATAACACTTATACAGTCGTTAGGCTCGATTGAATCCCAACTTGCATATTTTATATCAGCAGTCGATGGGTGACAGGTTAAGAAAATTAGGCTGATTGTCAAGGGGGCAAAAAAGGCTGATATTGAAGAAATAATTCTGCTCATTGTTGTCACTTATGAGTCATCGCTACTCCCGTAACCC
>JAPLHZ010000044.1 GCA_026389365.1 Cyanobacteriota bacterium
GTGTCGATTGATTATCTGTTGTAATTCTTCCTTTTCCAACTTTTCTAAATGCAATGCTTTTGGAGATGCCATAAACACTAATCTTTGATCATTATTTCATTTCTTCTTATAGTATCTTCACTTTAGCCGCCTTGTACTAGCCCAGTTTCAAGGATAGTGTTTCAATAAGCATTTACAAAAAACGGGCCACTACTGATGAGCGACCCGATTTTTTAACGAGTTAAATCAAACTATTAGGATTCAACGCCTTCAATACGATCTTCCACTTGTTGATACAGTTCGCGGAGCCAATCGAGGTTCTCGTCACTGGTTTCCCAATACCCACGACCATTCGCTTCAAGCAACGTCGTCACCATCTTACGGAAGGAATTCGGGTTCAAGTTAAGCAAACGCTCTTGCATTTCCTTATCCTTCATAAAGGTGCTGTTCGCATCTTCATAAACCCAGTTGTCCACTGCATCCGCCGTCGCCGACCAGCCCATGGTATTAACCAACCGCTTCGACAATTCGCGTACGCCTTCGTAGCCGTGGGACAGCATTCCTTCATACCATTTGGGATTCAGGAGCTTGGTGCGAGAGTCGAGACGGACGGTTTCAGATAAGGTCCGAATTTGGGCATTGGCGGTCGTAGTATCTGCCATGTAAGAGGTTGGCGCTTTGCCGTCATCCCGCAGTCTAGAAACGATTTTGGTGGGGTCGGAATCGTAGTAGTGAGAGACATCCGTAAGGGAAATCTCCGACGAATCTAAGTTCTGGAAGGTGACATCGGCGGTCTTCAATGAAGCCCGGAAAATGTCTTCCTTTTGTTCCATCACACCGGGATTATCCGACGAGAATGCAAAGCCTTTACGGGCTAGGTACATATCTTGTAGTTCTTTTTCATTTTCCCACGTCCCATTCTCAACGGCCAAATTGATGTTGGATGAGTAGGAACCGGACGCATTAGAGAAGACGCGAGTGGCAGCTTGACGAACACTCACACCCAATTCTGCGGCTTGAGCGATCGCGTGTTTTCTAACGTAGTTCATCTCCAAAGGTTCATCAGCTTCAGCGGCCATTTTTACCGCTTGATCTAACAATGCCATTTGATTCATGAACAGGTCACGGAATACACCGGAACAATTGACCACGACATCAATCCGAGGACGACCGAGTTCATTAAGTGGAATCAATTCCAGTTTGTTCACCCGACCAAAGGCATCGGCCACAGGCTTAGTTCCGACCATCCAAAGGATTTGGGCCAGAGATTCACCATAGGTTTTGATGTTGTCGGTTCCCCAAAGAACGCAAGCGATCGTCTCTGGATAAGCGCCATCATTTTCCAAGCGTTGACGATCGATCAACCGATCGACCACAACCTTCGCCGCATTGACCGCCGCTGTTGTCGGAATCGATTGCGGATCAAGGGCGTGGATATTCTTACCCGTCGGAAGAACATCAGGATTACGAATCGGGTCGCCGCCGGGACCAGGAGTCAAGTACTCCCCATTTAGGGCCGTGAGCAAGCCTCCAAGTTCATTATCAGCAACCACTTGTTTCAAGCAGAATTGCAAGAATTCAAACAATGGCTTAATCGCATCCCCGTCTACGTTGCCGTAGTCCAGTTTATGGAGTACCTCGACCCAAGGTTCTTGTTTGCCACCCAACCCATTGAATAGATTGCCAAACATAGAAGTCTTAGAGACTCGGCCATCGTCATCTTGCTGAGCGCGCACCATGGCCGCCACAGCCTCACGACTCGCCGCATTGATGTCATTCAACAATTGGACATCTTTAAGAACTCCGAGGTCGCTGTTCTTGAAGATTTCATCAATGTCACGATAGACACTATTCGCAATTACGCGGGTCAGGCTGAGAATGCCGTCTTCATCCCGATCGAGGCTAGCAATATTCACCAAAGTGGCGATCGCTTCGTCGGCGGTGGGGGGTTTGCCAATGGTGTGCAATCCGCAGGGCAGGAGGCGAGATTCAATCTCCATGATCTTGATGTAGATCTTGCCGACAATAGTATCGCGCTCGTCTTGATTCAACTCAGCAGAACTGGTGTCTGGTAACTTGACATCCCGATCGAGGTTACAAATACGCGCTTGATCCATGATGGAATCGACGATTTGAACACCACGGCCGCCATCCTTTAAGGTTTGGTACGAGGCAATCAATTCACCCAATGCTTTCAAACCTTTGTACAAACCCGCATTTTCAGCCGGGGGAGTTAGGTAGGAAATAGTTTCGGCATAGGAACGACGTTTTGCGATCGTGGCTTCAGAGGGATTGTTTGCCGCGTAGTAGTAAAGATTCGGAATCGAACCAATCAAACTATCGGGGAAACAAGTATCCGACATGCCCATTTGCTTACCGGGCATGAATTCTAGTGATCCATGGGTGCCAAAGTGCAAGACGGCATCTGCATCAAATACACGCTCAAGATAGGTGTAATAAGCAGCAAAACCGTGGTGCGGGCTAGCCGATCGGCTGAACAACAACCGCATGGGGTCGCCTTCGTAACCAAAGGTCGGTTGTACGCCAATGAAGACATTGCCAAACTGTTTGCCGAAGATCAGCAAGTTCTGACCATCCGTGTTGAGAGTACCGGGCGCGGGTCCCCAGGAATCATGCAAACGGGTGTGGTACGGCGTTAAGCGTTCATACTCTTCCACTGACATGCGATAGGCGACATTCAGATCGGGGCTACTGTATTGCGCTTCAGCATCGTGAAGAATTTCCAGCATCAAGGCTTTGGAATCTTCCGGCAGTTCGCCAATGCTATAGCCATCTTCTTTTAAGCCTTCGAGGACTTTGTAGATGGAACCAAATACATCAAGATAGGCCGCAGTTCCGACATTGCCTTTATCCGGTGGGAAACTGAAAACAGTAATGGCGACTTTTTTCTCAGCTTGCTCCTTACGACGAAGATTCGCCCATTTCAAGGCCCGTTTTGCGATCGTTTCAACCCGATCTTGCAAGGTAATTGATTTACCTGTGGATCCGTCGCGGCCCGACATGACAATCGGTTCGATCGCCCCATCCAGCTCAGGCAGCGCAATCTGCAATGCAACTTGAATTGGATGAAGACCGAGATCGCTGTCTAACCATTCTTCAGTGGTTTGAAAGACTAATGGCAATGCCACCATGTAGGGACGATTTAGCTTTTTAAGGGCCTCGATCGCCTTGGGATGGTCTTGTTTTGCAGGGCCGCCGACGAGAGCAAAGCCCGTGAGTGAAACGACTGCATCAACGATCGCTTCTTCTTTGTTAATCGGCTCATAGAAATACTCGGCCACAGGCTTAGAGAAGTCTAGACCGCCCGCAAAGACGGAAATGACCCGCGCACCCATAGCTTCAAACTCTGCCACCATGGACACGTAATGAGCATCGTCGCCCGTCACAATGTGGGTCCGTTGCATCACGAGTCCGATCGTCGGACAATCTCCTCGGCGCTGGGCTTCGGGCAAGTCCTTCCGGGAAGCGTACCAATTCAGGTATTCTTTTGCATCGTCATACATGGTCGGCGCTAGCGGATGCCAAATGCCCGTGTCCAGATAGGTGATGGGTTCGGCATAGCTAAATGCGGCAGTTTCGTTGTTGTCCGATCGCTTGGTGTCCTTACCGTTGAAGACGTATTTGTCAGCCAACATCAGGAAGAAGCTTTCCAGATTCTCCTCGTTGCCACCCAACCAATACTGGAAACTAAGCATGAAGTTCCGGGCATCTTGCGCTTTTTCCATGGGGAGGAATTTCAGCACCGTGGGCAAGGTCCGCAACAACTTCAACATGGCATCTTGGAAACCCGCGCCAGATTTCTCTTTGCGCTTCTTCATGAAGCTGCCAATGACGCTCTTTGACTGACCAATTTGGGCGAGGGAGAAGCTGCCCATCTTGTTCAGGCGCATTACTTGAGGCATGGATGGGAACACCACCGATACATCAAGTTTGTCTTTGATGGGTTCGACAGCAGCGACAATTTTGTCCGCCAAGTCTTCTAGGAAAATTAGGGAGGCGATGAAAATATTGGCTTCAGCGACATCCCGCTTAAAGTCCTCGTAATTGCCATTGTCTCGCAGCTCTTCGATCAGGTAGCCACTTATCTCGATCGCAATGTCGGGGTGTTTGGCATTGATGGATCTTACAGCCGCAGAAATGGCGCTCTGGTATTGCGGCTCCAGCACTACGTACACCACTTTTACAAGGGAACGCCCGTTGAGGTCGTCCGGCTTAATATGGCGAACGGTCGGCTTAGTGTAAGTGAACATGCGATTAAGACTCCTTCGATGCTTGTTCTCTTGGATAAAATCAGCGACTATGCGCTTCCTAGCTAGGGCTTCAAGGGCACAAGTCCCTCTAAAGCTCAATTTTACCTATGTGTAACGAGACGATCCACAACAACACTCAATCCGGAGTAAGCACTCAGTGCGATGGCCAAGGAGCAAAACCCGAAATTTTGAGAATGGATAGCATTCCGGAAACGGCGTAAAACCTAACTCTCGCAACATTTATTAAACCACGAAGCTCTAGATGAAGGGCAGATTATGGCGGTAAACCGAAACAAGTTGATGTAGAAACGACTTGTTTTGTAACCAAATCGCAACAATTAAGGTTCTCCCAGAATTCCCGTGGAGGACGCTAGATGTGGTTTGAAGGCAATTGACAATCCTAGGGAATTTAGGTTGCTGGAAATCGCGTATACCCATTAAGGTCGAGAGTGAGGCGTTGAAAGAGACGATTCACATCAA
>JAPLHZ010000398.1 GCA_026389365.1 Cyanobacteriota bacterium
GATGATGAAATCTTTCGTAGTGTAGTTTTTCTATTTCTTCATCTGTGAACGTTAATTGGATCATTATGGGAAAACCTAAATTCTTTCCTCCCATTTTCACCCTTTTGTAAAATAAAGTCTACTACCTGCTAAAGTATATCCACAAACCATAGGCTTTTCTCAAGTTCTGCTTCTAGATAGCCTAAATGTAGGGCGATTTGAGGCTCAATGAATGATTGCCTGACGCGATCGACAATCAGGCGTGCGATCGGTCGAACAAAAAATGGCATCGGACTTGCTTCAATTTTGTTAAAGATTAATCTCAACACTAGCAGGGGCATTGCAGAACCTTCGGCATAATGCAGCCAGTAGATGTATCGCAAGTGTTCCGGTGTGCCAATCGGGGAGCAAGTCGTCCGTCACCGTAACGGTCAACTAAATACTCAATAATGGCACCAGACTCCGCTAGAGTCAGCGCGCCATCAGTAATCACAGGAGATTTACCCAATGGATGCACTGCACGTAGCGACTCAGGAGCGAGCATCGTAGTTGGGTCGCGATCGTAGCGCTTGACTTCATATTCTAGGCCAAGTTCCTCTAGTAGCCAGAGAATCCGCTGGGATCGAGAATTATTCAAGTGATGGACAATTATCATCAGTTTTTCTCTTCACTCTTGCACAGAACGAATCGCACTCTTTGTCTGACCGATGTTAAAACCGATGTTAAATAGATTATGTTCATTTATAATATGAACTAATTTGAACAATCGCTGCTTGACTAGTCATAGGAATTGATTCAGGGCTGTTTCATTCTAAATTTCGACATTTTGTGCATCTACGAGAACGCGCCGTTCCAGGCATCAGAGATTTTCGTCTTCGATGGCTGAAACCACATAAACTCGTCACCTAAATCTAGAATGAAATGACCCTGGGAATTGATTAAGTACAATAGAGATTTAAATAGATTGAAACCAACTTCTCTAATGCATTCTAGATCGATCGAACTTTAGCTAGTTCAATTAAATAACGAGTCCGATCGATCGCAGCAATTCCTGCAGTGTATTAAGCTTCTCTAGTAAGCATTTACTTTTCCGGTACTCAGAATTCTCACCGTAGTTTGGCTATCGCTCAAACCCCTTGCTCCATTCAGCGTCAAATCTAAAACACCAGGTTGTGAATTAGCGATCGGCAGCGCGTTCACCAATCCTCCATCCGATCGTAAAAACGTAACGGTTACAGGCACAGGAAGAGCTTTAAGCATAATCTCTCCACGCGCTGCTAACGTTCGTTGTTGAGTATTCCCAAGGACTTGATATGTGATGGGTGTATTGGTCGCATTTTTCAGAAACACATTCACGTTCCCCATTTGCGGCACAATCGTTGCAAGTACAGGCTGCTGATCCTCTGCTAAAGGCGGTTCATTCGGCATTGTAGGCTTCACAGAGGGAGAAGGCTTTGTAGAGGGAGAAGTTGGGACTGCTGTTTGTTGATCAACTAATTGGGGGATCATCGCATTGGGTGGGCATCCCTGCGGTACTACGAGCAATTTATTGTATGGCTCTTCATAGTAAATACTAGGACAAGGATTGACCCCTGACGTTGGAGCAGCCGCACTTATTGCAGAAAAGGCAACTATTCCTGTAAGGCTTCCTAATACAATACCGAATGATTTGACAGTGAGACATGTAGTAAAGTTCATCGTATTTTCCTTACAGTGCATTAGACTAAGTAATTAATTCTTGAATTAGCGATCGTTCAAGCAGTAGCAGTATTAAATTAGGCCCAAGCGATAATAGTTTGTCATAGCTTTATATTGTTTTGTTATTATGTATTGGTAGACCAAGCCAAGCATCAGAATTCAATCTCATTGCTGAGAAAAGTTGGCGATCGGGGTTTGGCCTATGACAACAATTATTTGATTTGATATTGGGCTAGAAAACGTTTTATTTTAAGGGCTTTGGCAAAGTTATCGCTTATGGAAGCATAGCATATTTTAGTGCTGATCTAAACTCAATTTGTCTAAAATCTTATGATTTTTGATTAAAGTTGAGTTTGATGTTTAGTACTCATTTTGATTCTAAGTAGCAGTTTCAATTGTATTCTTTAGGTAGACGAATAATCTTAAAATTATATAAATTACAAAAAATAGCTGATAAAATCTGCTTAATTACATTAGTTATTTATTAGACTTAATCGGAAATAGGGTTTTGCGAATTTACAGCCCTTGCCTAGCAAGGCTTTGAATCTCTAAAAAATAATTTCCGATAATGTTTATTGAATAGCTCCTTATTTTGAGCATAACTATCTGCTTTTGAACGCTGATTTTTATTGATGTGATTTACAAAATACAAAGGAGCCAATGAATAATGAAGTCTTTAGCTCCCTCCAGTATAAAATGTGACTCCGATCGAAATGGGACTATGGAAAATGCGACCATAACTGAGATCGAGTCTGCAACAAATACAAGTAAAGATTCAGCTAAATACCAGGTGTGTCGTTAAGGTCAGACAAGTGATCGTAATAGACCTTTGATCACTTTCGTACTATTTTGAAACGTATTCCATCAAATTATACAAATCACACATGAAATAACCCAGCCATCTGTCAAAATAAACTATTGATTTTGGAGAACATCATGATTTTATTTAATAGATTCAGTAAAGCATTTTTAACCATCGCTCTTGCTACTTTTATGTTAGTCGGTAGTGCTTGGGGAGTCTCTTCAAGTGCATGGGCGGCATCCAGCGAAATCGCAAAAATGCCAATAATGTCTGGGAAGTCAGTAGAGGGAGGCATCAGCAATATGAAAGGAAATTCTAAGGAGAAAGCGGCTGTAAAGGAAGAGAAGTTTGAGGTTAAAACCCAAGAAGCTCTTAGAAACAGTATCGAAAATCCTAACTATAAACCAGGTGGAGATAACAAACAAATTGAAATGAAAGAGCGCAAATCAGTGAGAGGTATGAAGTTAAAGGCTCAAGATGCTTTTGAATAAATGACATTACGATCGGTTTTGATTAATCTAGTCGAGATTATTGAAACCGATCGTTTCTATTGCAAACCTACCGGCGAATAGAATTACGATTCTCCTTTATAAAATCTAGCTTTTTGATGCCCAAATTACCAACCCGATCGCAAAATAGGATTAGCAGTATTTATCTCATTAAATACAGTCTTGCCGGGAGAACTAATCAAAGGAATTGATTAGATTAGATTCCACCGACACTCTTACTTATGAGTCGTCGTTAGGAGTCGGCAGTATTTTGCAGTTTGCTGGCCATGTAAAACTCCTGCGCCTGTGCGAGTAACTGGTCTTCAGTCATATGCTGTTCATTGATCGTCACTGCACCAATGACTTTATCGGCCAAGTCAGGATGATTTTTAGTGAGAGCGAGCATCAGTTGTTCCATGGCGCTGCTAGCTCCAGTTGAACTACCAAAAATCAAAATCTTCTCTGCTCCAATCAATCGCTTTACGATCGCCTCATAAAAAGATTTGAGTTCTGGTTGTCGCTGATGACCAGCAGCCTCATTGCCCACATAATACAGGTGCCGATGTGAACCTGGGGGATCATAAGGTACGATTTGTTCTGGCAGTTCACCACGCAGTTCTGTCTGATAAACCCTCGCTTCACGATGATCAATTACAACCAGTAAATGCTTACCTTTGTTATTAATCTCTGGTGATGGAATCACTGATTGTTCCAGGAAATGACGAATTTTCATCAGTTCATCAATATCGGATAAATCTTTGTTCTTGGGGGGATGAATGGTTAGCTTCTCACCATGCCGCACAAATACCAAATGGCCATTATGTTCTTCCTCCACATCAGCGATCGAGTTAAGCATCGATCGTATGTCATGCCACTGAAGATTTCGGGCGGCTGGGTGTTGAAAGATTGCCTTGTAGGTAGTTTGGTGAACCTTCGACATTTGGACATCCATTATGTTCTCCTTGATTAAATATTTGATACCATTAGAAAAGGTTTGAGAAGTTCTTTCATTGCGTCAAAAGATTCTATCCCCCTAAATCCCCATGAACTAAGAATTGTATTCTCTGGTTCCCCGTTATTAAGGGGGTTAGGGGGATCGGGCCTCACGCTACACTCGACCCTAGAACTATGCTGCTACTGTTACTTTATCGGCCACTTTATCGGCTGATTTCACTTTATCAGCATCTAATCTAGCCGTCATCGCTTCTAAAATTGCCTCTTCAGCTTCATCGATCGCCGCCATTGAGACAAAAACACAACTAGCTGCATAATGCTCTGCTCGTTCAGCACGGCGGTTCAGTTCTCCGATTTCTCGCTTTGTTTTCCATTCTTCAACCTTTGCCTGGATTTCAGTTTGTTTGCCTTCCGCTAGCTCCTGAAGATTGGCTCGATATGTTGCAAATTCATGCCGCTTGATATCTAGATTTGCTTTCACTTCATGCAATTTAGCTTCGACAACTGCTTGAGTTTCCTTTGGAGCAGACTCCATGGTGGCCTTGAGTGATGATAGGCGAGTGTCAATAGTATTTAACCGATCGCGCAGGCCATTAGTGAAGTTATCAATTTGTTCAGTCATGATTTTCTCACTGCAAATAAACGTTTGTTGTACCGTCACTTCAAAGTGTGGCAGAAGGATGTTTGAAATCACGTTTATTGAGATGTTTGAATTGTATATGCTGTATAAGAAGCTGTATAATCTTTACAATGTTTTTGATAAGTCTAAATTTTCGACCATCGAATATTCACTATACACTATCTTAATTTCCGAATAGTGTCTAGTATTTCTACTTTCCATCGTTTTAAATACAGTTCCAAAAGGGTAGAAGCTATTATCTCAACAGGTAAATTGCTTAAAATTGCAACCTGTTCATCCCCTGATGAGTGGATTATTTGAGATGAGCCACAACTCGTCTCGCTAATAAACCATTCGTTAATTGGACCGTTTGATTGAACAGTTCACCACTTTCACAGCAATTCCAAATTCAAACTCTGCAACTCGGGAGCTTGGCGGTTGAAACCGCAGCTACACAAACGAAGTCCACCTAAAGTGGACTCAAAGCGTCATGACTCGCCAATCTGGAAGTCTTAACCCGCCTTGGGCGGGTTTTGTTTGTGTAGCCGCGACTTTAGTCGCCGGGTATTTTGGATATGACCCTTGAATTTGGAATTGCTGACTTTCATGATGACCCACGCCTTGCCGAGGACTGATTTCGGTCCAACCTGAGCCCTGGTGTTCTCGAAACGTGTTTAGCTTGAACCCGTTGCAGCACCTGAGGCAAGATAGAATGCTCTTGGTAGGAATGCTCTTAGTCATGACCATATTCTTCCAGCGCCTTCAACCGATGCACCGAAACCGGAACCCGCTTCTGCAAAGCATCCACCAATCGATCGGTATTTTTCCCGATCGCCCCGGATCCCGATTGTCTCACCGCATTAATATTAAAGTTGGCTTTCTCAATGCTATATTCAACAGTCTAAATTCAATTTCCCTATGTTACCGACTTACCCACTTAGCATTGCGCCAATGATGGATCGGACCGATCGTCACTATCGCTATTTCATGCGCCAAATCACTCGTCACACATTGCTCTATACCGAAATGGTCACGAGCCAAGCGATCAAACATGGAGATCTCGATCGGCTCCTCGGATTCTCTGAACTCGAAAAACCGATCGTCCTTCAAGTCGGCGGCGACGAACCCATTGATTTGGCCCATTGTGCAAAACTTGCGGAAGACTTTGGCTACGACGAGATCAATCTGAATGTGGGCTGTCCGAGTAGTCGTGTACAAAGCGGGAACTTTGGAGCCTGTATGATGTTTGACCCCGATCGGGTGGCAGATTGTATTAGTGCCATGAAAAACGCGACCCAAATTCCTGTTTCTGTCAAACATCGGATTGGTGTAGATGATCAAGATGCCTACGAAGATTTGACAAAATTTGTGAGGACTGTGGCAGCGGCAGGATGCGATCGGTTCAATGTCCATGCCCGTAAAGCGTGGCTCCAAGGACTCAGCCCTAAGGAAAACCGTGAAGTTCCACCCTTGCGTTATGAAGATGTTTATCAATTGAAACAAGATTTCCCAACGCTATTTATTGAAATTAATGGTGGATTTCTTACATTAGAACAATCGCTTAAACAACTCGATCGGGTGAATGCAGTAATGATTGGTCGTGCGGCTTATGATGATCCCTATTTGTTTGTGCAAGCCGATCGATTGTTTTATGATGACAATGATCCCGTGAAATCCCGTCATGAAGTAGTAGAAGGGATGTTTGAATATGTCGATCGGCACGCAGCAAATGGCAACAAACTCCATTCAGTCACGCGCCACATGCATCAATTATTTAAAGGCCAACAGAATAACCGATCGTGGAAACGAATCTTGTCGGAAAAAGGAAGTATTCTCGGATCTGGGAGTGAAGTACTTAAGGAAGCGATGGATTCAGTTTTAAGGGAATAATTTAAAAGCCAATGGTGAGAGTTGGGTAGTACCCTTGTGTAAAGGATGAGGAAATATCAGTTAGGGACGAGCCAAAAAATATCACCCCAGTCACGCTGGGATAATTGTAATATCCCATTTAGCCAGTTCTACCGAAGGTTTCCAGAAATATAATAAGGGTTCCAAGTCCTCGGTCGAGACCTTGACGCCCTTGGGATAA
>JAPLHZ010000219.1 GCA_026389365.1 Cyanobacteriota bacterium
GCGCTTTCATATTGACTATTACAAGCCCGAAGGTAAGAATCCGCCCAAATCTGGGGAAGCCATAGCTAAAAGGGCAATTGTTGAAGCGATTTTGACAAAGCATGATGCTGCGACTGCTGGGCGGAAGTTTAACGCGATTCTTGCTACAAGCTCGATTAATGATGCGATCGCCTATCACGATCTGTTTAAAGAAATTCAGGCGGAAAAACAGGCGGAAGATAGTGACTTCCAGCTTTTGAACATTGCCTGTGTATTTTCGCCTCCTGCTGCTATGGGTAAGGCTGAAGGCAATGAGGACGTGAGACAACTCCAAGAAGATTTACCCACTGAAAAGGCGGATAACCAAGTTGAACCAGAGGCAAAGAAGGCGGCTCTAAAAGCGATCATGTCTGATTACAATGCTCGCTATGGTACAAATCACGATATCAATAATTTTGATTTGTACTATCAGAATGTGCAGAAGCGGATCAAGGATCATCAATACCCTAATCAAGATTTGCCCCATGCTCAGAAAATTGATATTACGATCGTTGTGGATATGCTGCTGACGGGGTTCGATTCCAAATATTTAAATACGCTCTATGTCGATAAAAATTTGAAATATCACGGGCTAATTCAGGCGTTTTCGCGCACCAATCGCGTGCTGAATGACACCAAGCCCTATGGCAATATTCTCGATTTTCGCCAGCAGCAAAGCGCTGTTGAAGAAGCAATCAAGCTATTTTCTGGGGAATTTAAGGAACGAGCTAAAGAAATCTGGTTAGTCGATCCTGCTCCTGTGGCGATCGCAAAGCTTGAAGTAGCGGTTAAAAACCTCGATGAGTTTATGCAATCCCAAGGTTTAGCCTATGCTCCTGAGTCAGTACCGAATCTCAAGGGCGATGCGGCGCGGGGGCAGTTTGTCAATCTCTTTAAGGAGGTGCAACGACTCAAGACGCAACTCGACCAATACACTGACCTGACCACAGAAAATACTACGGCGATCGCTGAAGTAATCCCCCAAGAGCAGTTACAAGCTTTTCGGGGTGTATATCTGGAGACTGCCCAACGGCTTAAGGTGCAGCAGGGCAAGAGCAACACCAGCCCAGGAGTGGAACAACTGGATTTTGAATTTGTGTTGTTTGCTTCGGCGGTGATTGACTATGACTACATCATGGGGTTGATTGCTAATTTTAAGCAGGACGCACCTAGTAAGGAGAAGATGACCCGTGAGCAGTTGATTGGCTTGATCAAGTCTGATGCTAAGCTTTTGGACGATCACGAGAATATGATTGCTTATATTGACACATTGCCAGCAGGGAAAGGCTTAGACGAAAGGGCAATCCGTGAGGGTTATGAACGATTCAAAGCTGAGAAGAATGCGCGTGAGTTGGCGGCGATCGCTAATAAGCATGGGCTAGAAGCTGCGGCGTTACAAACTTTTGTGGATGGTATTTTGCGGCGGATGATTTTTGATGGTGAGCAACTCGGTGATTTGTTGGCTCCCTTAGATTTGGGTTGGAAGGCTCGAACCAAGAAGGAGTTGGCTTTGATGGAGGATTTAATTCCGTTGTTACACAGGTTGGCGCAGGGGCGAGAAATTTCGGGGTTGGGGGCGTATGAGTAGTAAAAGAGAATTAGACCACCCCTGCCCCTCCAGAGGAGGGGAATGAATGCACTCACTCTTAATTCCCCTCCTCTCGAGGGGTGGCAGGCGAAGCCTGACGGGGTGGTAAAACTTACAAACGAAGCCAATTAATTTGCTATGCGCGACACCAAAAACTATATGTCTCTCCCCTATAACCCAGCCCTAAAAGAACGGGCGCGGGAGTTGCGGCGTGCTGGTAATTTGGCTGAGGTTTTGTTATGGAATCAACTTAAAAGAAAGCAGTTTTTAGGGCTAGATTTCGATCGCCAGAAAATCATCGGTAACTATATTGTTGATTTTTATTGTGCGGAAAAATCAGTGGTGATTGAGGTGGATGGTAGTAGTCACGATGATAAGGTGGAATATGATGCAATTCGGGATGCTTTTTTGATGGGGTTGGATTTGACGGTGATTCATTTGCGCGATCGCGATGTGAAAAATAATATGGCGGGTGTGATGGATTTTTTGCGTGGTCATGGGGTTTTTACCACCCCGTCCCTTCGGGACACCCCTCCAGAGGAGGGGAATTGGGGACTGTCTAATTCCCCTCCTCTGGAGGGGGCAGCAGGGTGGTTTCATACAAAGAAAAGATAAACATTGTCGAGCATATTAGCCCAAGCTCTGAGGGCATCCGGTACGGTACGGTAGCCTCCGCGTCTGGCTAACGTAATGGCGAAGGAATTGAAGATGGCCCAGTTCACA
>JAPLHZ010000203.1 GCA_026389365.1 Cyanobacteriota bacterium
ATACTCGCTGGGGTGTTTGCCCAGTCTGGTGGGTCTATTTCAATTCCGTCGATCTGAGGTGCTTGAATCATAATTTCAAATCTAACCTCAAAAACTGGTCTGAAACGTTAATTCTTCGTTACCCCCTGGAAGGCTTACCTTATTTCAGGGTAGCGATCGGGCTGGAGTTGAAACATAGAAATCCTCAGTATTTTCGCTGAATATTTCGGTTAATCGCAGCTAGAAGTAGTTTTAGCCACAATCATAGCTGCGATGCACAAGAAGAAAAGAGTATTCAGCCGATTTGCGTAGTGTCCCTATGGTCAATAAGTTAAAATTCAATTCCTGCTTGTGCTTTGATGCCTTGGGCTTTAAACGGATGCTTGATGATTTTCATCTCAGTGACAAGATCTGCACGATCGATGAGAGCCTCTGGTGCTCCACGTCCCGTTAGGATGACATGCTTTAAATCAGGCTTTAGGGCGATTCCCTCTAAGACTTGCTCGGTGGTTAGGTATCCCAGTTTTAAAGCGATGTTAACTTCGTCAAGAAGTACTACGTCGTAATCTTGATCTTGGATGTATTCGAGGGATTTTACCCAAGCAGTTTGCGCCATTTCAATATCCCGATCACGATCTTGGGTGTCCCAGGTGAAACCTTCTCCCATGGCGTGAAAGGTGAGCTGATCTCCCCAGGCCGCAAAAGCCGCCTTTTCAGCGGGTTCCCAGGCTCCTTTTATGTACTGGATAATCGCGACTTTGAAGCCATGACCCAGCGATCGCAGCACCATGCCTAGGGCTGCCGTGGTTTTGCCTTTGCCGTTTCCAGTGTGGACAATGATGAGGCCCTTGGGTTCGGCGCAAGATTCCAGGCGTTTTGCTTGGACGGCTTGGCGACGTTGCATTTTTTGTTGGTATTGGCTGTCACTGAGTTGGAGATCGGCGGCGGTTTGTTCGAGGTGGCTGGGGAGGTCGGACTGGGGCATGGAAGTAGGAGGTTGGAAGGAATTTGATTTTCCTATTGTGCAGGGTTTTCGTGAATGTGTAGCTTAAGGATGTTGATTTTAAACGAAATTAGGGCGAGACTAGATAAAGAGGAAATTCAGCCGTTACCATTATTGTAGAACTTATGGAATATACGATTCCGGATTTGGATAGCATCAGTCGGCAATTGATGAGCCTTGAGCGTCCGAAAAAAGCCAAGATGCTGGTGGTGGACGATGAGCCAGATAATTTGGATCTCCTGTATCGAACCTTTCGCCGTGATTTTCAGGTTTTAAAGGCTGAAAGCGGTGTGCGCGCTTTGGAACTCCTGGCTCAGGAGGGCGAGGTGGCGGTTATTATTTCCGATCAACGGATGCCAGAGATGAAGGGGACTGAGTTTCTGAGCCGTACTGTACCTGAGTTTCCAGATACAGTACGAATTATTTTGACGGGTTTTACGGATGTAGAAGATTTAGTGGAGGCAATTAACTCTGGCCAAGTCTATAAATATATTACGAAGCCGTGGGATCCTGATGAATTAAAGGGGGTGGTTCAACGGGCGGCGGAAACCTATGAATTATTGAAGCAGCGGACAGAGGAATTAAATCGATCTCAGGCGCAAATGGCGTTGCTGGCGACGATTATTCGGGTGGCTCACGATGCGAAATCTGCTGAGATGACATTAAATCCTCTCGCGGAGTGCTTCGGTCGAAGTTTCTCGACGGATGGGGCCGTCTTGCAAATGGTAGATGGATCGCAATTGGCGGCAACTGAAGGACATTACGGGGCGACGGTCAGTTGGATTGCGGATGATGAGTTGGTGAAGGCGGCGATCGCAACCCGGAAGATGCAGGTGGCCATGAATATTCCGTCGGATGCAAAGTTAGCGACTGAGGCGCATTATGTAGCGGAGGATATTCAGGCCCACGTTGTTGTACCTGTGATCTGGGGCGATGAGGTGCTGGCTGTGGTGTCGTTGTATTGGTACAAGCCTACGACGTTGCGTCAAGATGAGTTGGTGCTGTTGCATCTGTCGGCGCAGCAGGTTTCGTTAGTATTGACTTGTAATGCTTATGACCGATCGATTGTTATGGGCTGAAGTCTGATTTTGGATAAATGGCTTGAATTCTATTGATTTATTTAGGTGATTTAGATTGGCTCTGGGGATTCCTAGAGCTTTTTTGAGCGTCGCTGAATAAAGGTATGAAATCCATGAATCTACAACGGTTTTCCGGTAAATACACAAATTCTTTCATCCCTAAATCTGTAACATCATATTTTTCAAATGGGTCTGAAGTTCCGACTATTCAATAGGTTTTTAGTTTTCCTGCTAGTTCGCCATAGTTCGTTGTCATGATGTCAAAGCTCATCTAATGGAACCCCTAACATCCTGAATTTAATTCGTTATCCAAATTTCCTTTAATGTAAAATATATGGCCGATTCTTACGAAACCTCATAGCTCACTCGTCCTCTCAACCTTTACAATAGAACACGGCATTATGCCGATCGTCTAGATCGACCGTTGGTCATCGTTCATCACCTGTTTGGAGAGAAACCCCGTGGAGTCCCGTTATACCCCCGCCGACATCGAGGAAAAATGGCAGAAGGATTGGGCAGCGCAGAAGCTGTCTGAAACTCCCACCGACCGTAGCAAACCCAAGTTCTACGCGCTATCGATGTTTCCCTACCCGTCCGGGAACCTCCATATGGGGCATGTCCGCGTTTATACCATTGTCGATGTGATTGCACGGCTTAAACGAATGCAGGGATTTCGGGTATTGAATCCGATGGGCTGGGATGCCTTTGGATTGCCTGCGGAGAATGCCGCGATCGAACGTAATATTCATCCCGCGAAATGGACTTACTCGAATATTGCCCAAATGAAAGTGCAACTTGATGCATTGGGAATCTCCTTTGACTGGAATAAAGAAATCGCCACCTGTTCGCCAAACTATTACAAATGGACACAGTGGATGTTCTTGCAATTTGTGAGTGCAGGACTGGCCTATCAAAAAGAAGCGATCGTCAATTGGGATCCCATTGATCAAACTGTATTGGCTAATGAACAGGTTGATACTGAAGGTCGGTCTTGGCGATCGGGTGCAAAGGTTGAACGAAAACAATTACGACAATGGTTTTTTAAAATCACTGATTACGCTGAACAATTGCTTCAGGATTTGGATCAATTGGATGGATGGCCGGAACGGGTTCGCACGATGCAAGCCAATTGGATTGGTAAATCGACTGGCGCACAGGTCACATTCAAAACTGAAATTGGAGACGATCTAGTAGTCTACACTACAAGACCTGATACTTTGTGGGGCGCGAGTTTCATGGTGATTTCGCCGGAACATCCATACGTCGAAAAACTTACTAAACCTGAACAATCTGCTGCGATTAAAGCCTATCAAGAAGCCTCGGCTAGCAAAAGCGAAATCGATCGGACTGCTGAAGGTCGAGAGAAAACCGGAGTCTGGACCGGAAGCTATGTGACCAATCCCGTGAATGATTTGCAAATTCCGATTTGGATTGCAGATTACGTCATGATGGACTATGGAACGGGCGCAATTATGGCGGTTCCGGCCCATGATCAACGGGACTTTGAATTTGCGAAGAAGTTTGGTTTGGAAATCAAAGTCGTGGTTCAATCGATCGGCGAACGTTTGGATGGGAAAACTATTACAAAAGCATTCACCGATTCTGGTGTAATGGCGAACTCTGGCCCATTGGATGGGATCACAGCAGGCAAAGCTAAGGACCAAAGCGTCGATGTAGCAGTGCAATGGTTGGAATCCCAAACCAAAGGCAAAGGCACAATTAACTATCGATTACGCGATTGGTTGGTTTCCCGGCAGCGCTATTGGGGAAGTCCAATTCCGATTATTCATTGTCCTGACTGCGGCGCGGTTCCGGTTCCTGATGATCAACTTCCAGTCGAGTTACCTGAAGATGTTGAGTTTTCCGGAAAAGGATCGCCCCTCGCTCAATTAGAATCTTGGGTGAATGTTCCTTGTCCTAGTTGTGGAACTCCAGCTAAACGTGAAACCGATACGATGGACACTTTCATGTGTTCGTCTTGGTATTTCATGCGCTATCCCGATGCACAGAATGATAAGGCAGTATTTGATCGAGCGATCGTGAATGATTGGATGCAAGTGGATCAATATGTTGGCGGGATTGAACATGCAATTCTGCACTTGTTATATTCGCGGTTCTTTACTAAAGTAGTGCGCGATCGGGGTCTGCTTAATTGTGACGAACCCTTTAAACGCTTGCTGACTCAAGGTATGGTCCAAAGCAAAGCCTACAAAAACCCAAAAACAGGCCAATACATTACCCCTGAAAATATCTCTGATATGACAAATCCTGTGGATCCTGAAACAGGTGATACATTGGATGTGGTGTATGAAAAAATGTCTAAATCTAAATACAATGGTGTTGCACCTAGCGATGTGATTGACAAATATGGTGCGGATACGGCACGAATGTTTATTCTATTCAAAGCTCCACCAGAGAAGGATTTAGAATGGGATGATGCAGATGTCGAAGGGCAATTCCGGTTTATGAATCGGATTTGGCGAGTCGTCACAGAGTCGGGAGTAAACGCAAATGCAACTACGATCGCATCCGGCAACTTCTCAAAATCCGAAAAAGATCTCCGCCGTGCAATTCATATTGCAATTAAAGAGATCACTGAAGATTTGACCGATGATTATCAATTCAATACGGCAATTTCTGAATTGATGAAACTCAACAATGCTTTGAATGATTTTACCCAAAAGGATTCTCCTGTATTTGCTGAAGGAATTCAAACCTTACTGCGATTACTAGCACCCTTTGCCCCGCATATTGCCGATGAACTTTGGCATTCTATTGGAAATGCTGAATCCATTCATACCCAAACGTTCCCGGTTCTTGACTCCACTGCATTGGTGGTCGATGAAATTACGATCGTTATCCAAATCCTTGGCAAAACACGCGGCAGTATTACCGTTCCTTCCTCCTCTACCAAAGATGAGATTCAAGCCTTAGCAACCGCTTCTGAAGTGGCGCAAAGGTATATTGCGGGGAAAGAAGTGAAGAAAACGATCGTGGTTCCTAGCAAGTTGGTTAACTTCGTGATTGTGTAGACTGAAGGTCGATCGGATAAACTCTAATGTCTAATCCAATGTCCGATCGCCTATTCCTTCAGAAAATCGAGGTCTACTATGGCAGATAATGCGATCGATTGCTTCTTGAAGTTGCACAGTCATAATCAGTCCTTCTTATTCTGAATTATACAACTTGAGTTTTTCCTTTGCCCATTCACGCAATTGAGGGTGGGGGTCATTAGAGGCGCGATCGTGGAGAAGTTCGATTTACTCCAATATTTTGGTGGATGAGATTGATCGTAAGATTTAGGAGCTTTATAATTTCCATCGATTTACAATCTCTTTCCAGAACCACTGAAGTCCAAGAATAAATGAGCTATGGAACAACATTTCTAAGTTCTGGTTTTATATTGTGATCGTTTTAACCCTAATTTCGACTACATCTCACCGCAAAAATAATGTTCTAGGGACGCTTAGGAGGGTTTGGTGCTGTTAATCGCATCATCTACTTTCACCATGAGTGTCATGGGATCAACAGGTGATGCGGTAAATCCACACTTCTCATAAAATTGTTTTGCCTCTGCTGAAATGGCATGAACCAAAATGGCTCTGATTCCAGCAATCTGAGCAACTTGTAAGGTCCGTAGAATTGCATCCCGCAGTAGCGCACGCCCTAGGTTTTTCCCTTGCCACCGCCGATCGATCGCTAATCTTCCAATCACCATCACAGGAATAGGATCTGGCATATTCCGTCGGACTCTACCTGTCGCAGCAGTCTGAGCCAAAGCACCCACGGCAAGACAGTAGTACCCCACAATAATATTATTACCAGTACAGACAACGTAAGTCCGTGAAGCGCCAGGGCTATTTCATTCTCGTCTAGGCACTGATATGCTAGTCAACTAATCTCGCCTAAACTTGAGGGTTTCATGTCCGAACTCGCCATTGTCGAAGCCTTCTCAGCTTTGACTGATACAAGGCGTAGTGCGGGAAAACG
>JAPLHZ010000071.1 GCA_026389365.1 Cyanobacteriota bacterium
ATGAAATAGCCCTGTTGAAAAATGTTGGGCTTGGCTGAAATCTCGTATCCGTAAACTCCTAAGGGATTCACCTAATCTTCATGATGCTATAGACTCCGTTCTTGCTCTTGCTGCGTCCTAACTTCACTGGCTATAGCTATAGCGATCGTCTAATCGCAGGCTTGAGATGATGATTGAGACGATCGCATCTTTAATCATTGGAAACGCGATCGGCCTTACCCGTCACGCTAGGATCTATGTCAGAATAGAAAACTGTTCTTTTCCTGTAGTTCGGCGGGTTTCATGGCTTTTTCTTCGGTAACTCGGGCAATGGGCCGATCGCCCTTGACGGCGGAACTCCTGACCAAACTCGCCCAAACTAAAGCATTACATTTGTCTGGCCTTGCGCGCCTGCCGAAGGGACTTGTTGCATCGGCCTTGGCTCAGAGCTGCGATCGGCCTTTGTTAATCGTCACTGCCACCATTGAAGACGCGGGTCGTTGGGCGGCCCAACTCGATGCCATGGGTTGGCCGACGGTCCACTTTTACCCCACCTCAGAATCATCGCCCTACGAACCCTTCGACCCCGAATCTGAAATGGTCTGGGGACAGCTTCAAGTTTTGGCGGATTTGGTTAAAGCACAGACTAATTGGGCGATCGTCACAACCGAGCGATCGTTGCAACCTCATTTACCGCCGAAGGATATTTTTGCGTCTTACTGTGAGATTTTGAGCAAAGGCGACGAAATTAATACGGTGACGCTGGCGAAAAAATTAGCCCGGTTAGGGTATGAAAAAGTAACCTTGGTCGAAAGCGAAGGCCAATGGAGTCAACGCGGCGACATTATTGATGTATTTCCGGTGTCGTTAGAATTGCCATTGCGATTGGAATTGTTTGGGGATGAACTTGAACAAATTCGCGAATTCGATCCCGGAACTCAACGATCGCTCGATCGGCTCCCCAGTATTGTATTAACGCCCACTAGTTTTAGCCCGATTATTCAAGCTGCATTAACACCTGAAAAGCTAATTAAAATTTCCGAAGTATTGTCCGACGAAGACAATGAACGATTGCAGCATGGTGAATCGATTGAAGGGTTACGACGATTTGTCGGGATTGCCTTTGATCAACCTGCCTCGATATTAGACTATTTGCCTGAAACCACAATTGTCGCGTTTGATGAACTCCAACTCGCGACTGCCCATAGCGATCGGTGGTGTGATCATGTCCAGGAACATTGGCAAGAATCCACTCTCAAATCTGTCATTGACCCCTTACACCAAAACTTTGAACTTGCAATTAACAAGGCTGAATCGTTCGATCGTATTTATTTAAATGAACTCGCTGAAGTGAATGGTGGACTAAATTTATCTAGCCGCCCGATCGCTGCCATACCCCATCAATTTGGTCGATTAGCTGAACTCTTGCGCGATGAACGTAAAAAAGGATTTGCCATTTGGTTAATGTCCGCCCAGCCATCTCGATCGGTTGCATTACTTCAAGAACACGACTGTCCCGCGCAATTTATCCCGAATCCAAAAGACTACCCGGCGATCGAAAAACTGATCGCAGGACGCACGCCCGTGGGATTGAAATATTCGGGTCTGGCTGAACTCGAAGGCTTTGTATTACCGACGTTTCGGGTGGTGGTGGTCACCGATCGGGAGTTCTTCGGACAACATACGCTCACGACTCCAACCTATATCCGTAAACGCCGCCGCGCTACTTCAAAACAAGTTGATCCAAACAAACTACAACCGAATGACTATGTTGCCCACAAAACTCATGGCATTGGTAAATTTCTAAAACTCGAAAGCCTAACCTTGAATGATCAAACGCGAGAATATTTAGTCTTGCAATATGCCGATGGAACGCTCAGAGTCGCGGCGGATCAAGTCGGTTCACTGTCACGGTTTAGGGCTGTGGGTGAGAAGAAGCCTGAATTAAATAGAATGTCTAGCAAAGCTTGGGAAAAGACAAAAAGCAAAGTCAAAAAAGCCATCAAAAAAGTGGCGGTTGATTTGCTCCAACTCTATGCCAACCGCGCCCAACAAGTCGGATTTTCCTATCCACAGGATACGCCGTGGCAACAGGAAATGGAAGATTCATTCCCCTACCAACCCACGCCCGACCAACTCAAAGCCGTGCAGGACGTGAAGATTGACATGGAAAGCGATCGGCCTATGGATCGTTTGGTTTGCGGCGATGTCGGATTTGGTAAAACAGAAGTCGCCATTCGAGCAATATTTAAAGCCGTCACCGCAGGCAAACAAGTCGCCTTACTCGCACCTACTACTATTCTCACCCAACAGCATTACCACACCTTAAAAGAACGATTTGCCCCCTATCCGGTTCACATTGGATTATTGAATCGATTTAAAAGTAATAATGAGAAAAAGGACATTGTTCAACGACTTAGTATTGGCGAAATCGATATTGTGGTTGGAACCCATCAGTTATTGGGAAAAAGCGTGAATTTCAAAGATCTTGGATTGCTAGTAATCGATGAAGAACAACGCTTCGGAGTCAATCAAAAAGAAAAAATAAAAGCGCTCCGATCGCAGGTTGATGTCTTAACCCTAAGCGCCACGCCGATTCCCAGAACCTTATATATGTCGCTGTCTGGCGTTCGTGAAATGAGCCTGATCACCACACCACCGCCATCCCGGAGACCCATTAAAACGCATCTTTCTCCCTACGATAGCGAAATTATCCGATCGGCCTTGCGTCAAGAACTCGATCGGGGGGGGCAGATTTTTTATGTGGTGCCGCGTGTGGAAGGGATTGAAGAACTTTCAGGGCGAATTCGGGAAATGGTTCCTAGTGCCAGAATTGCGATCGCCCATGGTCAAATGCTAGATTCAGAACTCGAATCAACAATGCTGGCCTTCAGTCAAGGGGAGGCTGATATTTTAGTCTGTACGACCATTGTGGAATCAGGATTAGATATTCCGCGTGTGAATACCATTGTGATTGAAGATTCCCAACTCTTTGGATTATCGCAACTGTATCAACTTCGCGGTCGAGTCGGTCGCGCAGGTATTCAAGCTCATGCTTGGATCATTTATCCAAAACAACGGGAGTTATCAGAAGCAGCTCGTCAACGTCTGCGGGCATTGCAAGAGTTTACCCAGTTGGGTTCGGGCTATCAACTGGCTATGCGGGATATGGAAATTCGGGGCGTTGGGAATCTTTTGGGGGCTGAACAATCCGGACAAATGGATGCGATCGGGTTTGATCTCTATATGGAAATGCTGGACGAAGCGATTAAAGAGATTCGGGGTCAGGAGATTCCTCAAGTGGATGACACCCAAATTGATCTTAATCTCACGGCCTTTATTCCTGCTGATTTCATTACAGATCCTGACCAAAAAATGTCGGCCTATCGTGCGGTTGCAGCGGCAAATAGTAAAAAAGAACTGATGGAAATTGCGGCGGATTGGGTCGATCGGTATGGTCAGATTCCGAGTGCGGCCCAGCAGATTTTGCGGGTGATGGAACTCAAACAAATCGCTAAAAAAATGGGATTTTCTCGAATCAAACCCGAAGGCACACAGCATATTTCTCTAGAAACTCCCATGGAAGAACCCGGTTGGAAATTACTCAAAGAGAACCTGCCTAAGCATTTACATTCACGCTTTGTTTACCAATCCGGCAAGGTCACAGTGCGCGGTCTGGGTATTCTCAAACCTGAGCAACAATTGGAGAATTTGACTGATTGGTTAACTAAGATGCAAGGTGCATTACCAGAAGCTGTGGTGAATGTAGTCGCCGCCGATCCAAATTCAATGACGATCTATAAAGCAGAAAAATAAAGCGAAATCAGCTACATTTTTAGCCATACGATCGGTTTACTTCTGTTTCAGCCAAGCGTCTAGCTCATCGATCGTCTCAAAATCGAGAAGGGCGATCGCTAATGATTCTAGTTTCGCTAGGTCTAAAGCTGCGATTAACTTTTTGTTTTTTGCAGGAAGTTTGCCGAGTTTGCGATCGAGTTGAGCCAATAGGATCGATCGTTGCCATTTTGCCTTACCCTCAGCCTCGACATCCTTGTAAAAACGGGTCTGTTGCAGTGTGATATCAACTCCAAGCATTTTCTCTACCTCTGTACGACTTAGGTTGTTGAACGTGTAAATCAAGATGGTGGATAACAAGAGCGCAATCAGCTACATTTTTAGCCATACGATCGGTTTACTTCTGTTTCAGCCAAGTCTCTAGATCTTCGATCGTCTCAAAATCGAGAAGGGCGATCGCTAATGATTCTAGTTTCGCTAGGTCTAAAGCTGCGATCGTTTTTTTTGTTTTTGCGGGAAGTTTGCCGAGTTTGCGATCGAGAAGGATAGAAACAAGCGATCGACGTTCCTCTTCTTTCCCCTCTTCTTTTCCCTCTTTTTTTCCCTCTTTTTTTCCCTCTTTTTTTCCTTCAGCCTTTACTTCCTTGTAAAAGCGGGTTTCTTGCAGTGTGATATCAACTCCAAGCATTTTCTCTACCTCTGTACGACTTAGGTTGTTGAACGTGTAAATCAAGATGGTGGATAACATTTCCATTATTGCGCGATTGGTCTGGGGATCGGCAACCTCTTTTTGAGTCCGATCGGCTAGGTATCGCGCTGTGTCTTTCGCTTTTTTCTTTTTCTCTACTGTCAACGCTATCAACGCTAGACCCAAGGGCAGATCCCGCGCATCACCGAGTTCATCAAGATAAATCCGGTGAAATTGGTTGCAGTTTAGCCACGATCGAAACGGATAGACATCTTTTTGCTCTTTGCTACGAGAGGTGTAGATGGCGACCCATTGACAATCGGAGAACTTTTTGCGATTTCGATAGAAGTGATTGTAGGTCTCACTACTCATCCGTTCATACAGTTCGTCATCTCGTTGAGACTGAAACTCGCTGTAATAGACCACTCCAGGCTGGTCGTCCGGCGGCAGAAATACACCATCGATTTCAAACTTGGGTTCTTTTACGGCTACAGAATCAAACCGATATTTGTCGGCGTTCTCTGGAGTCTCCGTTAACAGTTCAAACAATAGTGTCGGCGATTGTTGAAATAGTCGGAAGAAAATGGAGTCTCGTTTCATAGCCTCAGAATCATGATTTTAGATTTTTTATAATGGCCCAGATGCACGATCGATCGTACATCTGGGCCTGTGGTTAGGGGACTTGAGGGAGGGTGATGGGGCGAGATGCGACGCGGACAATGGAGCCTTCTCCACGTTTACGAATGGCTTGACTCCAGACTGAGCCGTTGATGAAGTTGAGGGCATGGAGGAGCGCGATCGTGGCATTCACGGCATCGGCATCACCTGTGATCTGAAGTTTGATGTGTTTTGTGATGGGTCTGATGATCTCGGTCATGG
>JAPLHZ010000320.1 GCA_026389365.1 Cyanobacteriota bacterium
CAGACCTGTCAGGCTTTGCAGCGTTTTTGGTTTTCCTTCTAGATCCCTATAGCTCATTTTCATGATGTCAAACCTTATCTAGGACCTTAGTATTCTGAATTTAGCTCATTAGACTAATTTCCGATAGCATCTATTGGTTAAGAACGATGAAAAAACATTGTCTGAAACCGAGACTGTGTGGGAACAAATTGTGGAAATTATGAGGGAGAGGGAGAACTTTTCGCTGTCGCCGTGTTGTCGTCAAGTTGAGTCGTCCCACCCGTGACCAAGAATGAGAAATTGCCATTTTCACCAACTTACCACCCACTGACGCAGACGGAATTTTAGTGGTGAAACTTGATCAAGGATACTGACATGCTATTATGTTATTTTTGGTACCAGGGTCCAATACTTCCTTCACAAGATACACAGCTATATGAGTACGATTCTAATTATTGAAGACGAGCCACAAATTAGAAAAAACATTCAGCAAATTCTTGATCTGGAGGGTTTTTCTACTATTACGGCAGAAGATGGGTTGGAAGGGTTACATCTGGCAGAAAAACATCAGCCAGATATGATTATTTGTGATATAATGATGCCAAATTTGGATGGTCATGGCTTGATTGAATTATTACGTCAAAAACCATTAACTGCGAACATTCCCTTTATTTTTCTGACTGCAAAAGCGGAAAATCATGATCTGCGTGAAGGAATGGAACTAGGTGCAGATGATTATTTAATCAAGCCATTCAAATCGGATCAACTGATTAGAGCTATTTGTACTCGATTTAAAAAACGTCAGGCGTTAACCCAACGTTATAAAACTCAGATTGAGCAAATGGAATCTGAAATCTATCATCTAGTTCGTTATGATAGCTTAACGGGTTTGCCCAATCAACTATTTTTAGAAGAGTATTTTAATCAAAATCGTCTTCAGGCATACAATCAAGGTCAATTTTTACCCTTGTTGCTGATTGATATAGATTTTGCTTGCCACACTCAATTATTATTGAAACCAAGTTTTAAACACTTGTTATTCAAAGATATCGCGGCACGATTAAATGAACTAAATTCTCCTAATCCAATAATTGACTTTATATGTTATTTGCAAACAGACCAACTAGCATTGTTATTAAAGCCGGTTCAAGATAGTCAAGTAATTGCTGATATTGCTCAACAAATCCTAGCTAGTCTATCAAAACCTTTAATTGTCGATAAACAGGAAATAGTTATTCAAACTACAATTGGTATTGCTTGTTATCCAAATGATTCGCTGCAATTGGGAGAACTACTGACTCATGCTGAAGTCACCCTAGAGCATTATAAATTGGATACTACACATTCTTATCATTTTTATAATCAAAAAATCCTCGATGTTGTCTTTAGGAAACTTATTTTAGAATCGGATCTTTTACAGGCAATCGAGAAAAATGAGTTTCTACTTCATTATCAACCACAGATTAATGCCCAAACAGGAAAAGTTGTTGGTGTTGAGGCATTAATCCGTTGGCAACATCCAGAATGTGGCATGATTTCTCCAGCAGAATTTATTCCTATTGCTGAACAAACAGGTTTTATTATGCCTTTGGGAGAATGGGTTTTAAGAAGAGCTTGCCAGCAATTAAAAAAATTACAAGCAGAAAGATTAGCTAATTTCAAGTTAGCTGTAAATATATCCGCTTATCAGTTTACACAAGAAAATTTTGTTCAACATGTTAATGATATCATTGCGTCCGAGAATTTTGACCCGGATCTATTAGAGTTAGAATTAACAGAAACAGTGTTTATTCAAGACATTGAACTGGTGAAGAATAAAATCAATGAACTGAAGAATTATGGAATTAAGGTATCAATTGATGATTTTGGTACAGGTTACTCATCGTTTAAGTATCTGCACGAGTTTTCTTTTAGCCATTTGAAAATAGATCGCTATTTTATTAGCAATGTTGACAAAATTGAAAGTAAACAATCTATTCTCAAAAGTATCATTCAGTTAGCAAATACGTTGAGGGTTGATATTATTGCTGAAGGTGCAGAAACTAATGAGGAAGTGAATTGGCTGAAACAAAATAATTGTGATGTTATTCAAGGATATTTTTTCAGTCGTCCTTTATCAATAGAAGATTTGAAAGTTTTTCTACTGGCTCAATAAATAAAAGTTCACAAAAGCACCTTTTTTATATCAGGGAAACAAGGAAAAATGAAAACAATTTTGATTATTGAAGATGAAGTTCAAATCAGAAACAACCTTCGGCAGATATTGCAATTGTCAGATTTTGATACATTAGTTGCAGAAAATGGGTTGCAGGGTTTAGAGTTGGCTAAAGAAAAAAATCCTGATTTGATAATTTGCGATTTAATGATGCCTGAGTTAGATGGCTATGGGGTATTAACTCAACTGCGTCAGCATAGTGAAACTGCAACAATTCCTTTAATTTTCTTAACTGCTAAATCAGAGTGGTCAGATTTACGTAAAGGGATGGAACTTGGTGCTGATGATTATTTAACGAAGCCTTTTAATTCTGCTCAATTATTGCAAGCGATCGCTACCAGACTGAATAAACAAGCAATATTTGAGCAAAAAACTCAGGAAAAAATGGATGATTTACGTAGTTCTATTACTCATGCACTACCCCATGAAATTAATACTCCTCTCAATCATATTATGGGAATGTCACAATTATTGATTGAAGAATATGGAGAACTTGACCGGTCAGAAATACTAGAAATGCTACAACATATTAATAGAGCTGGTCAACGTTTACATAGACTAACTGTTAATTTTCTCATGTATGCAAACCTGGAGTTATTAGCATCTAACCCGGAAAAAGTAGCAGCACTGAGAAATAATGAAGTTGAAACTTTTGTCATATCAACAGTTGAAAGTGTAGCTGTGAAAATCGCCAAAAAAGCTAATAGAGAAGCTGATTTAACGATTGATATATCAGATGGTATGGCGAAAATATCTTCGGCAAAAATAGGTAAAATTGCTGAAGAAATAATTGAGAATGCGTTTAGATTTTCCCTGCCTAATACAGCAGTAAATATTATCGGAAACAGTAATAATAATGCCTTTCATTTGTATGTAATTGACCACGGACGTGGTATGACTGAGGAGCAAATTAAGAATGTTGGGGCTTATGTCCAGTTTGAACGTAAGATGTATGAACAACAAGGTTCTGGCTTAGGATTATTAATTGCGAAAAGATTAGTAGAACTCCATGGAGGAGAGTTTTCTATTGAGAGTATCTATGGGGCGCAAACTATTATTAGAATAGTGTTTCCTCAATAGATTAAACATTATCGGAAATTATTTTTTAGAGATTCAAAGCCTTGCTAGGCAAGGGCTGTAAATTCGCAAAACCCTATTTCCGATTAAGTCTATTATTTAGAGTAGGGAATATGGAACGTATCTCATCTGGGTCAAGTACGGTTAAATTCATGTCTACTTCATCAGATATAGCGAATCAATTAACAGCAATTGAAGCAACCATTGATGGTATCGCCATACTTCGTGATAATAAATTTGTATTTTTGAATAAAGCCCATATCCAAATGTTTGGATATGATACAGCCGAAGAATTAATTGGTAAATATTGGACTGAACTATATAAGCCAGAGGAAATATTACGTATTGAACAGAACGTTTTCCCTATTTTGGGTGAAACAGGATATTGGCGTGGAGAAGCAATAGCAAAACGACGTGATGGTAGTACCTTTAACGAAGAAGTATCACTAACCCTCAATGATGAGGGCGACTTAATTTGTGTTTGTCGGGATATTACTGAGCGCAAACTGACAGAGTCTTCCCTACAAGAAAGTGAACAAAAGTTCCGTCAAATAGCAGAAAATACCTATCAAGTTTTCTGGATGTCTGACCCAGAAACATCACAAGTTATCTATATCAGTCCTGCTTATGAACAAATTTGGGGTGTTTCCTGTGCCAGTTTATATGAAAATCCTCGGTCTTTTATAGACGCTATATGTCCTGATGATCTTCCACAATTTATCATGACAGTGCAGAATAAGAAAAACGGTTTTGATACTGAATACCGCATTAAAAGACCTGATAGTTCAATACGTTGGATTCATGATCGAGCTTTTCCTCTTAAAGATGCAACCGGGGAAGTTTATCGAGTAGTTGGTATTGCCGAAGATATTACACAAAGGAAGCAAGTTGAGGAAGAAACTGAGAAAGCACTAGCAAAAGAAAAACAACTCAGCGAACTAAAATCCCGTTTTGTGTCTATGACTTCCCATGAATTTCGTACGCCTTTAGCTGTAATTTATTCCTCAGTCGAAATTTTAATAAATTTTGGTCATAGACTTGACGAGAAAAGCAAGAGAGAACATTTAGAATGTATTCAAACCTATGTCAATCACACCACACATCTATTAGATGACATTTTATTAATTAACAAGGCAGAAACAGGAAATTTAGCCTTTCAACCTGCTCCTTTAGATTTAGTCCCTTTTTGTCAAAGTTTGGCTCAAGAAATACAACTAAGTTCCTCAAATCATACAATTGTTTTTTCTGATAATTCTCAAAGTCATGTAATTGGGAGTTTTGATAAAAAAATATTGCGACAAATTTTGATCAATTTGCTTTCTAATGCTATTAAATATTCACCCAATAGTGCGATAGTCAACTTCAACCTAGATATTACAGAATCAAATGCAATTTTTAGTATTCAAGACCAAGGTATTGGTATTCCCGAAGCGGATCAAGCTAAACTATTTCAATCTTTTCATCGGGCTGAAAATGTAAGTAATATTCCTGGTACTGGTTTAGGATTATCAATTGTAGATAAATGTGTGGATTTGCATAAAGGTACGATCGTGGTGAATAGTCAATTAGGTAGGGGAACAACGTTTATTGTAACAATCCCCTTAAATAAGTTGCATTAGGCGATTCCCAAGAATAAGCCTACCGGAGGCCCCCAACCCCAATTCTGGGGGCTGAGGAATGGCCTTATGGCTGGCTTGGATTATTTCGATAAAGGAATCCTAACTGTAAATGTTGTTCCCTGATGTACTTCACTATCTAATGTAATTTCACCTTGATGTTGATCAACATATTTTTTGACTATAGCTAACCCCAACCCTGTACCAGAAATATTACCAACGTTAGAAGCTCTATAAAATGATTCAAATAAATTAATTCGATCTTTTTCAGGAATACCAATACCAGAATCTTGAACTTTAAAGATTAGTTGGTCATTTTCGATATTCAATCGGAAATCAATTGAACTATTTTCAGGAGAATATTTTATAGCATTGCTGAGAAGATTTGTGAGAATTTGGCGCATCAGTTTTGGGTCAAACTGCACAACTAAAATATCATTTAATGGTGGCTCACTGATATTCACAGAAAGTTCTATTGTATGTTTGCTGCTAGTAGCTTGTATGTCGGTTTTGAGCCAACGACAAAAGCCAATTATATCTAGTGCTTCTGGTTTAAATTCCATGTTATCAGATTCAGCGCGGTTGATCAGCAGAACATCATCGAGAAGTTGGACTTTATGTTTGATGGTTTTTTGAATAATCTCTAGGTGTTCCTGTTTATTTTCTGGAGTGAGGCGATCGCCATATTTTTGTAAAATGTCTGTAGATGAGGCAATAATGGCTAAAGGTGTGCGAAACTCATGGGATGCCATAGAAATAAGCCTCGATCGCATTTGACCGACTTCTTTTTCTTTTTCTAAGGATGTCTGTAATTTATAAAATAGATCGGATTGTTGAATAGCGATCGCTAATTGGTTAGCTATTTGTTGCAATACTTGGGCTTCAGATTCTTCCCAGATGCGTTTTGTACTACAAGCATGAACAACTAAAACACCCCAGAGTTTATTATTAGGATGATTTACCCAGCGCCCGGTTTCATTTTCGCCAAGGTCTTGTAATAGGGGAGCGACTATTTTCGACTGAATTTGGCCTTCTAAGGAGTATTCTACTAAGCAATCTGTCCAGATATCGTTCATCACATCAGGAACAATCCGGGGTTGACCTTGCCAGTAGCAGTCTAAAATGTCTTGTGACCATGTTTCATCCTCCCAATGACGATTTTTCAAAGCCACATAACCGCCAGTAACAGCTTCTTCCACAATTTGACTTTTACCATCATCAAACAGACGAAAAACAATCACCCGATCAGCCTGTATTAATTCTTGGACTTTTTGGCTGACAGTAGCGAGAATCTGGGGTAAATCCAAGCTAGAGCGAATTTCTTGGGTGATTTCTTGAATAATTTTTTGCTGTTGTAGTCGCCGGGAAATCTCCTTTTCAGCGTTCTTTCTAATAATTAGTTCTGATTGGACTTGCTCATATAAACTAGATTGTTGAATAGCGATCGCTAATTGTTCAGCTATTTGTTGGACAAGTTCGATTTCAAAATTTTCCCAGTGACGGGGTGCAGAACATTGATGAATACACAACAAACCCCATAAATTTTTTCCCTGTACTAATGGCACAACTAAATTAGCGCGAATCTGAAATTGTGCCAAAACATCACGATGACAGTCCACGAGTCCGGCATTGTCAATATCATCTACTACTTGAATTCTCCCTTGCTGATAGTAGATAGCATATTGATCACCAAAACAGTGGTCATGAATTTTAGTTTCTAGGGCTGATTTAAAGCCAGCACCTACAGATTCTGAGACAAATTCACCATCGTTAAAATTACTGTCAGGATCGAATTTAAAAATTCCTACCCGTTCTACATTGATTAATTGCCGAATTTCTTGAGTAGCGGTATTAAAAATAGTAGGTAAATCCAAAGATTGACGAATGCGTTGGGTCGTCTCCCGCAGTAAATGTTCTCTTTCTGCTTGTTGCTTAATTTTTTGTTCTGCATATTTGCGTTCTGTAACGTCAATATTCACCCCAATCATTCGTTGTCCTTCCCCTTGGGAATTGCGCTGAATAGTGGAGTAAGCTTGGATGATCCGGACTTTACCATTTGGCAAGACTATTCTAAATTCAGGATCAAAGTCTCTTTCACCCCTAATCGCTTGCCATGTCCACTCACGGATATGTACTTTATCCTCTGGATGTAAGCCCCTTTCCCATGCGTCCACCGCACCGGAAAATTCTGAAGGTTTGACTCCATAGATTTCATCCATTCGGTTATCCCAAATCAAACAATCATTGACTATATCCCAGTCCCAAATGCCAATTTCCGCAGATTTGACTGCTAATTCTAGACGATTGGAGATGTTAAACAATTCGGCTGTCCGTTTTTGGACTCTGGCTTCTAGTTCTTGGTTAAGTTGATAGAGGGCTGATTCTGCCTGTTGTTTTTGTCTGAGTTCAATTTGTACCTGCTGGTAAGTGTTTGCCTGTTTAATAGCAATTGCTACTTGAATTGATAGTTGGCGCACCAGTTCGATTTCCTCAAGTTCCCAATGGTGAGGAATATCGCGGTAACTGGTTAACATCAACCCCCAAATTTTATTTTCCACAATAATGGGAACCATCAGTTTAGCTCGAATATCAAACCCGATCAGCATGTCCTGATGGCATTGAGTCATGGATTCCAAGTGAATGTCATTAATTACCCGAATTTGCCCTTGAAGATAAGATTCTAGGTATTCAGGAGTAATGCAAGGATCATGGGGTTCGGTATGGAGAACGGAAATTCCATCGGCAATAATAGATTCAGCGATGACTCGACCACTAAAGTCAGGACGGAACTGGTAAATAATTACGCGATCGCATTGCAACAGAAATCTGATTTCTGTAACTGTGGTATCGAGAATTTCTTGTATATCTAAGGATGAGCGAATTTGAGTAGCAACTTTAGTAATTACCTGTTCTTGGTCCACTTTTTTCCTGAGTGCAATGGTGCGATCGTCTACCTGCTGCACTAGTTCAACATTGCGATTTTCTAACAGTTCTATTTTCTCTGCTTCTAGTTGCGATACTTTTTTTTCTAATATTGCCGTTATTTTATATAATTCTAAGGGGTTAATAACTTGTAAAATACTGGTTTGGGTAATAATTCCCAATAATTCCCCTTCTTTCCCTGTCACTGCTAAACGCTGAATAAATCGCTGTTCCATGATCTCCTGCACAGCCAACAGAGATTCACTAGCATTGACGCAGAAAACAGGGGTACTCATCACATCCGCTGCTTTATAGGTATCAAAATTTAGGTTTAGAGCCTGAAACTGGACAATATCACGCTCAGTTAAAATACCAATGGGAATTGTTAAAGATGCCCGTGTTTGCACAATCATCACGGAACTAACGCGATTTTCTGCCATTAAGCGAGCGATCGCTAATATGGAAACATCCGCAACCGCACAAATTACCTTGGTCGTCATCACTTCATTGACCAACCGTAACTGCAACAAGTCAGTAGGGCGTGATGTTTGCCGCAAACTTTCATGAGTTACCATTCCCACCAGTTGATTTTGGTCATCAACCACTGGTAGATGGCGAATGTGGTGGTGTTGAAGCAGATTAATGGCAAAAAACAGGTCAGTAAACTGTGACTCGCGCAAGGTGACGACAGGATGATTCATCACATCACCAATGGCTAAATTTGCCAAATCCCGTTTCTGGGTGCTGAGTCGGACGACATCCCTTTCTGTAAAAATTCCTACAAGTTGATTATTTTCTACCACCAGGACACAGCTAGAACGCGCCTCTATTTGTAATTTATCCTGTTGATTACCAGTGGTTTGGCCCACTGAACAAACTCCTCTGACACCACTCATTTGAGCGATCGCTTCCGTAACACTTGTATCCGCTGCCACCATTAGCGGGTTACGAACGATCGCCGATTTTAATTCCGTTTCACTCATAGTATTTATAAATCAATAATTAATTAATCACTCCATCTTAATCTTACTTCGTTGAAGATTCTAGGTATTGACAAATAGCACACAATGTGATTTCCCTAAGAAGGTAAGGCCATTCCTCACAATGAATAGACCGGAAGCCTCCGGTAGACTCCAGAATTGGGAATCGCCTTACCTAAGTAAAACAATCATAACGGGGGATCCTATAATTTCCTCCTCAAATCATGTTCACTTCATCCCCAACACCTTAGATAAAAACGCCCACTTATCTGCTGCTTCCTCAATCACTTTCGCCGTCGGTTTCCCAGCGCCATGACCCGCTTTTGTTGCAATGCGAATCAATACAGGATTATCGCCCTTGTGTGCCTTTTGCAATGCCGCCGCAAACTTGAAACTGTGAGCCGGAACCACCCGATCGTCGTGGTCTGCGGTCGTCACCATAGTCGCCGGATAGTGAACACCCGCTTTCAAATTGTGCAACGGTGAATAGGCATACAATGCTTTAAACTCCGCCTCACTCTTCTCCACATCGCCATACTCGCCTTGCCAAGCCCACCCTATTGTAAACTTGTGGAATCTCAACATATCCATCACACCCACCGCCGGAAGCGCCGCCCCAAAGAGTTCTGGCCGTTGCGTCATACAAGCACCGACGAGTAATCCGCCATTACTTCCGCCCTCGATCGCAAGCTTACTTGACGACGTATAGTTCTCAGAAATCAACCATTCAGCCGCCGCAATGAAATCATCAAATACATTTTGTTTCTTCAATTTCATGCCCGCCTCATGCCAAGCTTGACCATATTCACCACCCCCGCGCAAGTTCGCGATCGCATACACACCGCCCATTTCCAGCCATGCCAAATTGGATACGGAAAAGAAGGGCGTTAATGAAACATTGAATCCACCATAGGCATACAGAAGAGTTGGATTTGTTCCATCCAGTTTCAACCCTTTTTTATAGGTAATAAACATGGGAACCTGTGTTCCGTCTTTACTAGGATAAAAAATCTGTTTAGTTTCATAGTCCCCCGCATTGTATTTAACATCGGGTTTTCTGAAAACAGAACTTTCATCGGTAGCAACGTTGTAGCGATAAATTGTATTAGGTTCAGTAAAACTTGTATAGCTAAAGAATGTTTCAGTATCCGATCGTTTTCCAGCAAAACCGCCAACAGTCCCGAGTCCCGGCAATTGAACATCTTGAACTAATGAACCATTTAAATTGTAAATCTTGATTTGACTATGAGCATCTTTCAAATACGCCACAACAAATTGATTGTTCAATAGTCCAACATTACCGAGAGTTTCTGGCGTTTGAGCAATGACTGTTTTCCAATTTGATTGCAGAGGTTGTTTAAGATCGATCGCCACCACCCGACCACGAGGCGCATCTAAATCAGTCTTCACCCAAAATGATTCATTATCACTTTCAACAACCGTATAGTCAGCATTCCATTCTGTAATCAGTTCAACAACAGATGAATTAGACTGTGATAAATCCTTATAGAAAATCAGATTCTTACGATCGCTTCCCTTCCACACCGTAATCACAAGATAGCGACCATCTTCAGTCACATCCCCGCTGAACCCCCATTCTTTTTGATCAGGCCGATCGTAGATCAATACATCTTCAGACTGCGGTGTACCGACCCGATGATAGTAAAGTTTTTGAAAATAATTCACCGCTTCAAGTTTAGTTTTCTCATCAGGCTTGTCATACCGTGAATAGAAAAAGCCCATATTATCGTTCGTCCAACTCGCACTCGAAAACTTGACCCATTCAATGCGATCGTCCAAATCCTTCCCCGTCATCACATCCCTAATTCGCCATTCCTGCCAATCGGAACCTGACTTCGACAAACCATAGGCTAATTTACTGCCATCATCCGAAATCGAAATTCCAGACAGTGCAACGGTCCCATCAGTTGATAATGTGTTGGGATCGAGCAATACCACAGGCTGAGATTCTAAGGTCTCAATTTTGTATAAAACATTCTGATTTTGTAAGCCGTCATTTTTAGAATAGAAATACCGCATTCCTCGCTTCGATGGCATTCCATACTTTTCATAATTCCACAATTCAGTCAATCGAGCTTGTAAGGTATCGCGTTTAGGAATCGACTGTAAATATCCAAAGGTCACTTTATTCTGCGATTCAACCCAAGCCTTTGTTTCTGACGAATCTGGGTCTTCTAGCCAACGAAAGGGATCGGCTATTGTTACGCCATGATAAATATCTACTTGATCAACGGTTTGAGTAATGGGATAAGTCATGGCGATTCCTGAACGAGGTGTCATTACAATGAATAGGGCGATAGATAGAGCGATGAATATTGCACCGATCGGCCTGAGTAATTTGGGGATATTTTTTGGTGTAAACATTCGATTTAAATATCCGGTTAAATCAATAACGTTTTAAAGAGATCCAGTTGATTAATTGGATCATTTGTATGAATCCAGTCTAAACCCAACCTAGCCCCGACGCGCTAAACTAAAAAAAGTATTCTTTCAGTTGCCAAATCTGCCATGCTGAAATATCTCGAACCTCTTGACTGGCTCCCGACTGCCGAAGACCTTCCTGAATCTGATGAAAAGCCTGTGGATAGTGAACTTCAACGACTTGTGGCTGACCTTCTGCGTAATATGTTGGCGGGCATTTTTAAAGGGCGTACAGACTGGTTTTTTGGGATTGATATGGGGGTCTACTATAGTCCTGACGAACCTGCGATCGCCCCCGATGGGTTTCTTAGCATCGGTGTGAAAAGTGTGAAAACAAAAGGGTTACGTACTAGTTATGTTTTGTGGGAAGAAAACGGGGTGATTCCTCAATTTATCCTTGAAGTCGTTTCTAAATCCTATCGCGGCGAATATACGACTAAAAAAGACCTGTATCAAAATCTCGGTGTGCTGTATTACGTGGTCTACAATCCAATACGCCGGAAAAAGAATACCTTAGAAGTTTATCGATTGGTTCAAGGACAGTACGTTCCGGTAATTGGAAATCCTGTATGGATGCCCGAAATTGGGTTAGGCATTGGTAAGGATGAATACACCCATCAAGACCGCGATCGGGAATGGCTCTTCTGGTATGACGAAAAGGGCGATCGTTACCTTACCCCTGATGAACAAATCGAGCAAAAAGACCAGCAGATTACCCAAGAAAAAAGACGATCGCAAAAACTCGCCGATCGTCTCCTTCAACTGGGGATCAATCCCGATGAACTGTAATCTGTAGCGATCCAATAAAAAAGACGATCGCAAAAACCTGTAGATCGTCTTTTTTATTGGTATCAATCCGGATGAACTTTAATTAATTCTGCGCCGGGTAATATCGATCGTAATCGTGCCGTTAAAGTCAGGAATCGGAGCATGGAGCTTATGAAGCTGCACCTGAACCTCCTGAACCATCTCTTCCTCTAACACCGAATCTGCGATTGCCTGGGCTAGGCGTTCCACTAGGGCAAACCGAGAATTTTTAACACAAGCCTGAATCCGCTGGATCACCCCACGATAATCAAGGGTTTCCCCAATGCGATCGCTCAACCCCGCCGATCGCAGATCTACCTGCATCGCCACATCCACCTCAAACCACTGCCCCAGCACCTTCTCCTCTGGCAGAAACCCCGTAAACCCATAACACCGAATGTGAGTCAACCGAATCCAATCCATATCGCTCAACTCTCAATTCTGTATTCTTAATTCCCTACTCCTTCGGACCCCAAGACTCCTTGGGTGGAATCGGCTCCACTGGACGGAACTCAACGTAATCCGAAGCCTGAGCTGGCGCAGATTCTGAAGGTGAACGGCCACGGCGAGGCTCATCATCAGGACGACGGCGCGGACGGGGCACATCATCCAGCGCATCCGCAGGATTATTGTTCGCAGAAGTCCCACGATTACGGCCCATATCAGAACGACCCATATCAGCACGGCCCATATCAGAGGCACTAGTCCGCTCTGGAATGCTACGAGGCCCAACATCATCACCGAATTCATCACGATCGCGCCGAGGGCCGCCACCACGCCCTGAATTTGACGACATCGGTTCATCATCACGGGACGACGATCGACGACGAGGACGATCCTCTAGAAACCGATCGCGCTCCGATCGCCCAGCATCGGCCCGTCCAGAATCACCACGGCCCAAGTCACCACGCCCAACATCTGACCTGCCCGACTCCATTCGACCGGACGATGATCGGGGTTCAAACTCATCCCGTCCGCGCCGGGAGCCACCGCCCATCTGACGACCAGAATTACGATCGTCCATGGAAGAAAAGTTGTCCTCAAACCCCGCACGATAATTACGAGGCGAGCGATCGTCATCACGGGGCGACATTCCCATCGACCTCGACGAATTATCAGGAACTCGCGAATTAATTGCTTCTAACGCCAACGAGATAAATAATCCGGTAAAAATAACCGATTGGGCAGAGTGCAAAAAACCTCCTGACAGATCAACAAGGTTCAGAATCCCCGCCGCCAGACAAAAAGAGGCATAGATAACATCTGAGTCCCGTTTGTATCCCGGCTTGAACTTTTCCAAGAAAAATAAGAAAATTGAAAACAGGATCAAAATGATCCCGATCAGTAATGGGACGGGGGTACCGAAATTCACTGTGAATTCCTCTTAACGCATAAGCCTGTTCCATGGTAGCGAGATTAGGGCCAGACCGGACAAAAAAACCTCAGATGAAGAACATCTGAGGCAATCAATGAAAAATAGCAGTGACAAAATTCAGTGGTGAAACTGGACTCTACTGACGCGTAACCTTGTCTTTTTGGCTGACGAAGACCAAAAAAATCGTCGCTGGAACAACCACGATCGTTACGCCTGCAAGCAAACTCAACATAAAATTCATTAAAGAAGGAGTCATAGATCCCAGTTCCCTAAGTTGTAAAAAGACTTGCGTACTCAATAACAGTACGCTTAATTCACTCTAAATTCTAGGGGACAATGGGTGGTCTCCTCAGAGGAAGTTCTTGAAGAGTTACAAAAGTTCATGCAGACTTCCCGTAAAATGAGAGATGGAAGGTAAGTCTTACCGATTACCCAAAATTATTTATCAAGAGAGGCGGAAATGTCTGGATTAGAGCTAGGGATCTTGGGGTTCAGCATTGTTATGGGGGTGATGACCTTTCTGTTCATCTTCCGCATCGTACTCACTTGGTATCCCCAAGCTGACCTAACGAAATTTCCTTTTAACCTGGTTGCTGGGCCAACGGAGCCGCTTTTGGTGGTGACGCGAAAAATTATTCAGCCGATCGGGGGGGTGGATATTACCCCGATCGTTTGGGTGGGATTATTTAGTCTGGCGCGGGAAATTTTGCTAGGCCAGCAGGGACTAATCACCATGGCGATGCGATCGAATCCAGTTAGCTAAGAATTTGGCCGGGAATTGTACATCGGAATTTATTCCAGAGAATTAATTTTAGTAAGGTACTTTGATGGATGCGTTTTCAGTATTTGCGCCCGATTGGACCGTGCCCGCTGTTCATGCCCACGGCTTTTGTTGTCCGACTTGTCGGAAGACGAATGTTGAAGGGGCAAAAAACGTATGGATTAATCGCCGATCGCCTGTCTACACAGATCACCAAAAGCGTAAATGGCAAGAGTTTTACCATTGTGAATGTGGCTGTGTATGGTGGGCTTGGAGCAACGATCGTCCACCCTCTGAACTTGGAGAACGGCCCGATCGTGAACCTAGACGGCCTATTGTCGATCCGCTGGACGATTGGTAGAGCCTCCCCCTAGCCCCCTTGGTAAGGCAAGAGTAGGAGGGAATTCGATAAAAATTCGGTTCTCACTTATTTCCGGTTCCCCTTATTAAGGGGGTTAGGGGGATCGAGATTAAGCTTTTTCGTCTACCGATCGTTGTTGTCCGTTGCCTTGGAGGGTAAGTACGATGCCAGCGATCGCAGAAATTCCGGCAGCAATAGAGGCTTCACGGGGATAGTAACCAGTGCGGGATAGCGTTTTGAGCCATGTGGCGGTTAGTTCATCGCGCAGGACTAAGTGGGCGATCGCAGGGGACAGATAAATCAGCGCGCCGCCGACAATCACCCAAGGCAAGAGGGAGACAACTAAGCGGATGGAGGTAGGTTGGGGACGGCTCATGGACTTTTTTTAAAGATAATTTTTAGGCTAGCACGAGATTTAGGACGAGGGAAATGATCTCAGCAGAAGATTTGGCGTTTGATGCGACCCATATTTGGCATCCATATACATCGCTCACGTCGCCCCTTCCGGTGTATGGAATTGAATCAGCCCAGGGGTGTGAACTAACGTTATCCGATGGTCGGGTTTTGATTGATGGTATGGCCTCGTGGTGGGCTTGTATTCATGGTTACAATCATCCCCGTTTGAATGCGGCGATCGCGGATCAGTTGTCGAAGATGTCTCATGTGATGTTTGGTGGGATTACGCATCAGCCTGCGATCGATTTGGCAAAACTGTTAGTTGAGATTACGCCGGATGCATTGGAAACTGTATTCTTTAGCGATTCAGGATCAATTGCGATTGAAGTCGCGTTGAAGATGGCGTTGCAGTATTGGGTTGGAGGTGGGAAGAGGGACCGGAATCAATTTGTGACCGTGCGAGGTGGCTATCATGGGGATACGTATCATGCGATGTCAGTATGTGATCCGATCGGGGGAATGCATTCATTATTTGCAAGTTCTTTGCCAAAATATTTGTTTGCCGATCGGCCTAAAATTCAATTTAATCAATCTTGGAATGAATCGGATTTTGAGTCATTACGATCGCTTGTCATACAAAATTCTCAAGTAGTCGCGGCGATCGTTCTAGAGCCTATTGTTCAGGGCGCGGGAGGAATGTATTTTTATCACCCTACTTATTTACGACGGGTGCGGGAGTTATGTGATGAAGTGGGATGTCTTTTGATTTTGGATGAGATTGCGACGGGGTTTGGGCGATCGGGGAGGCTATTTGCGATGGAGTATGGGGATGTTGTGCCGGATATTTTGTGTTTGGGTAAAGCGTTGACGGGCGGATATATGACGTTGGGGGCGACGATGACGACGAGGGCGGTGGCGAATGGAATTTCGGCGGGTGGGGTGTTGATGCATGGGCCGACATTTATGGGGAATCCGTTGGCTTGTCGGGTGGCGCTGGAGTCGTTGCGTTTGCTGCTGTCGATGGATTGGTTGGGTGAGGTGAAGCGGATTGAAGCGGGACTCCGACGAGGATTAGAAGCGGCGCGAGGGGGTTTGGGGGTGGCGGATGTGCGAGTGTTGGGGGCCATCGGGGTGGTGGAGATGAATGAGCCTGTGGATGTGGCGGTGGTGCAGCGGGAGTTGGTGCAGCGGGGTGTTTGGGTGAGACCGTTTGGTAAGTTGGTGTATGTGATGCCGCCGTTTTGTATTTCAGATAAACAGCTTGTTTGTTTGACGAGGGCGATCGTGGAGGTTTGTGAATTGTGAATTGTGGGTAATTCGATCGGAAATATTCCCTATTGATTGTGAAATGTTATTTCTAGGTGTTATTTCTAGGTCCAAATGAGGAAAAGTAAGCCAACCGATCGTAAATGCTCTATGAAAATCCTCCACATCATTCCTTCTGTTTCCATGGTTTACGGGGGTCCCAGCCAAATGGTTGTCGGCCTATGCGGTGCCCTCGCAAGTCTCGGCCATACTGTGACAATTGTTACCACCAATAGCAATGGCGATCGGGGCCAAGCGTCCCTAGACGTACCGCTCGGTATTCCTATCGCACAAGACGGCTATGAAATCATATATTTCGACTGCGCACCTTTTAAACGTTATAAATTTTCGATTCAACTCTTTCAATGGCTATGGCATCACGCTAACGACTACGACATCGCCCATATTCACGCGCTGTTCTCTCCCGTCAGCTCGATCTCCGCCACGATCGCCCGTACCAAAAATCTCCCCTACGTCCTACGTCCCCTTGGCACCCTTGACCCCGCTGACTTGGCCAAAAAATATCTGGCGAAACAAATTTATGCCCAACTCCTTGAAAAAGCTAATCTCGCTGGATCTGGAGCCGTTCACTTCACCAGCGACCAAGAAGCCAAGATATCCGAGCGATTTGGCACAACCACAACCGATTGGGTTATCCCATTAGGCGTACAACTTCCCGAACCTAATCAATCCCCTGAATCCCTACGATCGCAATACAACATTCCGCCCGATCGGACGATCATTCTCTACATGTCGCGTATTGAACCTAAAAAAGGATTTGATTTACTGATTCCAGCTCTCGCAAAACTCATTCAAGACACCGATTTTCACTTCATTTTAGCGGGTGCAAATCCTCAAGATCCTGACTATGCTGAGCAAATTAAAACACAAGTTGAAACTGCGATCGGTAGCGATCGGTTAACCTGTACCGGATTTGTATCGGGATCATTAAAACGTGACTTATTAGCATTAGCGGATCTGTTTGTACTTCCATCCTATTATGAAAATTTTGGTATTGCCGTTGCTGAAGCGATGAGTGCCAACCTTCCTGTTATTATTTCTGATCAAGTTCACATTCATTTAGACATTACAGAATCTAATTCAGGATGGGTTTGTCAATGTACTGTTGAAAGCCTAACCGAGACCCTGAAAACTGCATTAAATAGTGATCAAAATATTCTCCAAACCAAAGGTCAAAACGCTGCTCATTTTGCTAACACAACCTATAGCTGGCCTGCGATCGCACCTGAAGTAATTATTAAGTACAAAACATTGGTTAACCCATTGCGCTAGAATAAAAAAAATTAATTTGTACGATCGTTATGCCAAGTCTCCCCAATTATCGCCCCAAACAAATGTCCCTCGGGCCGTTGGAACGGGAAATCTTGAACATCGTCTGGGATCTCCATACCGTCGCCGTCAAAGACGTTCATCAGCGTATCCTTTCAGATCCAAACCGCGAACTCGCCTACACTAGCGTGACAACGGTCCTCAAGCGCCTCACTGAAAAAGGTTGGCTAGCCTGTGAATCTCAAGGCAAAGTCTACCACTGGCAAGCTCTCATCACGCGAGAACAAGCCAATGCATTGAATGCTTATAACCAACTGAATCAATTTCTCAACATTAGCAATCCCGATTTAGTCGTAGCCTTTGCCGACAATCTCGATCAAACTAGTTTAGACAAACTCGACGCGATCGCCCAACGCCTTAAAGACCTTCGCGCCGCCCGAGGAGAGTAAATTATGCACGGTTCCTTGCTAATTCTAGTTCTCACCAGCGCCATCATTCTTCGAGTGCTGTGGCGATCGAAGCCCACTTCAAGCTGGAACCAACGGTGGATTGGCACGATGTTTACGTTTGTCTTGCCGCCGCTTTTATTAATCACCAGCGCGATCGCGTTGCTCTGGATGGGACCGCAGGGTATGGGAATTAGCACATTTGAAGGTTGGGGAACCTATGGAACAGGCATTGGGTTTTTAATTGCTACTGTCACTATTGCTTACCTCCAAGCCACCCAAGCCACCCAAGAAATCAAACAGCTTCGCGAATATCCATCCATCAACCTAGCCCAAACGAAGGCTCGCTTACTACCCATCGAATTACCGTTCATTGCACAAGTTGGGTTCTGGAATCCTGAAATCATTGTCAGTCAAGGCATTTTAGAGACATTAACCCCTGAACAATTTGATGCAGTGCTAGCCCACGAACAGGCCCATGCAACATATCACGATACGTTCTGGTTCTTTAGTTTTGGCTGTTTGCGACGGCTGACATTTTGGCTTCCTAATAGCGAAAACCTCTGGCAAGAATTACTACTTTTGCGAGAACTTCGGGCCGATCGAATCGCTGCCCAAACGACTGATCCATTAGTCCTCGCTGAAGCGTTAATTACCTTAGTCCGATCGCCCATGGTTCAGTCTGATTGGAGTGCAACATTACATCCACAGAACCTAGACGATCGTTTTTCTGAACGCATTGATGCCATTTTAGGTGCAACTCCCCTGGCCCCCATTCCCGGCTGGAAAATGAGTGCAATAGTCGTGGCGGGACTCTTACCGTTGTTGATCATTCCGTTTCACCATAGCTAATACTCAGTCAATCTCCCGTCTACCAGGGTGCCGACTTGGACCCAAGCGCGATGAGGATCAATCAGCCCCATCTCAGGAACGCCGATCGCACGCCAGATCGAGCTAAACTGATATCCACCCAAAATTTTTCGACTCAAGCGGATAAGACAGGCAAACTATGATCTCAGGGGAAATTAAAAGTCAAATCGATCGCATTTGGGATGCTTTTTGGTCGGGTGGGATATCTAACCCGCTTGAGGTGATTGAGCAGATTACTTATTTGCTGTTTTTGCGTCGTCTTGATGATTTGCACACGTTGGAAGAAAGCAAGGCAAATCGTACTAAGAAACCAATGGAGCGGCGAATTTTCCCAGAGGGCAAGGATGCTAAAGACCGTGATTATGATGAAATGCGCTGGTCTAGGTTTAAGCATGTTGCGGCGGCGGAGATGTATGAGCTTGTTAACGATCATGTGTTTCCTTTTTTGCGATCGCTAGGTGGGGACGGTTCGACTTACGCGCACCACATGAAGGATGCAAGGTTTACGATTCCGACTCCTGCGCTATTGGCTAAGGTGGTGGATGCCTTGGATGGTGTGCCGATGGCAGATCGCGATACTAAGGGCGATCTCTATGAATATATGTTGGGCAAGATTGCCAGTGCTGGTCAGAATGGGCAGTTTCGGACACCGCGCCATATTATTCAGTTGATGGTGGAGCTAACTGCACCGACGGCGGGGGATGTGATTTGTGACCCTGCGAGTGGGACTTGTGGCTTTTTGGTGATGGCGAATGAGTATTTGCGATCGCATTACCCTGAGATTTTGCGTGATGCCAAGCTCAAGGATCATTTTCACCATCGGATGTTTCATGGTTTTGACTTTGATAACACGATGCTGCGAATTGGCAGTATGAATATGCTGTTGCATGGAGTGGAAAATCCTGATATTCGCTATAAGGATTCACTAGCTCAGGAACACGCAGGAGATGAGGGAGCCTATACGCTGATTTTGGCTAATCCTCCGTTTGCGGGTTCTTTGGACTATGAAAATACAGCTAAGGATTTGTTAGAGATTGTCAAAACTAAGAAGACGGAATTGCTATTCCTAGCCTTGTTTTTGAGGCTTTTGAAGACTGGCGGACGAGCTGCGGTGATTGTGCCTGATGGAGTTCTATTTGGTTCATCAAAGGCTCATAAGGAACTTCGCCAAGCTTTAGTGGAAGAGCAGAAGTTAGATGGGGTGATTTCTTTGCCTAGTGGGGTGTTTAAGCCCTATGCAGGAGTCTCGACGGCGATCTTGTTATTCACCAAAACGGAGTCGGGTGGTACGGATTTTGTCTGGTTTTATGATGTGAAGGCGGATGGTTTGAGTTTGGATGATAAGCGATCGCCTTTATTGTCTGATGATAAACAGGGTGCTGTACCTGTTACACCGTTGACGGATGAGGAGCATTCTAAAAATAATTTGCCTGATGTGTTGAGGCGTTGGCTGGGGCGCAATACGACGGAACGCGATCGAGATCGCACGGCTCAGAGTTTTTGTGTGCCGAAGGCGGATATTGTGGCGCAGGGCTATGATTTGAGCTTAAATCGTTATAAGGAGGTGGTACATGAGGAGGTCGATCATCGCGCTCCTACAGATATCATTGCGGATTTGGCAAAGTTGGAGGCTGAGATTCAGCAAGGGATGAAGGAACTAGCGGGGATGATTGGATGATTTCGAGAAATTTTTTTACTGATATATATCCAATTAAATTTCTTGGTGAAGTGGTTGAATTTCTTGATAGTAAGCGCCGACCTGTAACAGAATCAGATCGTCGTGCTGGAAATTATCCCTACTACGGAGCCAATGGTCAGCAAGGAACGATTGACGATTACATTTTTGATGAGCCATTAGTTTTACTAGCAGAAGATGGAGGACACTTTGGGAATCCCGAAAGAGGGATAGCTTATCAAATATCTGGCAAGACTTGGGTAAATAATCATGCTCATGTTTTGCGCCCAAAGGAAAATATAGATCTAGCTTTTCTCTGTCGCGTTCTTGAAAATTATGATGTGACACCATTTGTCACAGGGACTACAAGAGGTAAGCTTACTCAAGCAGGAGCCGCAGGTATTCCGATTCCGATTCCTCCAATCGCTGAACAAAAACGTATAGCAGAGATACTCGATCGCACTCAGTCACTAATATCAAAACGCAAAGAGGCGATCGCAAAACTCGACACCCTCACCCAATCCATCTTCCTAGAAATGTTCGGCGATCCAGACTTAAATCCGAAAGAATGGGAAGTAACTGAATTTAGTTCACAAATCAAATCAGTGCGTTATGGAACTGGCTCACCACCTATTTATTCTGAAGAAGGTATTCCATTTATTAGAGCAACAAATGTTAAGGAGGGGACAGTAAAATCAAAAGATATGAAGCGAATCTCTCTAGAAGAGGCAAATAAAATTGCAAAGTGTCAAATTAAATTTGGCGATTTAATTGTTGTTAGAAGTGGTGTAAATACTGGCGACTGTGCAATGATTTCGCGTGAATATGATGGTGCGTATGCAGCTTTTGATTTGATAGTTGAATTACCATTAACTAACGCTATTTTCTACAATTTCTTGATTAATTCAGCGTATGGAAAAAGTTATTTAGCTCCACTTACCAGACGGGCAGCACAGCCTCATCTTAATGCAGAACAGCTAAAGAATCTTAGATTCATTTCGCCATCTATGTCATTAAAAGAAGAATTTGCTAAACGAGTCGAAGCCGTAGAAAAAATCAAGGAAACACATCGCGCATCACTTAGCGAACTCCAAGCCCTCTTTGCCTCATTACAGCATCGCGCCTTTAGAGGAGAATTGTAGCTTAGATAAATTATCAATATCAACATAGACAAAATTTTGAGGTTGCTCTAGCTCTTCTAAAGCCTCTAACAAATAGCGCCGATTAGCATCCGTTGACAGTAAATATTCTGTTTCATCTTGCACATCTTGATCAACCCACAAAACCGCCTCAACAACAGTTCCTTCAGGTAAATTAATCACTGGCATATCGAGCTTGCCATTTTTGACAACAGCCCTGCACTTAATTGCATTCATAGCGATCGCCCAAGAAAAGATACAAGCATTATCATTATATATTAGTTATAAATTGTTGATAGTCATATCAATATTGGCTATCCTAAAATAAAAACACTAGGGAGCGGCATGAGCCAGTTCAGCTTTCTCAAACCAGAATTTCCCGCAATCTACGAATCCGCCCAAAAAGCCTTTGGAGCCGCCTACCGCGATCCACGTACCGCCTGTTTCTATGCCCGTCGCGCCCTAGAACTAACCGTAAATTGGCTATACAAATACGACACATCCCTGAGACTCCCCTATCAAGAAAACCTCAGCGCCCTAGTCCATGAACCAACCTTTAAAACCCTCGTCGGGGAAGCTGTCTTTTACAAAGCAAAAGTCATCATCCGACTAGGCAACCTCGCAGTCCATAACGATCGAGCCATCCCCGCCAACGATGCCCTTAATGCAGTCCGTGAATTTTTTCATATCGCCTACTGGTTAGCCCACACCTACGGACGGACCCACAAACCCGAAGCAGACCTAAAATTTGACCCTCAAGCAATACCTCAGGCTTCGACTTCGCTCAGCCAACGAGAAAAATCTCGGTCAGTGAGCGAAGTCGAACTGAGCCGAAGTGCACTCCAAAAACTAGAAAAAGAGCTAAGCGATCGCGATGAAAAACTATCCACACTCTTAGCCGATAAAAATGCGATCGATGAAGAACTAAAACAACTCCGCGCCGAACTCGCAGAAGCCAAACAAGCCAATACAGTCCAACCAGATACCCACGACTATTCCGAAGCCCAAACCCGCGACCTATTCATAGACCTGTTACTACAGGAATCAGGCTGGGTATTGGCTTCGACTCCGCTCAGCCAGCGTAAACAATTTAGCTCCCTAGGCAAAGCCTCTAGCTCCCTGAGCGGAGTCGAAGGGACGGTAAACGCAGCAGAAAAGTTTAAAGGGAAGGAAGAGACGGCAAACGTAGCAGAAAAGTTTGAAGGGAAGGAAGGGACGGCAAACGTAGCAAGAGAGTTTGAAGTCACAGGAATGCCCAACACCACAGGCAAAGGCTTTGTCGATTATGTCCTCTGGGGCAACGATGGCAAACCTCTCGCAATAGTCGAAGCCAAACGCACCAAAAAAGACGCAAGGGTAGGACAACAACAAGCAAAACTCTATGCCGATTGTCTCGAAGCCCAATTTGGACAACGCCCGATCATCTTCTACACCAACGGATACGAGCATTGGCTATGGGATAACACCAACTATCCGCCCCGACAAGTACATGGCTTTTACAAAAAATCTGAACTAGAACTACTGATCCAACGCCGCACCACCCAGAAACCTCTCTCCACAGTAAACATCAATCCTGCGATCGCCTCCCGCCATTACCAAGCCCGCGCCATCCGCAAAGTCTCCGAAGCCTTCGAGCAGAACAAAGAGCGCAAAGTCCTAATTATTATGGCAACAGGCGCAGGCAAAACCAGAACCGCGATCGCCCTAGTCGATTTACTCATGCGTTGCAACTGGGTCAAACGCGCCCTATTTCTCGCCGATCGAGTATCTCTAGTCAACCAAGCGATCAAAGTATTCAAAACACATCTACCCGACTCCGCCCCCGTAAACCTGCTCACCGAAAAAGACACCGAAGGGCGTGTCTATGCCTCCACCTATGGCACGATGATGGGGCTAATTAATGACACTAAAAACGGACAAAAGCGCTTTGGGGTCGGACATTTTGACCTCATCATCATCGATGAAGCCCATCGCTCCGTCTTCCAAAAATACCGCCACATCTTTAACTACTTTGACTCTCACCTCCTCGGACTCACCGCCACACCAAAGGATGAAATCGATCGCAACACCTACGGCTTATTTGACCTAGAAAACGGCGTACCGACCGATGCTTATCAACTAGAAGATGCTGTCAAAGATGGCTACCTAGTCCCCACTAAAGCAGTATCCGTACCCCTCAAATTTCAGCGAGAAGGCATCAAATATGATGAACTGTCTGAATCTGAGAAAGAAGAATGGGACGCAATGGAGTGGGATGAAGAAGGCAATATTCCCGATCGCATTGAAGCAGGAGCCTTAGACCAATGGCTATTTAATCAAGACACTGCCGACAAGGTGCTAGAGCATCTGATGACCAGAGGGTTAAAAGTAGCAGGAGGCGATCGGCTCGGTAAAACCATCATCTTCGCCAAAAATCAAAAACACGCTGAATTTATCGAAGACCGCTTTAATGCAAATTACCCACACCTAAAAGGCGAATTTGCAAGATTAATCACCAATAAAACTCCCTATGCTCAAACCCTAATTGATGACTTCTCTAAAAAGGATAAAGCCCCCCATATCGCTATCTCCGTTGATATGCTCGACACAGGTATCGATGTGCCTGAAGTCGTTAACCTAGTCCTTTTCAAACTGGTACGCTCAAAAACTAAATTCTGGCAAATGGTCGGACGCGGCACTCGTCTTTGCCCCGATCTATTTGGCGATGGTCAGGACAAACAATTTTTCTACCTATTCGACTATTGCCAAAATCTTGAATTTTTCAAACAAAATGTTCAAACCATTGATGCCCCTATCCCAAAATCTCTAGGCAAGCAACTATTTACCACCAGACTTGACCTAATCGCCGAATTAGATAAACAATCTAGCTCCCTGAGCGGAGTCGAAGGGACGGCAAACGAAGCAGGGACAGTCGAAGGCGCTAGTGGGGTTTTGGCTTCGACTTCGCTCAGCCAACGCATAACATCTAGCTCCCTGAGCGTAGCCGAAGGGACGGTAAACGAAGCAAACAAACTTAAAGAAGCTGCGGTTACTTACAACGCAACAACTCCTGAAGCTGACTTACGCCAACAAATAGCGGATCTACTTCATACAGAGGTTGCAGCTATGAATATTGAAAACTTCATCGTCCGTCCCAAGAGGCAACTCGTTGAAAAATATAACAATCCGGAAACATGGCGATCGTTATCAGATAACGACCTGACCGAACTCAGCCAAGAAATTGCAGGATTACCCGCCCAAACCGAACCCGAAGCCGAAGACATTAAAAGATTTGATATCCTCATCCTCAAATTACAACTAGCCATTCTGCGATCGCACTCCTCATTTACGCGGCTACGTGATCGGGTTAAGGCGATCGCCAACCTACTAGAGCAAAAGTCATCTATTCCCCTAGTCCAAGCACAACTAGAACTAATTCAAGACATCCAGACCGATGAATGGTGGCAAGACGTAACCTTACCGATGCTAGAAGCAGTCCGCAAACGCCTACGCGGTCTAGTTAAGCTCATCGAAAAACAAGAGCGTCAACCGATCTATACCAATTTCGAGGACGAGATCGGTGATGAAACAATTGTCGAATTACCCCACTTCACATCAGCCGATAGCTTTGAAAAATTTCGAGCTAAAGCAAGAGACTTTTTGCGATCGCATCAAGATCAGATGGTCATCTTCAAACTCAGAAATAACAAACAACTCACGGCAACCGATCTATCAGAACTAGAGACAATCTTGCTAGAAAACGGTTTAGGCAACGAAGAAGACATTAACCGTGCCAAACAAGAATCTCATGGACTAGGGTTATTTGTGCGATCGCTAATCGGACTAAATCGCGAAGTAGCTAAACAAGAATTTGGCAAATTTCTTGCAGATAGAACTCTAAATGCTAACCAAATCGAGTTTATCAACATGATCATTGACTATCTCACCGAACATGGTGCGATCGAAGCAGCACGTCTCTATGAATCTCCGTTTACCGACTTCGCTGCTCAGGGAATCGACAGTTTATTCACATCTTCTCAAGTAGATGAATTATTTGCTTTGCTAGATGATGTTTATACAAAAGCTGCTGCATAACGTTATTACTAAGTTTGTGACGCATCGTCCGCTCTGACAAACAACTATAGCGACTTAAATTACAATTCCGGATCGCGCAATTCCGGATCAAACTGCGTTAATGATCCACAGTGGGTACAGTGGGGCATCTGCCGATGGGTCATAGCATGACAACTGGGACATTCCGCATATTGCTGATAGCCACAGTGGGCGCAGTGGGCATCGTGGGGGCCGATTTTTTGGGCACAGCGTAGACAGCGGGATTGGGCAATCCGATTGGCTGCTTGAGTTTGGGCATTGGCACTCCGTTTACTCAGGCGTTGGATCAGCTTAATTAAACCAAATCCAACCAAGGGAATCAGCACAATCTGACTGTAGGAAACCAAAAATAACAGGTTGCCGAAGATCTTACCGATCGCCGTAGCAATCCACTGGAAAAACACACCAACTTGTAAAAATTCAAACACTTTTAGCAATGCTGGAATCGTCGCAATAATCAACAAATGCCAAGTGATCAGCGCAACCAATCCATAGTTCTTGCGTAAAGCAAACCGATGAATGGCATAGGAAATCAGGATTAACGGCAACAGAAATAATGTTTGGAAACCCAGTTGAATGCTTGGGTACCAGAAGGAGGCATGGCGATATTGAGATGCGATTGTATCAAATGTTGCGGGATTTTTTAGATAAACTAGTAGCGTTTGGACGACAGGTTGGGCGAGTAGGGTTTGTTTGAGTTCGGTAATGTCCTGTTTAAGTTGGCTAATTGCGGTGCTATTGCTATCGGTTTTTTGTTTGGCCTGTTCGGCGCTGAGGGTGTTGATCGATTGACTGCGAGGTTGGCCTGCAACTTTTTCGAGTAGGGTGGAATCGTATTGGGCACGGATGTTGCGGTTGGTCTGTTCGAGTTGGCTAATTTTTTCGAGTTTGCTGTCGATCGATCCCACAGTTTTCCGGTTTTCGGGTGTCCGCAGAGCATCTTGTAACCCCGCATACTCGATACATTGGGCGGAGACTTGCCCGAGATGATTGATTTGATTGCGTTCATACCTGTCACGAAGACGGGTGGGATTTGGTGGATTGCCTGCGATCGGTACCTCTATTCTGTTTGAATCTGTCCCATAATCCGAAATGGAATCAGAGGGCACGATCGATTGGCGCAAGATAGCGTAATCTTTACCTGTCTCAGGGGATTCCCGGTAGGTCTGCCATTCGCTGTAGCAGGGATAGGCTTGGGCGGGGCTGAGATGCCAGTTACTAATATCATTCAGACCAAAGAATACGTTCGCGAGAATGAAAATGTCCACGAGTACAATCACAATCAAACTCGGCACATTCAGGGATTGTCGATTGAGGGTACTAGATTTGCGAAAGAATCGCCGAATCAGATTGCGAATTTTGTTGAACATCGATCGTTATATCCTGAAATTTCTGTGAGGGGTCTTATCTCTAAGCTAGAGGGGAAATTTAGATTCAGCGATCGAGTGTGTTCTAGTTGTCAAATTGGCTGCGAGGTGGATCCGACTTGGCCAAGCGCGATGAGGATCAATCAGCCACATCTCAGGAACGCCGATCGCTGGGGTGGTGAGTCGATGATGCAGTAATCAAAGTCCAGATTTTTAGTCTTTTTTTGAGTAGCAACTCACCCATTGTCACGTTAGCAAGGTGAGTTTGTGATTGCTCGAAGCCACGATCGCGCCAGATCGAGCTAAAGTGATATTCACCCAAAATTTTTCGACTCAAGCGGATAAGATAGGTAAACTATGATCTCAGGGGACATTAAAAGTCAAATCAATCTACGCGCATCACATGAAGGATGCAAGGTTTACGATTCCGACTCCTGCATTGTTGGCTAAGGTGGTGGATGCTTTGGATGGTGTGCCGTGGTGTGCCGATGGACGATCGCGATACGAAGGGCGATCTCTATGAATATATGTTGGGGAAGATTGCTAGTGCTGGACAGAATGGGCAGTTTCGGACACCGCGCCATATTATTCAGTTGATGGTGGAGCTAACTGCACCGACGGCGGGGGATGTGATCTGAGTGGGACTTGTGGCTTTTTGGTGATGGCGACGGGCTGCGGTAATTGTGGCTGATGGAGTTCTATTTGGTTCATCGAAGGCGCATAAAGAACTTCGCAGATCTTTGGTAGAAGAACAAAAGTTAGATGGGGTGATTTCTTTGCCGAGTGGGTTGTTTAAGTCCTATGCAGGAGTCTCGACGGCGATCTTGTTATTCACAAAAACGGAATCGGGTGGTACGGATTTTGTTTGATTTTATGATGTGAAGGCGGATGGGTTGAGTTTGGATGATAAGCGATCGCTTTTATTGTCTGATGATAAACAGGGTGCTGTGCCTGCTACACCGTTGACGGATGAGGAGCATTCCAAAAATAATTTGCCTGGTGTGTTGAGTCGTTGGTGTTCCCTTCGACTCCGCTCAGGGAACAGCTCTAGCTCCCTGAGCGAAGTCGAAGGGACGGTAAACGAAGCAGGAGATTCTAGTGGGGTTTTGGCTACTTCGACAATGCTCAGCATAAATTCGACTCCGCTCAGCCACCAAAAATCTAGCTCCCTGAGCGAAGTCGAAGGGACGGTAAACGAAGTCCAAGGGACGGTAAACGAAGTCGATCGCGATCGCACGGCTCAGAGTTTTTGTGTGCCGAAGGCGGATATTGTGGCGCAGGGCTATGATTTGAGTTTGAATCGTTATAAGGAGGTGGTACATGAGGAGGTCGATCATCGCGCTCCTACAGATATCATTGCGGATTTGGCGAGGTTGGAGGCTGAGATTCAGCAAGGGATGAAGGAGTTGGAGGGTTTGCTGGCTTCGACTACACTCAGCCAACGCTAGCTGAGCGTAGTCGAAGCTAACTATTAGCGTTTAACGTGATACGTTATATAATGCAAATGTAAATAGAGCTTGTTTAAGGTGTGATCCGCAACTTTAAAGATAAGGAGACTCAAAAAATATTTGAGCGTCAACGATCGCGTAAGTTGCCATCGGATATTCAACAGGTGGCGCTAAGGAAGTTAAGAATGCTTAACCGTTCTCAAACTTTGCAGGAGCTACGCATTCCGCCCGCAAATCGACTAGAGCGTTTGGGTGGCGATCGCGATGGTCAATATAGTATTCGGGTTAATGACCAATGGCGGATTTGTTTTGACTGGCAAGATGGTGATGCGATGAATGTCGAAATTGTTGATTATCATTGAGGCAATCTAATGAGTGTAGATAAACTTAATCCTATTCACCCTGGGGAAGTGCTTTTAGAAGAATTTCTCAAGCCGATGAATTTGAGTCAAAATCAAGTGGCTCTGGCGATTCGGGTTCCTGCGAGACGTATTAATGAAATCATTCACGGTAAGCGACGAATTACTGCGGATACTGCGATCCGTCTTGCCTATTACTTCAATATGTCGCCTAAGTTTTGGCTGGGTTTGCAGATGGACTATGACCTTGATGTGGCTGAGGATGAGGTGGGTGAAAGGTTGAAGATGGAGGTGATGGCATATGCATAGAAATATGCGATCGCGTTTTGGCTGAGGCGATTTATGTATAGCAATCTATTCCCTGAGCGTAGTCGAAGGGACGGTAAACGAAGCAGATAAACTACTGCCGCGTGGATAATCGATCGGTTCTCCCTGCGATCGCATCGTTTGGCATGGGGAGAGGGCGATCGGATGACATTGTTCAACAAGATTCTCTGGCTCTTCTAAATTTAAACTAAAACTTTCCCGTAGACGAGACAAACTAAGGGACTTGCCAACAAATAGAACCCCAGCAATACTAGAGAAGTCGGAGTAGATCATTGATGCTTCACTGACAAAATTCTGACGTCTTGGGGTGCGTAGTATGATCTTCAGCGAATCTATCCAATCCACCCTGAAAGATG